>NZ_JADPZX010000001.1:612083-918125 GCF_015712165.1 Streptomyces spinoverrucosus | reverse complement strand
CCAAGTTCTTCCACCAGCACACGGACATGACGCCGGCGGCGTTCCGCGCGGAGCTGCGGTAACGCCGAAAGGGGCTCCACGCGCGCGTGGAGCCCCCGCAGAAGGTCGGCGGGCCGCTCAGCGGCCGAAGTTGAACCAGTTCACGTTGACGAAGTCGGCCGGCTGGCCGCTGGTGAAGGTCAGATAGACGTCGTGGGTGCCGGTGACGGCGGAGATGTTGGCCGGGACCGTGCGCCAGGACTGCCAGCCGCCGGTGTTGCCGATCGCGAAACTCCCGATGGGCGCGTTGCCACGGCTGTCCAGGCGCACCTCGACCAGCCCGCTCACGCCCGACCCGGCGCCGCTCGCGACCCGGGCGTAGAACTGCCTGGCCGGTGTGGAGCCGAAGTTGACGCCCCGGTAGAGCGTCCAGTCACCGCCCGCGAGGGCACCGATGTTCTGGCCGCCGCCCGTGTCCGAGGTCCCCTCGGTCATCGTGCCGGACTGCCCGTCGTGCGACTCGGCCTGGATGGCGCTGTAGGCGTCCCGGTTGCCGGTCGGCGGAGGTGTGGTACCGCTCCCACCGGCCGACAGCACCTGGACGTAGTCGACGACCATCGAGTGACCGGGCACCGTGGCCGCGTCCGGGCCGCCGCCGAAGGCGTCCACGAAGCCGCCGCCCATCGCCACGTTCAGGATGATGAAGAAGCCGTGGTCGGTGGCGTTCGTCCAGGTGGTCGGGTCGACCTGGCTCTCCCGCACGGTGTGGAAGTGGGTGCTGTCGACGTAGAAGCGGATCTCCTCGACGTCGGTCGAGCGGTCCCACTCCATGCGGTACGTGTGGAAGCCGGACTGGCAGGTGGCGCCGGGGCAGGCGGTGGAACCGCCGATGCCCGTGGTCTCGTTGCAGGGGCCGCCGGGTGAGGTGCCGCAGTGCATCGTCGCCCAGACGGTGTTGAGGCCCTGGACGTTCTCCAGGATGTCCAGTTCGCCGACGGCGGGCCAGTTCCAGTAGTTGCCGCGGTACGGGGCGCCCAGCATCCAGAAGGCGGGCCAGTAGCCGCGGGCGGCGGCACCGGTGACGTTCGGCATTTGGATGCGCGCCTCGACGCGCAGCTTGCCGCCGGCCGGGGGCTGGAAGTCGGTGCGGTTGGTCTCGATGCGGCCCGACGTCCAGTTGCCGGACGCGTCGCGGCGCGGGGTGATACGGAGGTTGCCGCTGCCGTCGAGGGAGACGTTGCTGGTGCTGTTCGTCATCGTCTCGATCTCGCCGGTGCCCCAGTTGGCGGGGCCGCCCGGGTAGCCCTTGCCGGTCGCGTACTGCCAGTTGGCCGTGTTGACGCCGGAACCGGCGGCGCCGTCGAAGTCGTCGACGAAGACCTGCGTCCAGCCGGACGGGGGCGGCGGTGCGGCCGCGGTCGCCGTCGGCTGCACGGCCGTGGCGGCGAGCGCGGCGAGGCCCAGCGTGCTCAGGACGGCGACGAGGGCCCGCCGGTAGGGCCGGCGTCTGCCGGGGGTGCCGGAGGTTTCGCTCATGGGATGCCTCTCGGTACGGAGTGGTGGGGGTGCGCGGGTGCCTGTCGGAGAGCGTCCGTGGGGGTTTGTGAGAGCGCTCTCAGACAGGGGGTGCGCGGCCAATGTGCTCCCGGGCACCACGGCCGTCAAGAGGTGCAACCGAGAAAGTCCTTGCCGGGCAGGGGAGTTCAAGTGCTGAAGGCGGACCTGCTCGGCAACTCCGCCCGGCGGGTCGAGTCGGGCCCCGTCCCGCGCGGGCCGGGCTAGCGTGCGTGCCATCGGACGGTGCGTCGGAGGCGTGAGGGGGACGTGCTCGGCGACGCCGTTGGTCCGGCGGCGTCGCCGATGTGCCGCACGGCACCGGTGGCGTGGAGGGGCGTCACCGGTGGCGGCCGTCCCACGGACGCGCGAGGTCGTACGGCCGTGGATACGACGTCGGCCGGTACGTCACGTACCGCGGCCGCTCCGTCGGCTCCTCCTGCCGGGCACGGGTGTTGAGCGCGTCCGCCGAGGCGTCCCAGTGGCCCGTGGTCAGGCGGTGCTCCAGTGTGTGCAGGGCGGCGAGCATCTCGCCGGTGGTGAAGGTGCAGTGGCCGGGGCCGTCGACGTACGCCTGGGCGAGGCGGCGGTCGGGGCCGGTGGCCCGGCGGTAGGCGCTCTCGGCCTGCACCGGGATCAGGGCGTCGCCGGTGGTGTGGATGTTGAGCTGCGGGTCGGTCAGCCGCCCGCTGAAGACGCTGGTCCGACGCATCCACCGTACGGCCTCGGGGTCGGCGGAGACGCGAGGTGCGCGGTTCAGTGCCGCGAGGTCGGCGCGCAGGGACGCGCCCGCCTTCTTGTACAGCTCGGTGACCTCCTTGTGGAGCGGCGAGCGGCGCAGCATCGACGTGTAGTCGACGCCGGTGTTCCACGACGGGTTGCCGCCCGCCCGTCGCTCGGCCTCCTGCCGCCAGCTGAAGGCGGGCAGCTGGAGGAGCCCGGTGACGGCGGTGTACTGGTTGGCCTGTTGGGCGTCCCAGTCGGTCGGCCCCGGTTTCGGCTGGGCGGGGTCGTTGTGACCGGGGATGTTGTGCAGGGCGGCGGCGAGGGCGATCCGGGCCCTGCCCTCCGGGGTCTGCTGGGCGGCGGTGACCTTGGCGGTGAGGGCCTGCGCGGCGTTCTGTGCGGCCGCCTGGTCGGTGAATCCGGTGAGCGGGATGTCCGCCCCGGGGGCCAGCAGCGTTCTGAGCGCGAACACCGGGTCCAGCGTGCTGTTCCAGTTGGCGATCCCGCCCTGCACCAGCCCGCACATCGACAGCGAGCCGTCGAACCGGTCCGGGTACCGCTCGGCGAGGGTCGTGGTGACCAGACCGCCGTAGGAGGTGCCCCAGGCGAGGGCGCGCCGGGCGGTGCCGAAGCGGGACGTGAACAGGTCCAGGGTGGCCAGTTGGTCGGGGACGGCGTCCGTGACCGCCCAGCCGGTGGTGGCGTACGAGGAGCCGATGAGGGCGTAGCCGTCGGCCAGGAGCTCGTCCCTGGTCGCGGAACTGGGGGCGTTCTGGGCGGGGTTGGGCCAGTCGGCGGCGCGGTAGCCGTGGCTGTAGAGGAGGACGGTGCCGTTCCAGTCGGCGGGCACGTCCATCAGGTATGTGGCACCTGACGGGAGTTGTCCCTCGATGTGCGTGTCCGTGGCTGCCTGTGCGGGGAGTGCGGTCACCGCGCACAGGGACACGGCCAGCAGGGCGATACGGGTCCTCAACGGGGCGTTCCTTCCGGGGTCGGCGCGGCGGCCGGGGCGGTGGGGGATTCCAGCGCGTCGGCGTGCGTCTCGCGCAGCCGCCACACCGTGAGCGCGGTGATCGCCGCGCCGCCGCACAGCAGCAGCGACAGGGGCGCGCTGCCGCCGTCGGACGCGGCGAGCAGGCTGCCGGCGATCAGCGGCGAGAACCCGGCGCCGACGAGGGTGGCCGCCTGATAGCCGAGGGAGGCGCCGGTGTAGCGGACGCGGGTGCCGAACATCTCGGTGAACAGCGCGCCCAGCGGCCCGTACATCGTGGACTGGGCGACACCGTGACCCAGTGCCAGGGCGAGGATCAGCAGGCCGGGGGAGCCGGAGTCGACCAGCGCGAGCACCGGGAAGGCGAGCGCGGCCGAGGCGACGGCGCCGGTGAGCACCACCGGACGGCGGCCGACCCGGTCCGACAGCGCCGAGGCCAGCGGCAGCACCAGCAGCGCCACGCAGGAGGCGACGGTCACCGCGGTGAGCACCTGCGGCCGGCTGTAGCCCTGCTGGACGGCGTACGAGATCATGAACCCGGTCAGCAGTGACTGGGCCGTGAACGCGCCGATGCCGACGCCCGCCGCCTGGAGGACCGGCTTGGGGCGGCGCAGCACCTCCACGACCGGCGGCCGGTCCACCGGGGCCCGCTCGGCCTCGGCGAACAGCGGGCTCTCGGTGACCTTCAGCCGGACGAACAGGCCGACCGCCAGCAGCGCGATGCTGAGCAGGAACGGCACCCGCCAGCCCCAGGTGCGGAACTGCTCGTCGGGCAGTGTGGAGACGAGGGTGACCACGCCCGCGGAGAGCACCGAGCCGAGCGGGGCGCCGAGCATGGTGAAGCTGGACCACAGGCCGCGCCGGGAGCCGTGGGCGCGTTCGGCGTGCTCGACGACCATCAGGGTCGCGCCGCCCCACTCGCCGCCGATCGCGATGCCCTGCACCAGGCGCAGGGTGACGAGCAGGACCGGCGCCCACACGCCGATCGTGTCGTAGGTCGGCAGCAGGCCGATGAGGAAGCTGCCGCAGCCCATCAGGACCATGGTCAGCAGCATCATCGACTTGCGGCCGACCCGGTCGCCGAAGTGGCCGAAGACGATGCCGCCCAGCGGCCGGGCCACATACCCGGCGGCGAAGGTGCCGAAGGCGGCGATGGTGCCGACCGCCGGGTCGGCGTCGGGGAAGAACAGATCGCCGAAGACGAGCGCGGCGACGGTGCCGTAGACGAGGAAGTCGTAGAACTCGACGGCGGTGCCGAGCAATCCGGAGAGGGCTACTCGGCGCAACTGCCGGGAGTTTTCGGGGAGATGGGATGGCTGCACGGTGGGCTCCCTGGGGGACGGTGCCGATGCCTCCGTGAAGTTAGGCACTGACCGTGCAGCCGTCAATCATTTGCACAACATCAATCCAGTCCGTCCTCGGCGATCCGCAGCAGCAGGGCCTGGAGCGTCTCGCGCTCGCTCGCGTCGAGCGGCTGGAGGAGTTCGTTGGTCACCTTCAGGCCCGCCTCGTCGGTGTCGCGCAGGAAGGCGCGGCCGGCCTCGGCGAGGACGACGATCCGGCTGCGGCGGTCGTCGGGGGAGGGGCGGCGCTCGGCGAAGCCCGCCTTCTCCAGGTCGTCCACCAGGCCGACGATCGCGCTCGGGTCGTAGCCGAGGCGGGTGCTCAGCTCGCGCTGGAGGGCGCCCTCGCAGGTGGCGAGGAAGCGCAGCACCGCGTAATGGCGCAGGCGCAGTCCGGACTCCTGGAGGCAGGAGTTGAACAGCTGCCCGGAGCGCAGGCCCAGCCGGTAGAGCAGATAGCCGGTGTCCGCGTGCAGTGCACGCATCCACGGCTCGTTCGCGTCGATCGGGGTCGTCGCCTTCGTGGACCCAGTGTTTGCCTTCATGGCCCCAGTCTTTCGCAGCCTGGCGGTCGGGAACAACTATTGACGTCACCAATTATTGCTCTTAACTTCGATCTCGAAGCCGCACCCCATGCGAAGGGACCACCCACCCGTGCCCAGCATCGATCTCACCGGCAAGGCCGCCGTCGTCACCGGCAGCGGCCGGGGCCTCGGCCTCGCCTACGCGCACGCCCTCGCCGCCCACGGCGCCTCGGTGGTCGTCAACGACATCGACGAGGCCGTGGCCGAGGCGGCCGTGAAATCCATCACCGAGGCGGGCGGCACCGCCGTGGCCGAGGTGGTCGCGGTCGGCACGTCCGAGGCCGCCGACCGGCTCGTCGGGCGCGCGGTCGAGGAGTTCGGCCGGCTCGACGTCCTGGTCACCAACGCGGGCATCCTGCGCGACAAGGTGCTGTGGAAGATGACCGACGACGACTTCGACGCCGTCATCACCACCCACCTCAAGGGCACCTTCACCTGCGCCCGAGCCGCCGCCGTCCGGATGCGCGAGCAGGGCGAGGGCGGCAGCCTGATCCTGGTCGGCTCCCCGGCCGGGCAGCGGGGCAACTTCGGGCAGACCAACTACGCCGCCGCGAAAGCCGGTATCGCCGCCATGGCCCGTACCTGGTCGATGGAGCTGGGCCGGGCGAACATCACCGTCAACGCGATCGTGCCGGTCGCCGCGACCGCGATGACCGAGACCATCCCCGCCTTCGCCCCGTACATCGAGGCCATGAGGAACGGCGAGCCGCTCCCGGACTTCCTCCGCAAGGGCGAGGGCTTCGGCACCCCGAGGACTGCGCGGCCCTCGTCCCGTTCCTCGCGTCCGAGCAGGCGCGCGGGGTGACCGGTCAGTGCATCGGCATCGGTGGTGACAAGGTGGCACTCTGGTCGCATCCGCAGGAGATCAGGGCGGCATACGCCGACGGCGGCTGGACGCCGGACAGCCTGGCCGACGCGTGGGCCACCTCGGTGGGCGCCGAACTCCAGACGGTCGGTATCCCGGCGCCGCAGCTCCCGGAGGCGTGATGGACATCAGTGAACTGGTCGCCATCGACGTCCACACCCACGCGGAGGTGTCCGCCAAGGGCCACTCCTCCCTGGACGACGACCTGCACGACGCCTCCTCCGCCTACTTCAAGGTCGAGGGCAAGCGGAAGCCGACGCTTCAGGAGACGGCGGCGTACTACCGCGAGCGGAGGATGGCCGCCGTGATCTTCACGGTGGACGCCGAGTCCGCCACCGGCACGCGCCCGGTCCCCAACGAGGAGGTCGCCGAGGCGGCCGCCGCCAACGCGGACGTCCTCATCCCCTTCGCGTCCATCGACCCCTTCCGGGGAAAGGCGGGCGTGCGGCAGGCGCGGCGCCTGGTCGAGGAGTACGGGGTGAAGGGCTTCAAGTTCCACCCCAGCATCCAGGGCTTCTTCCCCAACGACCGCTCGGTGGCGTACGACCTGTACGAGGTCATCGAGGAGACCGGCACGATCGCCCTGTTCCACACCGGCCAGACCGGCATCGGCGCGGGCGTGCCCGGCGGGGGCGGGATCCGGCTGAAGTACTCGAACCCGCTGCACGTGGACGACGTGGCCGCCGACTTCCCGCACCTGAAGATCATCCTGGCGCACCCGTCGTTCCCCTGGCAGGACGAGGCGCTGGCCGTCGCCACGCACAAGCCGGGCGTGCACATCGACCTGTCCGGCTGGTCGCCGAAGTACTTCCCGCCGCAACTGGTGCAGTACGCCAACACGCTGCTGAAGGACAAGGTCCTCTTCGGCTCCGACTTCCCCGTCCTCACCCCCGACCGCTGGCTCGCCGACTTCGCGAAGCTGTCGATCAAGGACGAGGTCAGGCCGAGGATCCTCAAGGAGAACGCCGCCCGCCTGCTCGGGCTGACGAAACCGTAAAGGGGCGCCCCGATGCGCAACGAGGGACTGGGGTCCTGGCCCGCACGCCGGGCCCGCAAGACACCCCACCGCACCGCCCTGATCCACGGCGAGACGCCGACCGACTACCGCACGCTGTACGTACGCGTCACCCGCCTCGCCCACGCCCTGCGCGCCCGGGGCGTGCGGCGCGGCGACCGGATCGCCTACCTCGGCCCGAACCACCCCTCCTTCCTGGAGACGCTGTTCGCGGCGGGCACGCTCGGCGCGGTCTTCGTCCCGCTCAACATCCGCCTCGCCGGCCCCGAGATCGCCTACCAGCTCGCGGACTCCGGCGCGAAGGCGCTCGTCTACGGTCCGGGGCACGCCGGGCTCGTCGCCGGGCTGCCCGGCAGCATCGACGTACGGACGTACGTCGAGGTCGGCCCCGAGTACGAGGCCGCGCTCGCCGAGGCGGCCGGGGAGCCGATCGACGAACCGGTCGGCGCCGACGACACCTGCATCATCATGTACACCTCGGGAACGACCGGCCGCCCCAAGGGCGCGATGCTCACCCACGGCAACCTGACCTGGAACGCGATCAACGTCCTGGTCGACACCGACCTGATCGCCGACGAACGCGCCCTGGTCTGCGCCCCGTTGTTCCACACCGCCGGGCTGAACATGCTGACCCTGCCGGTGCTGCTCAAGGGCGGCACCTGCGTGCTGGTCGAGGCGTTCGACCCGGCGGCCACCTTCGACCTGATCGAACGGCACCGGATCACCTTCATGTTCGGGGTGCCGACGATGTTCGACCAGGTGGCCCGGCACCCGCGCTGGCCGGACGCCGACCTGTCGTCCCTGCGGATCCTGACCTGCGGCGGCTCCCCGGTCCCGACCCCGCTGATCGCGGCGTACCAGGAGCGCGGCCTGACCTTCCTCCAGGGCTACGGCATGACGGAGGCCGCGCCCGGCACGCTCTTCCTCGACGCCGAACACGCCGTCAGCAAGGCCGGTTCGGCGGGTGTGCCGCACTTCTTCAGCGACGTCCGGGTGGTACGGCCCGACCTCGCGCCGGTGGACGCCGGCGAGGTGGGCGAGGTCGTGGTGCGCGGGCCGCACGTCATGCCCGGTTACTGGGGGCTGCCCGAGGAGACGGCCGCGTCCTTCGCGGACGGCTGGTTCCGCAGCGGCGACGCCGCCCAGGTCGACGAGGACGGTTACGTGTTCATCGTCGACCGCATCAAGGACATGATCATCTCCGGTGGGGAGAACATCTACCCCGCCGAGATCGAGGACCAGCTCCTCGCCCACCCGGACATAGTCGAGTGCGCGGTGATCGGCGTACCGGACGACAAGTGGGGCGAGGTGCCGCGCGCGGTCGTCGTGCCGCGCGAGGGCGCCGCGCTCGACCCCGACGAGGTGCTGGCGTCCCTGGCCGGACGTCTCGCCAAGTACAAGATCCCCAAGTCGGTGGTGATCGCGGCGGAACTGCCGCGCACCGCCTCCGGAAAGCTCCTGAAGTCCCGGGTCCGCAAGACCTACGGCAACTCCCAGTGAAGGACAGCAGCATGAGCATCACCGTCAACGGCCTCGACGAACTGAAGAAGCTCGCCGGCGGCGACCTGGGCACCAGTGAGTGGATCGAGGTCACCCAGGAGCGGATCGACACCTTCGCCGACGCGACCGGCGACCACCAGTGGATCCACGTGGACCCCGAACGCGCCAAGGACGGCCCCTTCGGCGCCCCCATCGCGCACGGCTACCTCACCCTCTCCCTCTTCATCCCCCTGTTCACCGAGCTGCTCGACGTCCAGGGCGTCACCACCAAGGTCAACTACGGCCTGAACAAGGTGCGCTTCCCGGCGCCGGTGAAGGTCGGCTCGCGGATCCGGCTGGCCGGGAAGCTGGCGGAGGTCGAGGAGGTGCCGGGCGGGGTGCAGATCACCGTCGACGGCACGATCGAGATCGAGGGCGCCGCCAAGCCGGCGGCGGTCCTGCAGAGCCTGTCCCGCTTCTACGCATGATCGCCGGGGCGGGCGACGCCCGTGGCACCCCATGCGGCGCTACCGAACCGCCACAACGTCGAGCAGCCTCCCCGCGGCCTCCTCGGCCAACGGAGTCAACCGCTCATACACGGCCCGGAACACCCTCTCCGCCCGCTCCGCGGGCCACCCGTCGGGCAAATGCTCGACCGGCAGCCGAGGATCCCGCCGAATGATCCGCAACCACTCGGTCTGCAACACCAGCCGCCGAGCCAAGGCCTCGTCCGGCTCCGGCACCTCCGTCTCCCACGGCCGCCGGCGTCGTACGAACGCCTCGTAGCGGGCCGCCAGTTCGGTCAGCTCCCAGGTCTCCTCGATCATCGCGCCGATGTCCGTGCCGGTGTCGGCGTGCGCCCGGAACACCTTCACATGGGCGGCCAGGCCCAGCTCGGCGACCAGCTCGGACACGTCCACCTCGCCGGGCGCGATCCACAGCCCGCCGAACAGCGGGCCGAAACCGCTCCAGGTGAGTTTCGAGCGCAGATCGTGGCGCCGGCGCTGCCAGGACTCGGGCAGCGAGAAGCCGAGCAGGGTCCAGCTGCCGTCCCACTGGCGGTTGACGGCGCCGGTCTGCCAGATGCGCCGCTCGCCGTCGCGCAGCACGGCCGCCGAGTGCTCGGTCAGCCCGAAGTACATCCGGCGGCCCTCACGCTGGCGGCGCAGCAGACCGCGCTGCACCATCCGGGTCAGCGTCGAACGCGTCGCCTGCTCGCCCACGCCGGCGCGGGCGAAGACGTCGATGACGCTGCCCGAGTACACGCACACGTCCCGGCCGAGCACCTGGTCGCCCAGGAACGTCAGCATCAGGGACTGGGGCCGCAGCGACTCTTCCGTGGTCACGCGGCCCACCGTACGCCCTGTCGATCAGTCGACGGGGGGTGGGTTCACCGCGCTCCCGTCACATCGACGAAGAGGGGGTTCGAGTAGAACCACGTGTCCGCCCACGGGTCGCCGTCGCCCGGCGCGTGGGTGAGCGGCCCGTGCGGGTCGACGGAGGCACCGAGGTAGCCGGCGCCGTGCCGCTTGCCGTCGCTGCCGCGCAGTCGGACGTAGAACGACTCGTCCCCGGCGGTGAGCGGAATACGCAGCGTGTACGTCCCCCTGCGGCCACCCACGTCCCGGGTGTGCACGACCCTGGTGTCGGGGGCGCGCCAGCTGTCCCGGTCGGCGGCCGGGCCGCGCATCGCGCCCCGGATGACGTCGACGTGCGCCAACTCGGGCAGGATCCCGGCGGAGTTGGGGCGCGAGGCGGTCGTCACGGTGACGTACAGCGTGAGCCGCTCGCCCTTGCGGACCCGCAGCCGGCCGCCGAGCGTCACGCCCCGGGAGTCGTCGCGGTCGCGGCGGAGGCGCACCTCCAGGCCGTCGAGCAGGTGGCCGTGGTCCACCCAGACGCGGCCCGCGCGCAGGCCCGCCATCACCGCGCCGTAGCCGTAGCGGGTGACGCCCACGTGGGTGCGGCTGAACTGGCCGGGCCAGAAGTCGCTGCCGGGCTGCGGGGTGTCGGTGTTCACCGGGTCGGGCAGCCTGCCGGTGTTGTCGAAGTTCTGCCCCGGCTGCCAGTCGCCGTTCTTCCAGGTGTCGAAGACGATCCGGTGGGCGTCGGAGTTGGTGGTGACCGAGAACGGCTTGCCCTCGGAGAGCATCGCGTCCCACAGGCCGCCCACCGTCGCGGTCGCCCAGTCGAAGCCGCCGTACGTCAGATACGCGTCCGCCGGGTAGCCGGGCCAGGACTGCGCGGACGGCTTGTTCTCGTACTCGCCGCGGATCGAGTTCGTACCGCGCAGGCCGGGGATCGCCGCGCCCTGGGCGCCGGGCGCGCCCTCCATGCCGATCATGATCTCGGGGGCGGCGTCCCGCCAGGCGCGCATCTCGTGCGGGGAGTCGATGCCGAGGCGCATCGGGTGGTTGGCGAGCACGAGCACGTCGTCGACGTAGCCGGTGCGGCGCTGCTCGGCCAGCCACTGGATCGCCTTGACCGCGTGCTCCTCGTTGCGGGCCGTGTCGGCGTGGCCGGGGGAGCCCTCGGACCGGCCGAGCAGCTTGCCGTCGTAGGCGCGCTCGAAGCGGGTGAGCAGGTCGACCTCGTTGGGGCCGGGCGCGGTGAAGACCGTGCAGTGCTCGGCGGCCGGGATGTACCACTCCAGGCCCTGGAAGATCAGCCGCCGTGGGTTCTCGGCGCGGGCCCTGCGGATCTCCTCGTGCTCCAGCGCGGCGCCGAAGTCGGCGTGCCCGAAGTTGGCGTGCTCGGTGAACACCATCCAGTCCAGGCCGTACCTGGCGCCCGCCTTGGCCAGCTGGGAGAAGGTGTACTTCGCGTCGTGGCTGTAGACGGTGTGGATGTGGTGGTCGCCCACCAGGTAGGCCAGGCGGGGGTCGCTGCCGCCGAGGTGGCGCTCACCGGCGGCCACGGGGGAGGCGGACCCCAGGGCGAAGGTCGTGCCGAACAGGCCTGCGGTGGCCAGGAGCTGGCGCCGGGACAGGCCCTGCGCGTCGAGGTCGGCGGGCGGGACGGACGGGTCGGCCCACTCGGGGAGCTGCTGCTCGGTCATCGGGTTCCTCAAGGAGGTCAGTGGTTCATGAACTGGGTGACGGGCAGGGCGCGTTCGACGATCCGGACGTCACCGAGCCATCCGTTGTGGATCTGGTCGATCCGGCCCCCGTACTCGTAGCCGCCGAGCAGCCAGGGCAGCCCGAGCGAGGTGAGTCCGACCGAGCGGAGGGTGGGATTGCGCACGACGGGGCAGCCCTCGACGTACATCGTGGTGTGCCGCCCGTCGTTGACGACGGCCACGTGCCACCAGGTCTCCCGGCCCGTCTCGTGGCCCCAGTTGGTGGCGATGCCCTGCTGGTTGACCGGCCGCACGGCCCACTGCGGGCCGGGCCCGTCGGACAGCGACAGCGTGGCGAGCGGCTCCTCCGGGTCGCCCTCTGTCTTGCCCGCGGCACCACCAGTGCCGGTTCGGCTCACCAGCCCGCCCCAGGCGTTGCGCGACGCGGACCAGGTGCTCGGCACCTTGTAGAAGGCCTCGACGGTGTAACCGCGCTCGAAGGTCGCCGAGTTGAGCGGCGCCCCGTCCACCGTGCGCAGATACGCGCCCACCAGCGGCGACTTGTCCCCGCGGAACCGCAGGCTGCCGTGCCCCGGCTGGTCCGGGTGGTGGTCGGCCGACCAGGCGAGGGTGCCGTCGCCCACCCGGACGACGGTCAGGTCGTTGCCCCGCCCGGACAGGTCGCGGACCGTGCCGTCCACGGCCGCGCCCTCGCCGTGCCCGTCGAAGCGCCAGTACGCGACCGTGCCCCGCACCAGCAGCTCCGAGGCCGGTCGCGCGGGCCGGGCGGGCACCGGGGCGAAGCCCGCGAAACGCCGCTCGAAGTCGATCGCCACGGAGAAACGGTCCTCCGGACCGGTCAGTTCGAGCTCCTGCCGCTCCAGCGCGTTCAGCCCCTTCGCCGCCCGGCCCAGGATCCACGGGGAGATCGTCTCCACGTCGATGGTGTTCCGGTCCAGGTCGAAACGGTAGAGGCGGATCATCGCCGCGCCGCCGTAGTAGCGGTTCTGGTAGTTCGTCAGGTGCAGGTGTACGTCGTTCCCGGCGGCGTTCTTCCGGGTGGCGCGGGCGGCGGGCCAGTAGTGGCCGTTGAGGGTGAGGAAGATCTGGTCGTGGTCCTCGATCAGCTGGTCCCAGAGCTTCTGCCCGTACGAGGAGAGCGCGTCGTCGCCGTACACCAGTTCGTGCGTGGTGAGGATGACGGGGGCCTTCGGGTGCCGGGCGATGACCTCCTTCGCCCAGGCGAATCCTTTCGCCGACAGCCGCCAGTCCAGGGCGAGCACCAGCCACTCCCGCCCGGCCGCCTCGAAGAGGTGGAAGGTGTTGTAGCCGTCGGGCGAGGCACCGCCGAAGGTGTCCTTGCCCTCGAAGCGGTCCGGCCCGAAGGCGTCCAGGAACGGGGTCGGCCCGCGCTGGTCGTCCGTCGACGAGCGGACGTCGTGGTTGCCGGCCGGCACGCTGTAGCCGACGCCGTACCGGTCGAGGATCCGGAACGCCCTGCTCGCCGCCTCGACCTCGGCCGTGGTGCCGTTCTCGGTGAGGTCGCCCAGGTGGGACAGGAAGACGATGTTCTCCTCGCGGCCCTGCTCCAGCAGGTAGCGCAGCGAGGCCTCGATCGGCTTCGGGTCGATGCTGGGGCCGTCGAACAGGTACTGCGTGTCGGGCATCACGACGAACGTGAAGCGCCGGCTCTCCGGATCCGGCCGCCACCTGCCCTGCCCGGCGGCCTCGGCGGCGGTGGCCGGGAGCGCGACCCCGGCGGTGGCGGCGGCGCCGATCAGCGCGGTGGCGCGCAGGAAGTTGCGTCTGCCGGCGTCGGCCTGCGGGGATTCCTGCTGCTGGTCATGCGAAGTACACACTGGGGCTCCGTAGAAGGGGGAAGGGGAGCGGGGGTTCAGAGAACGCGCAGGATCCAGCCCCAGCGGTGGGTGCCGGTCGGGACGAGGTACGCCGGTGAGGTGTCGGGCCCGCAGGAGGCGGTGCCCAGGCCGCGGTGGGCGGCGTCGATGTGCACGACGCAGCCGGCGCGCGGGACGAGTTCGTCGTGGTGGGCGGCCGCGGCGAGGTCCGCGGCCCGGTAGCGGGTGACGGAGATCTGGCTGGGCCGCCCCAGCTCCACCGCGAGTCCGGTGGCGTCCGGCGCGGACAGCGTGAAGTGCCGTACGCCGTGCCGGCCGCCGCTCTCCTGTGGCCGCAGATACGGGGTGAACAGCTCGTCGACGGGGAGTGCGTGATGGCCGACGGGCGCGCCCGCGCTGCGGTCCGGGTACGACTCCCAGGGACCCTGCCCGAACCACTCCAGCAGGTTGAGCCCGGCCACCGTCTCGAACACCGACCCGACCCGGGCCACGTCGTCCATCGTCTCGGGCAGCTGTGCCGACTCCTCGACGCGGATGCCGCCCTCGACGGCCGTGAACACCTGCTCGTGCCGGACGACCCCGCCCTCGCAGGCGTACTCGGCGAGCACGCCGACGCTCGCACGCGCCCGGCGTACGGCGACCAGTCTGCGGACGGGCGCGTCCAGCCCCCACTCCCGCCAGCGGTCCGCCATACCGCCCAGTTCGTCGTTGTCGGTGGGCGCCCGCCACAGCGACAGCGTGGGGGCGGCGATGAGCAGGGGGTGGACCAGCAGTCCGTCGGCGTCGACCTCGACGGTCCGGTCGGCCACCGGGAGGGTCCGCCGCACAGGAGTCGCCCTGAGACGCACCTGCGGCAGGCACACCACCGTGCCGCGCGGCGCCCACGGCTCGTCCCGCGCGGTCATCACCTTCAGCGTCAGCCAGGCCTCGCCCTCGCCCTCCGGCAGCTCGAACGGCAACGGCACCGCCGCCGACTCACCGGGACGCAGATCGGGCAGCTCGGCCGGGGCGGTCAGTGTCCGGCCGTCCGCGAGGGACAGCCGCCACTCGGCGGTCAGCCAGTCCAGGCCCCGGAAGTGCTGGTGGTTGACGACGACCGGCCCCTCGTGCCTCAGGCACTCCAGCCGCACCGGCGCCGCGATCTCCCGGTGCTCGTACAGCACCGGCTTGGGCGTCCGGTCCGGAAAGACCACACCGTCCGCGATGAAGGCGCCGTCGTGGGGCACCTCGCCGAAGTCGCCGCCGTACGCCCAGCGGTGGCCGGGCCCGGCGACGCCACGCTCGTACAGCCCGGCGCCCGCGCGCCCGGCCGGTCTTCCGTCGCTCACGCGCTGGAGAATGCCGTGGTCCCAGAACTCCCAGATGAAGCCACCCTGAAGACCCGGGGTGGCCTCGATGGCGGCCCAGTGGTCGGCCAGCGTGCCGTTGCTGTTTCCCATGGCGTGCGAGTACTCGCACTGGATCAGCGGTTTCGTCTGTTTCCCGGACAGCGCGTGGGCGACGCACTCCTCGATCGGCGCGTACATCGGGCAGGCGATGTCGGAGGCCACGTCCGGATCCGCCCAGCCCCGCTTGGCCGCGCCCTCGTACTGCACCGGCCGCGTCGGATCGTGCCGCCGCACCCAGCCGGCCGCCGCGTCGTGGTTCGCGCCGTAGTCGGACTCGTTGCCCAGCGACCAGATGATGACCGACGGGTGGTTCTTGTCGCGGAGGACCATCCGCGAGACGCGGTCCACGAAGGCGTTCAGATAGCGCGGGTCGTCGGCGATCTCGTGGGCGTGGTCGTGCGACTCGATGTCCGCTTCGTCGACGACGTAGAAGCCGAGCTCGTCGGCCAGGTCGTACAGGGCGGGGTCGTTCGGGTAGTGGGCGGTGCGGATCGCGTTGAAGCCGAAGCGCTTCAGCAGCACCAGGTCCGCGCGCATGTCGTCGTACGACACCGTGCGCCCGGTCAGCGGATGGAAGTCGTGCCGGTTCACGCCCCGGATGAACACCCGCTCGCCGTTGATCAGCAGGTCCCGGCCGACGATCTCGACGTCACGGAAGCCGACGCGGTGGTACGAGGTGTCGGCGACCGTTCCGTCGGGTCGGTGCAGCCGGACGGTCAGGCCGTAGAGCTCGGGTGTCTCGGCGGTCCAGGTGCGCACGTCGGGCACGGTGGCGCGCAGGCGGGCCTCGCCGAGGAAGTCGGAGACGCGCTCGTCGTCGGCGTTGGCCCGGTCGAACTCCGTGTCCTGGGTGAGGAGTTGCCCGTCCAGGTCGCCGCTGACGTACCAGCCCTGGGGGAGCGGGCCGCGTACCGCACAGTCCACCCGCAGTTCACCACCGCGCCGCGCCCGCACGGTCACGTCCGCCAGACGCAGCGGGTCCGTGGCGTACAGCAGCACCGACCGCGTGATCCCGCCGTGCCACCACTGGTCCTGGTCCTCGATGTGCGAGGCGTCCGACCACTTGACCACGGTCAGTCGGACCACGGCGGGGAAGCCGGGACGCACGACCCCCGTCAGATCGAACTCGGCCGCCAGATGCGAGTCCTTGGAGATCCCCACCGGCCGCCCGTCCACCTGCACGAGCAGTACGCTCTCGGCCGCCCCCACCTGGAGCACGATCCGCTGCCCCGCCCACTCCTGCGGTACGTCCACCGCCCGCTCGTACACCCCGGTGGGGTTGGCGGCGGGTACGTGCGGCGGGAACTCGGGGAACGGCATCCGGACGTTGGTGTACCCCGGCAGGTCGTCCGTGTCCTGGAGCGTCCAGGCGCCGGGAACGTACGACGATCCCCACGCGTCGCCAACCGGTGTGTCCGGCGAGGGCAGCAGCTGGAAGCGCCACTCGCCGTCCAGGGAGACGGCCTGGTGACGCCGGTCCACGGCCGACATCGGCAGCCGCCCCCAGGAGGTCACCTCGGGTGCCTCCCAGGGGCGGAGCCAGGCGAAGGGTGCGGTCATCCGCGGACGGCCCCCTTGGCGAGGTCGCCGATGATCTGCCGGGCGCCGATCGCGAAGACGATCAGCAGCGGGACGAGGGCGAGCAGCGCGCCGGTCATCACCATGCCGTAGTCGGTGGTGCCGTGGTTGCCGTTCAGCTGGGAGAGGGCGACCTGGAGGGTCACGTTGTCCGGGTTGGTGAGGGCGATCAGGGGCCAGGCGTAGTCGTTCCACTGGGCCATGAACGTGAAGATGCCGAGGAAGGCCAGGCCCGGGCGGACCACCGGGAGCGCCACATGCCAGTACTGGCGCAGGAAGCCCGCGCCGTCCAGCTTCGAGGCGTCCAGCAGTTCGTCGTGGATCGCGCCCTTCATGTACTGGCGCATCCAGAAGATGCCGAACGCGTTGGCCGCCGCCGGGACGATCAGGGCGGTCATCGAGCCGATCCAGCCGATCTTCGCCATGATCACGAACTGCGGGATGGCCGCCAGCTGCGCCGGCACCATGAAGATGGCCATCAGCAGCCCGAACAGCAGCCGCCGTCCCGGGAACTCGAACTTCGCGAAGACGAAGGCCGCCAGCGAGTCGAAGAACAGCACCAGCACGGTCACCGAGACGGCGACCAGCAGCGAGTTGAGCATCGACCCGAAGAAGTCGATGTTGTCGAACAGATGGCGGACGTTCTCCAGGAAGTGCGGGCCGGGCAGCAGCTTCGGCGGGTAGGAGAAGATCTCGGTCGACGTGTGCGTCGACATGATCACGGCCCAGTAGAAGGGGAAGGCCGACAGCAGCAGGCCGAGGACGAGGACCGCGTGGAGCGCGATGCCCCGGCGCCGGGAGCCCTTGATGGTGGATGCCATGGTGGTCCGGCCTCCCTATGCTTCGCCCCGGCGCCGCACCAGGCGCCAGTTGATGATCGAGAAGAGGACGACGACGAGGAAGATGCCCCACGCCACGGCGGCGCCGTAGCCGAAGTCGTTGTTGTCGAAGGTCTGCTGGAAGAAGTAGAGGACCATGGTCCGGCCGGCGTGGTCGGGGCCGCCGGAGAACGTCGACTCGTTGGCCGTGGTCTGGAGCAGCACCTGGGGCTCGGCGAAGCTCTGCAGTCCGGTGACCGTCGAGACGACCAGCACGAACAGCAGCACCGGCCGCATCAGCGGCAGCGTCACCCGGAAGAACGTCTGCACGGGACCGGCGCCGTCGATGCGCGCCGCCTCGTACAGGTCGCTGGGGATGGTCTGGAGACCGGCGAGGAAGATAATCGCGTTGTAGCCGGTCCACTGCCAGGTCATCAGCGTGGCGATGGCGACCTTGATGCCCCACGGCGTGTTCAGCCACGCCACCTGGTCCAGGCCGACGGCCTGCAACAGGGCGTTCATCAGGCCGAAGTTGGTGGAGAAGACGGAACCGAAGATGATCGCGACCGCGACGATCGAGGTGACGTTCGGCAGGAAGTACGCGAAGCGATAGACGTTCTTGAAACGCACCGCCGAGTTGAGCATCACGGCCGCCACCATGGCGATGAAGATCATGGGGAAGGTCGCCAGTGCCCAGATGACGATCGTGTTCCCGATCGACTGCCAGAAGTCGCTGTCGGTCAGCAGGTACTGGTACTGCGCCAGGCCCGCCCACTCCATCGAGCCCAGACCGTCCCAGCGGTGGAAGGACAGGTAGAGCGAGAAGCCGACGGGGATCAGGCCGAAGGCGAGGAAGAGGAGATAGAAGGGGGAGATCGCGGCGTAGAGGTGCCAGTGCTTGCGGAAGCCGGTCCGGGGCTTCGCGGCGGGCGTGTCCGCCAAGGCCGCCGGGGGCTTCTCCACTGCGGGGAGGGTGGCCATCAGCGGCTCACCCCCAGGTGGTCCGCGATACGCCGGCACTTGCTCATGGCGTCACTCCAGGCCTTCTCCGGGTCCTTGCCGAGGACACCGACGTTCTTGATCTCGTCCCGGATCGGCTGCCCGAGTGCGACGTCGTACGGGCTGTTGTAGGCGACCGGGATCTTCTCGGCGGCCGGGCCGTAGACGTCCATCGTGATCTGGTCGCCGAAGAACGGGTCCGGCTCGCGCAGCTTCTTCATCCCGTACGAGGCGGGGGTGGACGGGAAGAGCCCGGCCTCGACGAACCCCTGCGCCTGGTTGTCGGCGTTGAGCATCCAGGCGATGATCTCGAAGGCCCGCTCCGGCTCCCGGCACGCCTTGGTGATCGACAGGAACGAGCCGCCGACGTTCGAGGGACCGCCGGGGCAGTCGGCGACCCGCCAGTTGCCCTCGGTCTTCGGATACTGCAGCTTGAGGTCGCCGGCCGCCCAGGAGGCGTTGAGCTGGCTGGGCAGGTGGCCCTTCTCGGTGGCCGAGATCGAGTCGGGCGTGCCCGTCACGATGTTCGACACGATCCCGCGACGCTTGGCCTCCACGGCCCGGTCCCAGCAGGTGCGGACGTGCTCGCCGTCGCCGATGAAGTGACGGTCCCTGTCCACGAACCGCGTGGTGCCCTGGCCGATCGACATCTCGAAGACGCTGCCGACGTCGGTGAGGATGTACGTTCCCGGTATCCGCTTCTTCAGTTGCTCGCCCGCCGCGAAGAACTTCTCCCAGGTGTCCATCTCGCGGGAGACGTCGTCGGGCTCGGACGGCAGTCCGGCCTTGTCGTAGACGGCGGGCTGGTAGTACTGCACGACCGGTCCCACGTCGATCGGGAACCCGATGAGGCTGCCGTCCGGGGCGACCGCCTGCTGCCACTTCCAGTCCAGGTACTGGCCCTTGAGCTTGTCGGCGCCGAGCGTGCGCAGGTCCACGAACTGGTCGGCGTTGGGCAGGTAGGAGGCCATGTCCTCGCCCTTGAGCCCCGCGATGTCGGGGATGTGGGCACGGCCGGCCATGGTGGTGATCAGCTTGGGCCGGTAGTAGCCGCCGATCTGCTGGGCCTTGAGGGTGACGACGTCGTCGTAGCGGGCCCTGGCCTCCTTGACGACGGTGTCGCTCAGACCGCCGCTCCAGTACCACAGGACCATGTTCCGGCCGGTCGAACCGGTCGGAACGGCGCAGCCGGACGCCAGGCCGCCGAGCGCCGTGGCGGCCGTACCGGCCAGGCCCGCGCGCAGCAGGCCTCTTCGTGAGAGCCGCACAGCTCCCACCGCCTTTCGGATCTGTTCGGGACTTCGCAGTGGAAACGGAGAGTCAGTACTGCCGCGCGGGTGGGGTCACCGGGGCGTACGTCACCGGCGGCCCGGGATCCGCCGGAAGCCGGTCGGCCAGGAAGCCGTACGCCTGTCGCAGGTCGGGGTCGGTCAGCGAGCGCCACCACTGGTCGACGCCGTACCAGCCGGGGGCCGCCAGCGCCCCGCCGTGGTGCCGTACGGAGAGCCCCGCCGCCAGCACCGCGAACCGCAGCCGCTCGGCCAGCGGCCAGCCGCCCAGCGAGGCCGCGACGAAGCTCGCCCCGAAGACGTCCCCGGCACCGGTGGCGTCCAGGACCTCGACGTCCAGGGCGGGCACCTCCGCGTACTCGCCCGTGGTCTGGTCGACGGCGACCGCGCCGTCACCGCCCCGGGTCACCACGGCCACCGGCACCAGTTCGGACAGGACGCCCAGGGCCGCGACCGCGCTGTCGGTGCGGGTGTAGGCCATGGCCTCGGCCTCGTTGGGGAGGAAGGCATGGCAGAGGGACAGCTGGTCGAGGAGGTCGGTCGACCAGCGCTGGGTGGGGTCCCAGCCGACGTCGGCGTAGATCCGGGTGCCGTTCGCGACGGCCTTGGCGAGCCAGTCGTGCGGCTCGGCCTCGATGTGCACGAGGGCGGTGATCGCCTCGGGCGGGTCGCCCATGAGTACGTCCTGGGAGTACGGCGGTTCCTGGCCGTGGGTGACGAGGGCCCGGTCGTGACCGTGGGCGAGCGAGACGGTGACCGGGGTGTGCCAGCCGTCCGCCGTACGGGAGAGCGTGAGGTCGACGCCCTCCTGACCGGCGAGGACGTCACGGAGGTACGCGCCGTAGAAGTCGTCGCCGAAGACAGTGGCGAGGGACGTCGACAGTCCGAACCGGGAGGCGGCAACCGCCAGGTTGGCGATCCCGCCCGGGCCGCAGCCCATGCCGGACGTCCAGATCTCCTCGCCCGGCGTCGGCGGCCTGCCCAGACCCGTGAGGACGAGGTCGTAGAAGAGCAGCCCGGTCAGCAGCACATCGGGCCGTTGATCGTCCACGCGCACATCCTCTCGCTCAAAAGTCGTCAACTTCGCTGACGGGAGTTGACGGGAATCGTGCGCCGCTCCGAGGGTTTGGTCAATACCCGAGCAGAAGTGAGCATGGAAATGATTGCGAATGACGAGTACTGTTCACGGCGTGCTGGCAGAACGACGACACCAACTCATCCTGCGCGCCCTGCGCTCCGGCGGCCCCGCCGCCGTGACCGACCTCTCCGAGCAACTCGGCGTGAGCCCCGCCACCATCCGCCGTGACCTGGTGAAACTGGAGGAGGACGGACTGCTCACCCGGGTGCACGGCGGCGCCGTGGCCGAGGAGGGCGACCAGCCCTTCGCCGAGGTTGCCGAGGTCCGCGTGCCCGAGAAGGACGCCATAGCCGCGCACGCGGCCGCGATGATCGAGGACGGTCAGTCGGTGCTGCTCGACATCGGCACCACCGCCTACCGGCTGGCCCGCCAGCTGCACGGCCGCCGGCTCACCGTGATCACCAGCAACCTGGTGGTCTACGAGGAACTCGCCGACGACGAGGGCATCGAACTGGTGCTGCTCGGCGGCATGGTCCGCCGCGAGTACCGCTCCCTGGTCGGGTTCCTCACCGAGGACAACCTGCGCCAGCTGCACGCCGACTGGCTCTTCCTCGGCACCAGCGGGGTGCGGCCGGGCGGGCAGGTGATGGACACGACCGTCGTCGAGGTGCCGGTCAAGCGGGCCATGATCAGGGCCGGTGAAAAGGTCGTACTGCTCGCGGACGCGGCGAAGTTCCCGGGTACGGGTATGGCGAAGGTCTGCGGTCCCGAGGACCTGGACGTGGTGGTGACGAACGCGCCGGTGAACGCGGCGACGCGGGCCTCCCTGGAGGAGGCCGGTGTCGAGGTGGTCGTGGCAGGAAAGGTACGAGCGTGAGGCTGACGATTCTGGGCGGCGGCGGATTCCGGGTGCCGCTCGTGTACGGGGCGCTCCTCGGGGACCACGCCGAGGGCCGGGTCACCCATGTCGTGCTGCACGACCTGGACCCCCGTCGTCTGGACGCGGTCACGCGAGTACTGGCGGAACAAGCCGCCGGTGTCCCCGACGCGCCCGAGGTCACCGCCACCACCGACCTCGACGAGGCCCTGCGCGGCGCCGACTTCGTCTTCTCCGCGATCCGCGTCGGCGGCCTGGAGGGCAGGGCGAACGACGAGCGGGTCGCGCTCGCCGAGGGCGTCCTCGGCCAGGAGACGGTCGGCGCGGGCGGCATCGCCTACGGCCTGCGCACGGTCCCGGTCGCCGTCGACATCGCCCGGCGCGTCGCCCGCCTCGCCCCCGACGCCTGGGTCATCAACTTCACCAACCCCGCCGGACTGGTCACCGAGGCCATGTCCCGCCACCTCGGCGACCGCGTCATCGGCATCTGCGACTCGCCGGTCGGCCTGGGCCGCCGTATCGCCCGCGTGCTCGGCGTGAAGAACCCGGCACAGGCGTGGATCGACTACGTCGGCCTCAACCACCTCGGCTGGGTGCGCGGCCTGCGCGTCGCCGGCCGCGACGAACTGCCACGCCTGCTCGCCGACCCCGAGCTGCTCGGCTCCTTCGAGGAGGGCAAGCTCTTCGGCGTCGACTGGCTGCGATCGCTGGGCGCGATCCCCAACGAGTACCTGCACTACTACTACTTCAACCGCGAGGCCGTCCGCGCCTACCAGGAGGCCGAGCGGACGCGCGGCGCCTTCCTCCGTGACCAACAGGCCCGTTTCTACGAGGAGATGCGCGACCCGGACGCCCCCGCGCTGCGGGCCTGGGACGCCACCCGCGCCGAACGCGAGGCCACCTACATGGCCGAGAACCGTGAGACCGCCGGCGCCGGCGAACGCGACGCCGACGACCTGTCCGGCGGCTACGAGAAGGTGGCGCTGGCGTTGATGCGGGCCATCGCCCGCGACGAGCGCACGACCCTGATCCTCAACGTCCGCAACCGCAGCACCCTGTCGGTCCTCGACTCCGACGCCGTCATCGAGGTCCCGTGCCTCGTCGACGCCAACGGCGCCCACCCGGTCGCCGTCGACCCGCTGCCCGGCCACGCCACCGGCCTGGTCTGCTCGGTCAAGGCCGTCGAGCGCGAGGTACTGTCCGCCGCCGAGTCCGGCTCCCGCAGGACGGCCGTGAAGGCCTTCGCGCTGCACCCGCTGGTCGACTCGGTCAACGTCGCCCGGCGGCTCGTCGACGGCTACACGGCCGTCCACCCCGGCCTCTCGTACCTCACGTAGCGCCCCGAGGAGGGCAGTTCCATGCACGACGAACGCCGCCGGATCGAGGAGCGCGTCGAGCGCGTCCACCACCAGCGCGTCAAGCCCGCGATCTACGCCGCCACCGTCCCGCTCACGGTCGAGTCCTGGCAGGCACCGGGCGAGCCGGTCCCGTTCGCCCAGGCCGCCGAGGCCCCGTACGAGCCGTTCGCCATGGACACCCCGTGGGGGCCGCCCTGGGGCACCACCTGGTTCCGCATGCGCGGACATGTCCCCGCCGGCTGGGCCGGCCGGCGCGTCGAGGCGGTCATCGACCTCGGCTTCGTCGGCGACTGGCCCGGCAACCAGGCCGAGGCCCTGGTCCACCGCGCCGACGGCACCCCGCTCAAGGCGGTCAACCCGCAGAACCAGTACGTCCCGATCGCCCACCCGGCCGCAGGCGGGGAGTCGGTCGACTACCTGGTCGAGGCGGCCTCGAACCCCGACATCCTGGCGAACGACTTCGCCGGGCCGACTCCCCTGGGAGACGTGCGCACCGCCGGGGACAAGCCCCTCTACACCTTCCGCCGCGCCGACCTCGCGATCCTCGACGAGGAGGTCTGGCACCTCTCCCTCGACCTTCAGGTGCTGCGTGAACTGATGCTGGAGCTGGGCGAGCACGACCCGCGCCGCCACGAGATCATGCACGCCCTGGACCGGGCGATGGACGCCCTGGACCTGGACGACATCTCCGGTACGGCGGCCGACGCCCGCACGGTCCTTTGCCCCGTCCTCGCCAAGCCCGCGCACGCCAGCGCGCACACCCTCTCCGCCGTCGGCCACGCGCACATCGACTCCGCGTGGCTGTGGCCGATCCGCGAGACCAAGCGGAAGACCTCCCGCACCTTCTCCAACGTCACGGCGCTCGCCGAGGAGTACGACGAGTTCGTCTTCGCCTGCTCGCAGGCCCAGCAGTACGAGTGGGTGCGCGACAACTACCCGCAGGTGTGGGAGCGGATCAAGAAGGCGGTCGCCGACGGCAGCTGGGCCCCGGTCGGCGGCATGTGGGTGGAGGCCGACGGCAACCTGCCCGGCGGTGAGGCCATGGCCCGCCAGCTGATCCACGGCAAGCGCTTCTTCATGGAGCACTTCGGCATCGAGACCAAGGGCGTGTGGCTGCCCGACTCCTTCGGCTACACCGCCGCCTACCCGCAACTCGCCAAGCTCGCGGGCAACGAGTGGTTCCTCACCCAGAAGATCTCCTGGAACCAGACCAACAAGTTCCCGCACCACACCTTCTGGTGGGAGGGCATCGACGGCACCCGCATCTTCACCCACTTCCCGCCCGTCGACACCTACAACGCCGAGTTCTCCGGCAAGGAGATGGCTCACGCCGTCCGCAACTACCAGGACAAGGGCCGCGGTACGACGTCCCTGGCGCCCTTCGGTCACGGCGACGGCGGCGGCGGTCCCACCCGCGAGATGCTGGAACGCGCCCGGCGCCTGGCCGACCTGGAAGGCTCGGCGAAGGTCCGGATCGAACACCCGGACGCCTTCTTCGCCGCCGCCCGCGCGGAGTACCCGGACGCCCCGGTCTGGGCCGGCGAGCTCTACCTGGAGCTGCACCGCGCCACGTACACCACCCAGGCCCGCACCAAGCAGGGCAACCGCCGCAGCGAACACCGGCTGCGCGAGGCGGAGTTGTGGGCGACCACGGCGGCCCTCCACGCGCCCGGCTACTCCTACCCGTACGAGCGGCTCGACCGGCTGTGGAAGACGGTCCTGCTCCACCAGTTCCACGACATCCTGCCGGGCTCGTCGATCGCCTGGGTGCACCGCGAGGCGGAGGCGGAGTACGCGCGGGTGGCGCGGGAGCTGGAGACGCTGACACGGGAGGCCGTCGCGGCCCTGGGCGCGGGGGAGGGGCGGGCGTTCAACACCAGTCCGTTCGAGCGGACCGAGGTGGTGCGCACGGCCGAGGGCGAGACCAGGTACGTGAGCGTCCCGGGGAGCGGCAGCGCGCCCCTCGTCGGGGTGGAACCCCCGCAGCCCGTGACCGTCACCGACCGCACCCTCGACAACGGCCTGGTCCGCGTCGAACTCGCCGACGACGGCACCCTCGCCTCCGTCCGCGACCTGCGCGCGGGCCGCGAGGTCCTCGCCGGACCGGGCAACCTGCTCCGCCTCCACACGGATCTGCCCAACTACTGGGACGCCTGGGACATCGACAAGCACTACAAGAACCGCTACACCGACCTGCTGGACGCCGAGTCCGTCACCGTCGTGGAGCAGGACCCCCTGCTGGGCGCCCTGAGGGTCGAACGCTCCTTCGGCCGGGGTTCGCGGATCACCCAGACGATCACCCTCCGCTCCGGCAGCCCCCGCATCGACATCGAGACCGAGATCGACTGGCACGAGGCCGAGAAGATCCTCAAGGCGGCCTTCCCGGTGGACCTGCGCGCACCCCACTCCTCCGCCGAGATCCAGTTCGGACACGTCCAGCGCCCCACGCACACCAACACCAGCTGGGAGTCGGCCCGCTTCGAGGTCTCCGGCCACCGCTGGGTGCACATCGGCGAACCCGGTTACGGCGTCGCGGTCCTCAACGACTCGACATACGGCCACGACGTCTCCCGCACGGTCCGCGAGGACGGCGGTACGACCACCACCGTCGCCCTCAGCCTGGTGCGCGCCCCGCGCGTCCCGGACCCGGAGGCGGACCAGGGCCGCCACCGCTTCACCTACGCGCTGCTGCCCGGAGCGACCGTCGAGGACGCCGTCGCCGAGGGCTACGCCCTCAACCTCCCGCTGCGCGTCGCGGACTCGGCGGGCGCCCCCGAGCCCGTCGTCTCCGTGGCCGGCGCGGGCGTGACCGTCGAGGCGGTGAAGCTCGCCGACGACCGGTCCGGCGACGTCGTCGTACGGCTCTACGAGTCCCGCGGCGGCCGCGCCACCGGCGTCCTGCGCCCCGGCTTCCCGCTCGCGGACGCTCAGGTCACCGACCTTCTGGAACGCCCGCTCGGGGAAGCGGACGTCGACGCCGGAGCCGTGCGCGTCGAGCTGCGGCCCTTCCAGATCCTGACCCTGCGCCTGCGGAGGAGCTGAACCGTGCCCATGCAGCAGTGGTTCACCGACGCCAAGCTGGGGATCTTCGTCCACTGGGGCATCTACGCCGTGGACGGCGTCCAGGAGTCCTGGTCGTTCTACGACGACATCGTGCCGTACGACCGGTACATGTCCCAGCTGGACCGCTTCACGGCGTCCCGCTACGACCCGCGCGCCTGGGCGAAGCTCTTCGCGAGCGCCGGTGCCCGGTACGCCGTACTGACCAGCCGCCACCACGACGGCGTCGCCCTGTGGGACACCGCCCACGGCGACCTGAACGTGGGCCGCGACCTGATCGCCGGATACGCCGACGCCCTGCGCGAGCAGGGCCTCAAGGTCGGCCTCTACTACTCGCACTCCGACTGGAGCCACCCCGACTACGCCTCCACGCGCAAGCCGGGCCGGCCACCGGAGCTGGAGGACAACCGCTACTCGGAATGCCCGGCCGAGGACGAGGACCTGGAGGCCTGGGAGCGCTTCCTCGCCTACCGCGACGGCCAGCTCCGCGAACTCACCTCGCGCTACCGGCCCGACCTGATGTGGTTCGACGGCGAGTGGGACCGCAGCGAGGAGCAGTGGCGCATCCGCGAGCTCGCCGCGCTGATCCGCTCCGAGGTGCCGGACGTCGTCTTCAACGCCCGCATGCTCAGCCAGGGCGACTACGCCACACCCGAACAGGGTGCCCCAGTGGTCCCGCCCGAGGGCCCCTGGGAGCTGTGCCTGACGATCAACGACTCGTGGGGGCACCAGCACCACGACCACCACCACAAGTCGGTCGCCCAGCTGGTCCGCTACTTCACCGAGACCGTCGGCGGCGGTGGCAACCTGCTGCTCGGCGTCGGCCCCCGCGAGGACGGCACCATCCCCGTCGAACAGGCCGAACGGCTGGAGGGGCTCGGCGCCTGGATCGGCAGGCACGCGGAGGCCGTGTACGGCACCGTGCGGGGCCTGCCCGCCGGGCATCACTACGGCCCGAGCACCCTCGCCCCGGACCGCCGCACGCTGTACCTGACCCTCTTCGACGCCCCGCGCGCCGAGATCAACGTGCGCGGCCTGCTCAGCCGGGTGCGTCGGGTGACGGTCCTCGGCGCCGGCACCGAGCTGTCCCACCACGTCACCGGCGGACTCCACGAGACACCGGGCGTGCTCTGGATCGAGCCGCCTACCCAGGCCGACCTCGACCCGCACGCCACCGTGCTCGCCGTCGAACTGGACGGCGAACTGGAGCTGTACCGCGGACAGGGCCGGTTCTGACCCCGATCGCCGAGCAGGTTGACAGGAACTCGTAGGAAGTTTTAAGGAAGTGGAAAAGCGCCAGGTCACGGGCGGAAAACGGCCAACCGTGGCCCCGGCTCTTTGCCCTTTGGACACCTGGAGTTCGCCTAATGCCCGTGACATTCGGAGCCCAGGCGCAAGAGAGAGGTGTCACGGTGCGAGACCCGCGTATGTCTTCGATCGGCAAGGGGCTGAGGCGTCGAGGGAGGCTGATGATCCAGGCGGTGAGCCCACCGCGCCGGACCCTGAGCGCCATACCCTCGCCGCGGACCGCCGGGCAGGACAAGTCGTCGTACATCGCCCCGCGCGCCCCCGACTGGTGGACTCGCCGGTCTTCGTGCTCTCCTCGGTGCGCTCCGGCTCGACCCTCCTGCGGGTCCTGCTCAACAGCCACAGCCGCGTCCGCGCCCCGCACGAGATGCACCTGCGCACGGTCCACGTGCAGCTCACCCGCGACTTCACCGCGGCCGCCATGCGGGAACTCCAGCTCGACAAGCAGGAGCTGGAGCACGTCCTGTGGGACCGCATCCTGCACCTGGAGCTGACCCGCAGCGGCAAGGACGTCATCGTCGACAAGACGCCGCCCAACACCCTCATCTGGCCCCGGCTGCAGCGATGTTGGCCGAACGCCCGCTACATACTCCTGCTCCGCCACCCGGGCGCGATCATCGCCTCCCTGACCGACCGCCGCCAGGATCCCGACCTTGAGGCCATCCACGACGAGGTGCTCGGGTACGCCGAGAAGCTGGAGGAGGCGCGCCGGCACCTCGACGGCGCGCACGTGATCACGTACGAGGAACTCACCGCCGAGCCGGAGAAGACGACGCGCGGCGTGTGCGAGTACCTCGGCGTCGAGTGGGAGAGCGGCATGCTCGACTACGGCAACCGCGACCACGGCACGTTCCGCCCCCAGCTCGGCGACTGGAGCAACACCATCAAGTCGGGCCGCATCCAGCCCGCCCGAACAGCCGACCCGACGTCCGAACTCCCCCCGCGCTTGGCGGAGTTGGCAAAGGCGTGGGGCTACCCGACCTAGCCACTCAAGGGACCGAAGCCGGGACGCCGGGTCATCAGGGGCGCGGGGCTGTGTAAATGTGCGGCTCCGCCGCGTGGGCGCGACCAGCTCCCGCAAACCCGCACCCGGCACCCACCCTAAAGCGGCAGCACCTCCGCCGCAGACTGCACCGGCGCCGACTCCGCAACGGCCGTCGGCAACACCGCAGCCTCCGCCTCCACCCGCTGCGCGGGAACGGACACCGCCCGCACCGGCCGCGGAGCAGCCACAACCGTGTAGTCCTGTCCGAGAAACGGCGGCTCGATCACCCCAGGATCATCGCCGAGCGCCAACCGCACCGCAGCCCACGGCGCGTTCACCCCGCACAGCGACAGCTGATGCAACCCACCGGCCGGACGCGCGTTGACATCCATCAGGACCGGCCGCTCACCGAACATCCGGAACTGGATGTTGGACAGATAGTGCAGCCCGAACCCCTCCGCGATCCGCCGCGCCGGCTCCACGACCTGCTCGTGCAGCGTGAACCCGCGCCGACGCCCGCTCTTCGTCCGCCCGACGGCCAGCCGGACCACGTTGTCGCGCCCGGTGAGGCAGTCGACGGACACCTCCGGCTGCTCCAGCCGCGGCATCACCAGCCAGTCCACCGGCTCCTCGGTCTGCCGCAGCGCCTCGAGCACCAGGTCGAGCTGCACATACGGCGTCGGGAACCCGTTGAGGTGCAGCATCGAGAAAGGGGCGCGCGTGATCACGCGGAAGCCCACCCCGCCCGCACCGGACGCCGGCTTGAAGCAGGCCTTGTGCCCGCCCGCCTCCAACTCCTCGACGGCCGCCAGGAGTTCGTCCGCGCCGCGCACCCGCCACCACGGCGGCACGGGCACGCCGATCGCCTGCACCGCCTCGTAGGCGATCACCTTGTCCTGGAAGACGGCCACGGCCTCCGGCGGCGGCGCCAGCAGCGCCGTACCCACCGCCTCGAACTCGGCGCGGTGCGCCACGATCGCCGCCTGGTGCAGACGCGGCACGAACACGTCGATCGAACGCCTGGCGCACACGTTCAGGGCGAACTCGACGTACGCGGCGGGGGACAGGCCCTCGGGCTCCAGGTCGGCTGTGTCGGCGGCGGCGAGGACGGGCGAGTCGGGGTCGCCGTGGGTGGCATGGATCTCGACGGCCCGGTCGCTGGGATTTCTCCGCAGCTGATCCATGAAGAACACGTTCTCCGCGTACGTGCGGTTGAGCCAGACGCGTACGCGAGAGACCATGCAGGCCGCCTTTCACGGTTCGCGGGCACGGCGGAGCGGGGCCGGCCCGGCCTGGGGGTGGATGAGGGGACACCAAACCGCCCCTGAGTGAAGGGAGGTTCGAGGCGGTGGTGTTGGGGCGATCATACGGCTTCACGAGCCCGCCGCGTGCAACATGCGGGTTACGGAATTTCCGATCACACCCACCCCTGGCGGGGGTTCCTGATATCCCCCCACTACACTCCGGTCGTCCTTGCCGACCATGGTGCGCATGTGCTCTCGTGGTCACGACCATGTGATCGTGGAAGGGGCTACAGGTGACATCGACGGCCGGTGGTGCCGGACAGCTGCTGGCCATCAGTGACCTGCACATCGGGTACGCGGAGAACCGCGAGCTGGTCGAGAGGATGCGCCCCGGGACCGATGACGACTGGCTGCTGGTGGCCGGGGACGTGGCGGAGAGCGTGGCCAGTGTGCGCTGGGCGCTCGAAACCCTCGCGGGCCGCTTCCGCAAGGTGATCTGGGCCCCCGGCAACCACGAGCTGTGGACCCACCCGTCCGACTCCGTCACCCTGCGTGGCGTCGCCCGCTACGAGCACCTGGTCGAGATGTGCCGTGAGCTGGGCGTGACGACACCCGAGGACCCGTACCCGGTGTGGGAGGGCCCCGGCGGCCCGGTGGCCGTGGCCCCGCTGTTCCTGCTGTACGACTACTCCTTCCTGCCGGCCGGCTGTACGACCAAGGACGAGGGACTGGCGTACGCGCACTCGACCGGGATCGTGTGCAGCGACGAGGCCCTGCTGCACCCCGACCCCTATCCCACGCGCGAGGCCTGGTGCCGGGCGCGGGTCGCGGAGACCGAGCGGCGGCTCGCCGAGATCCCGGAGGACCTGCCGACCGTGCTGGTCAACCACTACCCGCTGGACCGTCACCCGACCGAGGTCCTGTGGTACCCGGAGTTCGCCATGTGGTGCGGTACGCGGCTGACGGCCGACTGGCACCGCCGGTTCCGGGTCGAGACGATGGTGTACGGCCATCTGCACATCCCGCGGACCACCTGGCACGAGGGCGTCCGCTTCGAGGAGGTGTCGGTGGGCTATCCGCGTGAGTGGCGCAAGCGCAAGGAGCCGCCGGGCCGGCTGCGCCGCATTCTGCCGAGGGAGGACGCGACGCCGTGATCGAGGAACTGCTGCCCGACTCGGTGGTGTCCGTGGAGGTGCACGGCGACGACGGCACCGAGCCCGCGCCGCTGTACCCGCAGGAGGAGGCGGTCGTCGCCCGGGCGGTCGCCAAACGGCGGCGCGAGTTCGCCCTCGTACGCGCCTGTGCCCGCCGTGCCATGGAGAAGCTCGGCGTGCCCCCGCAGGCCGTCCTGCCCGGCGAGCGCGGCGCACCCGGCTGGCCGGCCGGGCTGGTCGGCAGCATGACCCACTGCGAGGGCTACGCCGCCGCCGCGCTGGTCCGCGCCACCGACCTGGCGTCCCTCGGCATCGACGCCGAACCGCACGCGCCGCTTCCGGAGGGCGTGCTGGAGGCCGTGGCCCTGCCGAGCGAGCAGGACCGGTTGCGTCGGCTGACCGCCCGCCATCCGGGCGTCCACTGGGAGCGCCTGCTGTTCAGCGCCAAGGAGTCCGTCTACAAGGCGTGGTTCCCGCTCACCCGGAAGTGGCTGGACTTCTCCGAGGCCGACATAGAGTTCGTCGTCGGCCCCGACGGGGCGCCGCACGGCCGTTTCCACGCCGAGCTTCTCGTCCCCGGTCCCCTGGTCGGCGGCCGCCGCATCGGCTCCTTCGACGGCCGCTGGACGGTCCAGCGGGGGCTGGTGGCGACGTCGGTGACGGTGCCGCACGCCTGACGGCGTGCGGCCGTCGTCCGCCCTCAGTACTCCGGGCACCAGCTCTGCAGCAGGCGGAAGAACTCCTCCTCATTGCCCGTCAGACCCGCTTCCGCCAAGGCCTGTTCCGCCTCGGCGAGGACGGCGGGCGGGACGACGGGTGGTCGACATGCGTCCGGCGGGCCGGCCGCGGTGTCGAACGCCGCTCGTACGGTGTGCAGCAGGCGCAGATAGGCCTGCACGGCGGTGCGTTCCCGGTCGGTCAGTACGGCAGTGGGCATCGGTCGGCTCTCCCGGCCTCGTCGTCGCAACACGCGCCCGGACGGCACGTACGCCCCCACATTCGACGGCGCACTCCCAGCTTGCCGTCCACCACTGACAATCCGCCTCGACCGCGACCCGGTTCGCCCGCTCAGCGCAACCTAGTGCTGCGGCCCGACGTAGCCCAACGACGCCTCGATCCGCCCCGCCAGATGATCGCGCTGCACCGGCCCTCGAAGCGCCGAACCGGCGAGCCAGGTACGGCACTTGCTGGCGAGCAGCAGTCCGAAGCGCTCCGCCTCCTTCTCGTCGGCGAGGTCGAAGCGGGTGCGGGCGGCGACCTTCAGGACGGTCGCCTGGAGGTCGGCGTTGTCGTCGAGTAAGCGGGCCGCGACGGCGGCGCCCTCGACGTGATGGCTGCAGTGCCCGGCCTTCATGTGCCACAACTCGTGCCCCAGGATCACCAACTGGTGGTCGGGGGCGGTGCGTTCCTCGATGACCACGAGGTCCTGGTCGGCCATGTCCAGCCACAGCCCGCTGGCCGTGCCGACCGGGAAGGCGGCCGTACGGAAGTGGACGGGGCGGCCACGGCGTCTACTCATCGCGTCGCACAGCGCGGCGTACAGGTCGGCGGGCCGCGCCGGCGCGGGCAGGGTCAGCTCCGCGACCAGTTCGCCGCACAGACGGCGCATTTCCTTACCGATGCCCACAGTTCTCTCCCGGATCACGACTCGGGCCGCTTGACGCTCTCCAGGAGCATGTCCAGCCACTCGGCGACCTTGTCGCGGTGCTGGTCGGTGGGAAGTTGGGCGGCCCGCCAGGCGATCCCGCGCACGCCGTGGTCCTGGAGCAGCCGCTCCAGCGGGTCGTCGGCCGCGGCGGCCGCCTCCCGCTCCCGGTCGGCGAGCTTCTGCAGCAGTTCCTGCTCGGTGCGCTGGAGCGTGTCCGCGAGCGCCTCGGGGTCCTCGGCCGTGAGGAAGCCGGCGCGCACCCGGAAGAAACGCTGGATGGCGTCGCAGTGCTCCATGGTGGGCCGCCGGTCGCCGTTGATGAGGGCGCCCGCCTGTTGCCGCGACATCCCGGCGCCGTCGGCGATCTCCTGCTGGGTGTACTTGCGTCCGGTGGGTTTCAGCCGGGTGCGGCGCAGCAGGTCAAGGCGTTGCAGAAACCGTGCCTGCACATCGGGCTCGCCCGCCGGGCGGCCGCGCAGCAGGTCCCTGACCACAGGCTCGGGAACACCGCAGGCCACCGAGAGCCGGGCGGTGTCGAAGACCTCCGCGTGCGGCACGCCGAGCCGGTCGGCGAGCGCGGTGACGCGGGCGATCACGGCCGGCAGGGTGGCCGTCGCCGCGGCGCCGGGAACCTCGTAGCCATCCGTCACCGACAGGTCTCCTACGTCTCTCACGTACTTCTCGTCTCACGTACTTCTCGCGAGTGGTTGCCGTGAACTTCCCGGAGAGTAGCGGGTGCTTCGAACTCACATCCAGGTCTCGCCACAACTGTGGCCAATTTCAGCCGTCAACGGGCATGAAATGCCACGATAGTTGACACAGCAAGCTTCGGGGCAGCAGGATCAAGGCGCCGCGTGAAGGCCCATAGGCAAGAGGGGTGACCTCCCGATGGCACAGCAGGCAGGAGGGCAGCGGTCCGCGTTGCGGTCCGTCCCCGAGGATCCCGAGGCCCGGTCGTATCTCCAGGACTACGCCACCTTCATGGAGGCCGTGCCCTTTCCGTCCCTCGTCGTCGACCACCGCTGGGACGTCGTCCTGGCCAACAGCGCGTTCGCGTCGCTCTTCCGCGGGATCGCGCCGCACCCGACGGCCATGCCGGGTGACAACTTCCTGAGGTTCGTACTGTTCCACCCGGACGCCTCCAGTGTGCTCGGCGAGCACGAGTCGCGCTGGTGCCTGCCGATGCTGGCGCACTTCGCCGCCGCTCTGGAGCTGCACGGCCACGACCACGCCTTGCAGGCCATCCGCCGGGAGATCGCGCAGGACCCCATCATGGAGGCCGCCTACCGGCACGGGCTGCCGCACTGGGTGCGCGCGGTCGGCGAGGCGGCCGTCGAGCACGACGGGGCGGTCCGTCCGCTGCTGCACCCCGACCCGCGCTGGGGCGCCACCGACTGCCGGATCGTCGCCGAGACCCCGAAGACCATGCAGGACATGGGCTGCACCCGGCTCACGATGGTGCTGCGCGAGCCGCGCCGGCCCACGCCCGCCCCGCGCCGCCGGTCCCGCGACCGCCGTACCGCGAGCCATCTCACGGTGGTGCCCACCACCCCCGAGGCCTGACCGGGCACCGTCGGCGTTCAGGTCGCCGACGGCGCCACGGTCGGGCCGGGGGTCGCCCACGCCGAGCAGGGGTCGACGTCACGTCCTTGAACGCAAGCGACTTGCGTCGCTTGCGCTACTCTTGCGCGCATGACACGACGACTTGCGGAAGTGGCGAAGAAGGTCGGGGTCAGTGAGGCCACGGTCAGCCGGGTGCTGAACGGCAAGCCCGGGGTCTCCCAAGCCACCCGGCAGGCCGTGCTGTCCGCGCTCGACGTGCTCGGCTACGAGCGCCCCACCCAGCTGCGCGGCGAACGCGCCCGCCTGGTCGGCCTGGTCCTGCCCGAGCTGCAGAACCCCATCTTCCCGGCGTTCGCCGAGGTCATCGGCGGCGCGCTCGCCCAGCTCGGGCTGACCCCGGTGCTGTGCACGCAGACCAAGGGCGGTGTCTCCGAGGCCGACTACGTGGCCCTGCTGCTGCAACAGCAGGTCTCCGGCGTCGTCTTCGCCGGCGGTCTGTACGCCCAGGCCGACGCCCCGCACGACCACTACCGGCTGCTCGCCGAGCGCAACATCCCGGTCGTGCTGGTCAACGCCGCCATCGAGCACCTCGGCTTCCCCGGCGTCTCCTGCGACGACGCGGTCGCCGTGGAGCAGGCCTGGCGGCATCTGGCCTCCCTCGGCCACGAGCGGATCGGTCTGGTCCTCGGTCCCGGCGACCACATGCCGTCGGCGCGCAAGCTGGCCGCCGCCCGGGCGGTCGCCGGGGACCTGCCCGACGAGCACGTGGCGCGGGCCATCTTCTCCATCGAGGGCGGCCACGCCGCCGCCTCCCGACTGATCGACCGCGGCGTCACCGGCTTCATCTGCGCCAGCGACCCCCTCGCGCTCGGCGTCGTACGCGCCGCCCGCCGCAAGGGACTCGACGTACCGTCACGGATCTCCGTCGTCGGCTACGACGACTCCGCGCTGATGAACTGCACCGAGCCCCCGCTGACCACCGTCCGCCAGCCCATCGAGTCCATGGGCCGGGCGGTCGTGGAACTGCTGAACGCGCAGATCGGCGGCAGTGCCGTGGCGGCCGAGGAGCTGCTGTTCGAGCCGGAGTTGGTGGTGCGGGGATCCACCGCGCAGGCACCTCGCCGCTGAGATCCACTGTTCTGTCGAATAATTTCAAATTCTGCGCGACATCTTGCGGCGCGATGTCGTCGGTGCTTGAGTGTGCGGCGCCCACCGCTCCTGCCCAAAGGGGTCCACCGATGAGAAGCACCGGGTTCCGCCGCACCCTCCTGACGCTCGTGGCGTGTTCCTCCCTCGCCCTGACCGCCTGCGGATCGAACGACGAGGACGACTCGGCGAGCGGGAAGACCCGCATCACCGTCAACTGCATGCCGCCCAAGAGCGCCAAGGTCGACCGGCAGTTCTTCGAGGAGGACATCGCCTCCTTCGAGAAGGCCAACCCGGACATCGACGTCGTCCCGCACGACGCGTTCCCCTGCCAGGACCCCAAGACGTTCGACGCCAAGCTCGCCGGCGGGCAGATGGAGGACGTGTTCTACACGTACTTCACCGACGCCAAGCACGTCGTGGACATCAACCAGGCGGCCGATCTCACGTCGTACGTCAAGGAGTTGAAGAGCTACGAGACCATCCAGCAGCAGCTGCGCGACATCTACACCGTCGACGGCAAGGTCTACGGCATCCCGCGCACCGGCTACTCGATGGGCCTGATCTACAACCGCGAACTCTTCGAGAAGGCCGGCCTCGACCCCGACCAGCCGCCGACGACCTGGGACGAGGTGCGGGAAGCCGCCAAGAAGATCGCCGCTCTCGGCAACGGCACCGTCGGCTACGCCGACTACAGCGCCCAGAACCAGGGCGGCTGGCACTTCACCGCCGAGCTGTACTCCCAGGGCGGAGACGTCGTCAGCGCCGACGGCAAGAAGGCCACCGTCGACACCCCCGAGGGGCGGGCCGTCCTGCAGACCCTGCACGACATGCGGTGGACGGACGACTCGATGGGCAGCAAGCAACTGCTCGTCATCAACGACGCCCAGCAGATGATGGGCTCCGGCAAGCTCGGCATGTACCTCGCCGCCCCCGACAACATCCCCATCCTGGTCAAGGAGAAGGGCGCCGAGTACGCGGACATCGCCATCGCGCCCATGCCCGGCGGCAAGGCCACCCTCATCGGCGGCGACGGCTACATGTTCAACAAGAAGGCGAGCCCCGAGCAGATCCGGGCCGGCCTGAAGTGGCTCGACCACATGTTCCTCACCCCCGGCGACGGCTTCCTCGGCGACTACGTCCGCGCCAAGAAGAACGACGCGCCGGTCGGCCTGCCCGAACCGCGCCTGTTCAGCGGCGCAGCCGACGACAAGGACCAGCAGGTCAAGGAGGCCAACGCCAACGTGCCGGTGGAGAACTACCAGGCGTTCCTCGACGGCAACCAGAGCCTGGAGATGAAGATCGAGCCGCCGAACGCCCAGCAGATCTACTCCGTCCTCGACGGTGTGGTCTCGGCCGTCCTCACCAAGGAGGACGCCGACATCGACCAGCTCCTCAAGGACGCCTCCGGCAAGATCGACGGCATCCTGGCCCGGGGCTGACCCGCGATGACCAAGACGGCTCAGCGGCGGACCGTGGAGAAGGTCACGGTCCGCCCGGTGCGGGCGAAGCCTCCCGAACGAGGTGCCGGGCGTCGCCTACCGGACCAGCTGCGCGCCTACGCCTTCCTGCTCGGCGGCCTCGTCTGCTTCGGCCTGTTCTCCTGGTACCCGGCGCTCCGCGCCATCGTGATCGCCTTCCAGAAGTACACGCCGGGCGCCCCGCCCGAGTGGGTCGGCACCGCCAACTTCACCCGCGTCCTCGACGACCCGGAGTTCGCCGCCGCCTGGCGCAACACCCTCACCTTCACCCTGCTCGCCCTGCTGATCGGCTTCGCGATCCCCTTCGTGCTGGCGCTGGTCCTCAACGAACTCCGGCACGCCAAGGCCTTCTTCCGGGTGGTCGTCTACCTCCCGGTGATGATCCCGCCGGTGGTCAGCGCCCTGCTGTGGAAGTGGTTCTACGACCCCGGCACCGGCCTCGCCAACGAGGTGCTGCGCTTTCTGCACCTGCCCACGTCGAACTGGTCCAACGGCGCCGACACCGCCCTGGTCTCCCTCGTCATCGTCGCCACCTGGGCCAACATGGGCGGCACGGTCCTGATCTACCTGGCCGCCCTGCAGTCCATCCCCGGCGAGCTGTACGAGGCGGCCGAGCTGGACGGCGCGAACCTGCTGCAACGCGTACGGCACGTCACGATCCCGCAGACCCGGTTCGTGATCCTGATGCTGATGCTCCTGCAGATCATCGCCACCATGCAGGTCTTCACCGAGCCGTTCGTCATCACCGGCGGCGGCCCGGAGAACGCCACGGTCACCGTCCTGTACCTCATCTACAAGTACGCCTTCCTCTACAACGACTTCGGCGGCGCCTGCGCCCTCAGCGTGATGCTGCTCGTCTTCCTCGGCATCTTCTCCGCGATCTATCTGCGGCTCACCCGCTCCGAAGGGGAGGACGCATGAGCAGCACCCGCACCCTTGTCTCCCCGGCCGCCCTGGCCCGCCCGCGCGGCCGTGCCGTCTACTGGACGGTCTTCACCTCCGTTGTGCTGCTCTTCGCGCTCGCCTTCCTGTTCCCCGTGTACTGGATGGCGACCGGCGCGATGAAGTCGCCCGACGAGGTGGCGCAGACCCCGCCCACCCTCGTCCCGAAGGAGTGGCACCTCCGCGGCTACACCGACGCCTGGGACCTGATGCAGCTGCCGACCCACCTGTGGAACACGGTGGTCCAGGCGGCCGGCGCCTGGCTGTTCCAGCTGGTGCTGTGCACGGCCGCCGCCTACGCCCTGTCCAAGCTGAGGCCGGTGTTCGGAAAGGTGATCCTCGGCGGCATCCTCGCCACGCTCATGGTCCCGGCCCAGGCCCTCGTCGTACCGAAGTACCTGACGGTCGCCGATCTGGGCCTGCTCAACGACCCCCTCGCCATCTGGCTGCCGGCGGTCGCCAACGCCTTCAACCTCTACCTCCTGAAGCGGTTCTTCGACCAGATCCCGCGTGATGTGCTGGAGGCCGCCGAGATCGACGGCGCCGGGAAGCTGCGCACCCTGTGGTCGATCGTGCTGCCCATGTCGCGGCCGGTGCTCGGCGTCGTGTCGATCTTCGCGCTGGTCGCGGTCTGGCAGGACTTCCTGTGGCCGTTGATGGTCTTCTCGGACACCGACAAGCAGCCGATCAGCGTGGCACTCGTGCAGTTGTCGCAGAACATCCAGCTGACCGTGCTCATCGCCGCGATGGTGATCGCCAGCATCCCGATGGTCGCGATGTTCCTGATCTTCCAGCGCCACATCATCGCCGGAATCAGCGCGGGCAGCACGAAGGGCTGACACCGCCCCTCACCGACACAGAAAGGCAGGCACAGTGGGACAGCCCACCCATGCCCTCACGCAGACCGACTGGTGGCGGACGGCCGTCATCTACCAGGTGTACGTCCGCAGCTTCGCGGACGGCGACGGCGACGGCACCGGCGACCTCGCGGGCGTCCGCGCCCGCCTGCCGTACCTCGCCGACCTCGGCGTGGACGCGCTGTGGTTCACGCCCTGGTACCTGTCACCGCTGAAGGACGGCGGCTACGACGTCGCCGACTACCGAGCCATCGACCCGGCCTTCGGCACCCTCGCCGAGGCGGAGAAGCTGATCGCCGAGGCCCGCGAACTGGGCATCCGCACGATCGTCGACATCGTGCCGAACCATGTGTCCGACCAGCACGTCTGGTTCCGGGCGGCGCTGCGGGGCGGCCCGGAGCGGGAACTGTTCCACTTCCGCGAAGGCCGGGGTGAGCTGCCGCCGAACGACTGGCGGTCCGAGTTCGGCGGACCCGCCTGGACCCGGCTGCCCGACGGCGACTGGTACCTCCACCTCTTCGCCCCCGAGCAGCCCGACCTCAACTGGTCCCACCCGGCCGTCCGCCAGGAACACGAGGACATCCTGCGGTTCTGGTTCGAGCGCGGAGTCGCCGGCGTTCGTATCGACTCCGCGGCCCTCCTCGTCAAGGACCCCCGGCTGCCGGACTTCGTTGAGGGCCGCGACCCGCACCCGTACGTCGACCGCGACGAACTCCACGACGTCTACCGCTCCTGGCGGCGGATCGCCGACGAGCACGGCGGCATCTTCGTCGGCGAGGTCTGGCTCCCCGACACCGAACGCTTCGCCCGCTATCTGCGCCCCGACGAACTCCACACCGCCTTCAACTTCTCCTTCCTCTCCTGCCCCTGGGACGCCGACCGCCTGCGCACCTCGATCGACGAGACGCTCGCCGAGCACGCACCGGTCGGCGCGCCCGCCACCTGGGTGCTGTGCAACCACGACGTGACCCGCACGGTCACCCGCTACGGCCGCGAGGACACCGCCTTCGACTTCGCCACCAAGGCCTTCGGCACCCCCACCGACCTCGCCCTCGGCACCCGCCGCGCCCGCGCCGCCGCCCTGCTCTCGCTGGCGCTGCCCGGCGCGGTCTACGTCTACCAGGGCGAGGAACTGGGCCTGCCCGAGGCCGACATCCCGCGCGACCGCATCGAGGACCCGATGCACTTCCGCTCCGGCGGCACCGACCCGGGCCGGGACGGCTGCCGGGTGCCGCTGCCGTGGGTCGCCGACGCGCCGCACGCGGGGTTCGGCGGAGAGCCGTGGCTGCCCCAGCCCGCTGACTGGGCGTCGTACGCCGCCGACCGTCAGGCCCAGGACCCGGCCTCGATGCTCGGCCTCTACCGCCACGCGATCCGTCTCCGCCCCGTCTTCGGCGACGGCCCCCTGACCTGGCTGCCCGCCCCGGACGGCGTCCTCGCCTTCACCCGCGCGGACGGCGTGACGTGCCTGGTGAACCTCGCCGACACCCCCGCCGACCTGCCCGCGCACACAGAACTTCTGCTCGGCAGCGGCCCGTTGGACGACCAGGGCCGACTGCCGAAGGACACCGCGGTGTGGCTGCGTACCTGACACCGCGAGGCGCTATCCCCGTCACCCCCAACACGAAGGGATCAGCACATGCACAGGCACACGCTCAGATCATCGGCCGTCGCGACGACCGTCGCCCTGGCCGCCGGCATGCTCGTCGCCCTCGGCGCACCCACCGCCCACGCCGCCGCGGGCGCCACCCTGCCCTTCACGTCCGTCGAGGCCGAGTCCGCCACCACCACCGGCGCGAAGATCGGCCCCGACTACACCCAGGGCACCCTCGCCTCGGAGGCCTCCGGCCGCCAGGCGGTACGCCTCACCGCCGGCCAGCGCGTCGAGTTCACCGTGCCCCGCGCGGCCAACGCCGTGAACGTCGCCTACAGCGTCCCCGACGGCCAGTCCGGCACGCTGAACGTCTACGTCAACGGCACCAGGCTGGCGAAGACCATCGCCGTCACGTCCAAGTACTCGTACGTCGACACCCCCTGGATCCCGGGCGCGAGGACCCACCACTTCTACGACAACGCCCGGCTGCTGCTCGGCCAGAACGTGCAGGCCGGCGACAAGGTGGCGTTCGAGGCGACCGGCACGCAGGTCACCGTCGACGTCGCCGACTTCGAGCAGGCCGCCGGGCCCGTCGGCCAGCCCGCCGGGTCGGTCTCCGTCGTCTCGCACGGCGCCGACCCGACCGGTCAGGGCGACTCCACCCAGGCCTTCCGCAACGCCATCGCCGCCGCACAGGGCGGGGTGGTGTGGATCCCGCCGGGTGAGTACCGGCTGACCTCGTCCCTGAACGGCGTACAGAACGTCACCCTCCAGGGCGCCGGTCACTGGCACTCGGTCGTGCGCACCTCCCGCTTCATCGACCAGTCCAGCAGCTCCGGCAACGTGCACATCAAGAACTTCGCCGTCATCGGCGAGGTGACCGAGCGCGTCGACTCCAACCCGGACAACTTCGTCAACGGGTCGCTGGGCCCGAACAGTTCGGTCTCCGGCATGTGGCTGCAGCACCTCAAGGTCGGCCTGTGGCTGATGGGCAACAACGACAACCTGGTCGTCGAGAACAGCCGCTTCCTCGACATGACCGCCGACGGCCTCAACCTCAACGGCAACGCGCGCGGGGTCAAGGTCCGCAACAACTTCCTGCGCAACCAGGGCGACGACGCCCTCGCCATGTGGTCGCTGCACTCGCCCGACACCAACAGCAGCTTCGAGAACAACACGATCACCCAGCCGAACCTCGCCAACGGCATCGCGATCTACGGCGGCACCGACATCACCGTCAGCAACAACCTGATCTCCGACACCAACGCCCTCGGCAGCGGCATCGCGATCTCCAACCAGAAGTTCCTCGACCCCTTCCACCCGCTGGCCGGCACGATCACGGTCGACGGCAACACGCTCGTGCGCACGGGCGCGATGAACCCCAACTGGAACCACCCGATGAGCGCGCTGCGCGTCGACTCGTACGACAGCGCCATCGAGGCGAACGTCCGGATCACCAACACGACGATCACCGACAGCCCCTACAGCGCCTTCGAGTTCGTCTCGGGCAGTGGGCGCGGCTTCGCCGCGAAGAACGTCACCGTGGACGGCGCCACCGTCCGCAACACCGGCACGGTCGTCGTCCAGGCCGAGACCCAGGGCGCCGCCACCTTCCGCAACGTCACCGCCACCGGCGTCGGCGCCGCGGGCATCTACAACTGCCCCTACCCGACCGGTTCCGGCACCTTCACCCTCACCGACGGCGGCGGCAACTCGGGCTGGAGCAGCACCTGGTCGGACTGCTCGACCTGGCCCCAGCCCGGCCAGGGCAACCCGGACCCCGACCCCACCCGCAACCTCGCCCTGGGCCGCCAGGCCACCGCGACCGGCCACCAGGACGTGTACACGGCGGGCAAGGCGGTCGACGGCGACGCGAACAGCTACTGGGAGTCGGCGAACCACGCCTTCCCGCAGGCCCTGACCGTCGACCTCGGCTCCCCGCAGGCCGTCCGCCGACTCGTCCTGAAGCTGCCGCCCTCCCCGGCCTGGGGCGCCCGTACCCAGACCTTCTCCGTGCAGGGCAGCACCGACGGCTCGTCCTACTCCACGGTGGTCGGCTCCCAGGGCCACCGCTTCGACCCGGCGACCGGCAACACGGTCACCGTCTCGCTGCCCAGCGGCACGAACCTGCGCTATCTGCGGCTGCACGTGACCGCCAACACCGGCTGGCCGGCGGGCCAGTTCAGTGAGGTGGAGGCGTATCTGTCCTAGCCTCCCTCTTGGCCACGGACACCCCGCGCTTCGCCGCCTGCACCTGCTCGTACACATGGGTGCGCAGGTCGGCGAAGCGCGGGGACACCCGTGTGCGCACCTGGTCGCGCGCGTCCGGCAGATCGACCTTCAGCTGCTCCTGTACGACGGTGGGGGAGGCGGACAGCACGAGCACCCGTTGACCGAGGTACACGGCCTCGTCGATGTCGTGGGTGACGAACAGGATCGTCATCCCGCGCTCCCGCCACAGCCGCCGCACCAGATCCTCCAGGTCGGCCCGGGTCTGCGCGTCCACCGCCGCGAACGGCTCGTCCATCAGCAGCACGTCCGGCTCGTACGCCAGCGCCCGGGCGATGGCCACCCGCTGCTGCATACCGCCGGACAACTGCCAGGGATACGCCCCGGCGGCCTCCGTGAGCCCGACCGAGTCGAGCGCGTCCGCGACCAGTGCGCGACGATCCCGCTTGCTCAAGCCCTTCTGTTTCAACGGCAGTTCGACGTTCTCACCGACCCGCATCCAGGGGAACAGGCTCCGCCCGTACTCCTGGAACACGAACGCCATCCCGGGCGGCGGCCCGCTCACCGCCCGTCCCGCCAGCCGCACCTGGCCGGCCGTCGGCGTGAGCAGCCCGCCCACGCACTTCAGCAGGGTCGTCTTGCCGCAGCCGGACGGGCCGACGAGGCAGACCAGTTCACCGGCCTCGACGGTGAAGGTGAGGTCGCGCACCGCCTCCACGCGCCGTCCGGACCCCTCGTACACCTTCTTCAGTCCGCGTACGTCGAGCATGGTCCGCCCTTTCGGATGGGTCACCGGGACCGCCGGGAGGATGCGCGCAGCCCGTGGTACCAGCCGAGCGCCCGCCGCTCGACCAATCGGAAGACCACGGAGAGCAGAAAGCCGAGCAGCCCGAGAAGCAGGATCCCGGTCCACATGTCGGGGATCGCGAAGCCGCGCTGGAACTGCACGATGGTGAAGCCGAGCCCGTTGCTCGCGGCGAACATCTCGCTGATGACCATGAGGATGATCCCGACGGACAGCGCCTGCCGCAGTCCCGCGAAGATCTGCGGGCTCGCCGAGCGCAGCACCACGTGCCGCAGCCGGGCCACGCCCGTGATGCCGTACGAGCGGGCCGTCTGAGCCGTCACCGCGTCCACCGCCCGCACGCCCTCGACGGTGTTGAGCAGGACCGGCCAGACACAGCCGCTCGCGATGACCGCGACCTTCATGATGTCGCCGATACCCGCGAACAGCATGATGACCGGCACGAGCACGGGTGGCGGGACCGCCCGCAGAAACTCCAGGACCGGCTCGCACACCGCCCGCACCCACGGGGACGACCCGATCAGCGTGCCCAGCGCCACGCCCACCACGGCCGCCGTCGCGTACCCGCCCGCCAGCCGCAGCAGGCTGGGCAGCACGTCGGCCCGCAGCCGCTCGCCGGTCCACACGTCAGGAAACGCCTGAAGGATCGTCCGCAGCGGCGGCCAGTACACGTTCGTACTCCCGGCGGAGGCCAGCCACCACACCGTGACGAGTACGGCGGGCAGGGCGACCACCAGGACGAGACGCGGCAGGACGCGGCTCACACCGTCACCTCCCCGCGCACCGACTGGTGCCAGGCCAGCGCCCGCCGCTCCACCGTCCGCGCGCCCACGTTGATCAGCAGCCCGAGCAGACCCGTGACCACGATCAGCGCGTACATCTCTGGCACCGCCTGCGAGGTCTGCGCGACCGCGATGCGCGCGCCCAGACCCGGGGCGCCGATGACGAGTTCGGCGGTGAGGGCGAGGATCAGCGCGACGGCCGCGGCCAGTCGCACGCCGGTCATGACGTACGGCAGCGCGCTCGGCCACAGCACGTGCCGGATGCGGGCCCAGGTGCCGAGACCGTACGACCGTGCCGTCTCGTCGGCGACGGGGTCGACGTCCTGGACGCCGTACAGGACCTGGATCAGTACCTGCCAGAACGCGGCGTACACGACGAGGAGGAGGACCGAGCGGAGCTCCGTGCCGTAGAGCAGGACGGCGAGCGGGATCAGCGCCACGGACGGGATCGGGCGCAGGAACTCGATCGTCGAGGCCGTCGCCTCGCGCAGATACGGCACGATCGAGAGCACCACCCCGGCCAGGATTCCGGCGCCCACCGCGATCGCGAGGCCGAGCGCCCAGCCGGTGAGGGTGTCGCCGAGGGCCGTCCAGAAGGTGCCCTCCGCGAGCTCCGCGCCGAGGGCGTCGGCGATGCGGCTGGTGGGCGGGAAGTAGGCGTCCTCGACCAGGCCTAGGCGCGGCACCGCCTCGCCCAGGGCGAGGAAGGCCGCGAGCCCGGCCGCGCCCAGTGCGGCGTTCGTGGCCCTCACGGCAGCAGCTTGTCCAGGTCAGGGGTGGACTTGAACAGGCCGTCGGCCTGGCCGAGCTTCATCAGCGCCTCGATGGAGGCGCGGTTCGGCTCCGCCGGCCACTTCGGCAGGGTCACCTGCTCCAGCACGTCCGGCGGGATCTTGGTGTACGTGGTGACGATCTCGCGGACCTCCTGCGGGTGGGAGTCGGCGTACGCGAGGGACTCGGCGGTGGCGTCCTGGAACTTCTTCACGACCTGAGGGTTCTGCTGCGCGTACCGCGTCGAGGTGAAGTACATGGCGATGGTGAGGTCCGGCGCCACGTCGATGAACGGCGAGGTGATCTCGCGGCCGCCCTGGCTCTTGACGGTGGCGAGCGCCGGTTCGACGACCATGGCGGCGTCGATCCGCCCGCCGTCGAGGGCGGCCGGCATCTGGTCGAAGGCCAGCTCGACGAACTCCACCTGGTCCGGGTCGCCGCCCGCCTTGGTGACCGAGGCCCGCACGGCGGTCTCGTTGATGTTCTTCAGCGTGTTGATGGCGACCTTCCTGCCCTGAAGGTCCTTCGCCGTCCTGATGTCGCTGTCCTGCTGCACGGTGATGGCGCCGAAGTCCTTGCCCCGCACGCCGGTCGAGGCGATGCCGTTGACGACGGCCTGGACGGGCACGTTCGTGGACTGGGCGATCATCAGCGAGGTCATGTTGGAGAACCCGAACTGGAACTGGCCGCTGACCACTCCGGGCACGATCGCGGCGCCGCCCTGTGCCGGGCTCATCTCCAGTTTCAGGCCGTGCTTGGCGAAGATGCCCCGCTGCTGGCCGAGGTAGAGCGGGGCCACGTCGACGATGGGGATCAGCCCCACCTTGACCGTGGTGATGCCGCCGGAGCCGGAACTCCCGGGCGACGCGGAGTCGTCGGAGGCGCCGCAGGCCGCCGTGACGAGCAGCAGGGCACCGGCGATGAGACCGGCGAGTGGACGACGCATGGCTCCTCCTGTACGGGCAACGCACGGGCAACGGTGTTCCGACAGGCTGTGCGCACAGCGCACAGTGGTGCTCATTCGGTACTCAGCCGGAAAGTAGAACCACCACGACCGTCGGGTCAATGCCCTTGTCGTACAAGGTTGTTGACAATCCATCACGGGAGGCGACCATGTCCGCCGCAGTCCGCGCACCGCACTTCGTGAGGTCCTTCGAACGCGGCCTCGCGGTGATCCGCTCCTTCGACGCCGAGCATCCCGCCCGCACCCTCAGCGAGGTCGCCCGTGCCTGCGGACTCACCCGCGCCGCCGCCCGCCGGCTGCTGCTGACCCTGGTCGACCTCGGCTACGTCCACACCGACGGCCGCCTCTTCCGGCTCACCCCACGGGTGCTGGAACTCGGCTACTCCTACCTCGCCGGGCTCACCCTGCCGCAGCTCGCCACCCCGCATCTGGAGCGGCTCGTCGCCGAACTGCGGGAGTCGTCCTCGCTGTGCGTGCTGGACGGTGACGAGGTGGTGTACGTGGCGCGGGTCCCGGCCCGCCGGATCATGTCCGAGACGATCACCGTGGGGACCCGTTTCCCGGCGCACGTCACCTCGGTGGGCCGGGTGATCGTCGCGCATCTGCCCGAGGAGGAGCTCGACGCCCGGCTGGCCCGCGCCGAGCTGCGTCCGCTGACCGGCCGCACGATCACCTCGCCGGACGCCCTGCGCGCCGAACTGCGCCGGGTGCGCCGGCAGGGCTACGCGCTCGTCGACCAGGAACTGGAGGAAGGGCTGCGCTCGGTGGCCGCGCCGGTGCGCGACCGGGACGGGACGGTCGTCGCCGCCGTGAACATCGCCGTGCACGCCGGCCGTACGTCGGTCGCCTCCGTACGCCGGGATCTGCTGCCACATCTGCGGGCCACGGTGGCCCGGATCGAGGCCGACCTGCGCGGCACCCGGGAGGCCCGTGCCGTTTCGCCACATGACGCCCGGAATGACGGAGACACTCCCTGACGCACCCCGCGTACTCACGACTTTCACAAGGGCGCCATCAGACCCTTCCCTGACGTTTGGTGCTCTTGGAACACTCCTTCCGCGCGCATTCCGTCATCACCCGGCCGGTAGAACTCCCTCAGGACGAGAGGTCCCTCACTCATGCCCGAAGTCAACCGGCGCAAGTTCCTCCAGATCGCGGGGGCCACCACGGCCTTCACCGCCCTGGCGAGCAGCATCGAGCGGGCCGCCGCACTGCCGGCCAACCACCGCAAGGGGACGATCGAGGACGTCGAGCACATCGTCGTCCTGATGCAGGAGAACCGTTCCTTTGACCACTACTTCGGCAGGCTGCGCGGCGTCCGCGGCTTCGGGGACCCGCGCCCCGTGACGCTCGACAACGGCAAGTCGATCTGGCACCAGGCGGACGGCGGCAAGGAAGTGCTGCCCTTCCACCCGGACGCCGACGACCTCGGTATGCAGTTCCTGGAGGGCCTGCCGCACGGCTGGAACGACGGCCAGCAGGCCTACAACGGGGGCAAGTACGACAAGTGGCTGCCCGCCAAGGGCACCACGACCATGGCGTACCTGACCCGCGAGGACATCCCGTTCCACTACGCCCTCGCCGACACCTTCACGGTGTGCGACGCCTACCACTGCTCGTTCATCGGCTCCACCGACCCGAACCGCTACTACATGTGGTCCGGCTACACGGGCAACGACGGCAAGGGCGGCGGCCCGGTCCTCGGCAACGACGAGCTGGGCTACGACTGGACGACGTACCCCGAGCGTCTGGAGCAGGCCGGCATCTCCTGGAAGATCTACCAGGACATCGGCGACGGCCTGGACGCGGCCGGCTCGTGGGGCTGGATCAACGACGCCTACCGCGGCAACTACGGCGACAACTCGCTGCTGTACTTCAACAAGTACCGGAACGCCAAGCCCGGCGACCCCTGGTACGACAAGGCCCGCACCGGCACCGACGTCAAGAACGGCGACGGCTACTTCGACCAGCTCCTGGCGGACGTCAAGGCCGACCGGCTGCCGCAGATCTCCTGGATCGCCGCCCCCGAGGCCTTCACCGAGCACTCCAACTGGCCGACGAACTACGGCGCCTGGTACATCGCCAAGGTCCTGGACGCGCTCACCTCCAACCCCGAGGTGTGGGCGAAGACGGCCCTGTTCATCACGTACGACGAGAACGACGGCTTCTTCGACCACGTGGTGCCGCCGCTGCCGCCGAAGTCCGCCGCGCAGGGCAAGTCCACGGTCGACGTCTCCCTGGACCTCTACCCGGGCGACAGCAAGCGCCCAGCCGGCCCCTACGGTCTCGGCCCGCGCGTGCCGATGCTGGTCGTCTCGCCGTGGAGCAAGGGCGGTTACGTCTGCTCCGAGACCCTCGACCACACCTCGATCGTCCGCTTCATGGAGCGCCGCTTCGGCGTCGAGGAGCCGAACATCTCGCCCTGGCGGCGCGCCATCTGCGGTGACCTGACGTCGGCGTTCGACTTCTCCCGCAAGGACACCAAGCCGACCGCGCTGCCCGACACCGACGCCTACGAGCCGCCGGACCGCGAGCGCCACCCCGACTACCGGCCGACGCCGCCGGCCGACCCGGACATGCCGAAGCAGGAGCGGGGCCTGCGCCGGGCCCGCCCGCTGAAGTACGCCCCGCTGGTCGACGGTGCGGTGGACGCGGCCACCGGGAAGTTCACGCTGACCTTCGCCTCCGGCGCCAAGGCCGGTGCCGCGTTCCTGGTCACCTCCGGCAACCGCACCGACGGGCCCTGGCAGTACACCACCGAGGCCGGCAAGAGCATCTCCGACACCTGGAACTCGGCGTACTCCAAGGGCTCCTACGACCTGACCGTGCACGGCCCCAACGGCTTCGTGCGCGCCTTCAAGGGCGCGAACAAGGTGGCCGGCCCGGAGGTCACCGCCCGGCACTTCGGTGACGACGTCGTGCTCACCTTCACCAACACCGGCTCCGGCACCGCGCAGCTGAAGCTGGCCAACGGCTACACGGGCCGCACGAAGACCCTGAAGGTGCGCCCCGGTTCGACGGTCAAGCACGTCGTCGACCTGTCGGCGAGCCGCCGCTGGTACGACGTGACGGTCACGTCCGACGCCGACCCGGCGTTCCTGCGGCGCTTCGCGGGACACGTCGAGAACGGGCGCCCGGGTGTGAGCGACCCGGCGATCATCACGGAGTAGCCGCCGTTCGCAGCGGCGCTCACAGTGGCGTCAGGTGCCCCGGCCGCGGTTGCCGGGGCACCAGCGTTTCCGGGCCGGGCATCGCCGGGCGGTCGTCCGGTGCCGTCCGGGACAGCAGCACCACGCCCCACGACGCCAGCAGCGCCCCCGCGAGCGCCACCAGTACGCCCGCCACGCCGCCCTGGAGCCGTTCGCCCAGCAGGGAGAGCCCGATCACCGCGGCCGCCACCGGGTTGCTCAGCGTCACCACCGCCAGCGGGCCGCCGAGCCCGCCCCGGTAGGCGGTCTGGGACAGCAGCAGGCCGCCGGTCGCGAACACCGCGACCAGCAGCGCCACACCGACGACCTGGGCGCTGAGCAGCGGCCCCGAGTCGTCCGTCGCGGCCACCGTCACCGTCTGGGTGAGGGCGGAGCCGACCCCCGAGGCGACCCCGGACGCGGTGGCGTGCCGCAGGCCGGGCCGGGCGCCTGGCCAGGCCAGCGCGCCGATCAGCACCGACGCCGATCCCGCGACGGCCAGCGCCTCGCTCACGCCGAGCACGTCGTCGGGCGCGGGCCCGGACGCCATGACCAGCAGCGCGCCCAACCCGACCAGGGTGAAGGCGGTGCCCCGCCACTCCACTGCGCTGACCCGCCGCCCCGCGAGCCGTGCCCCCATCGGCACCGCCGCGACCAGCGTCAGCGCCCCCAGCGGCTGCACCACCGTGAGCGGGCCGTACTTCAGGGCGACGACGTGCAGCAGCGCGCCGGAGGCGTTCAGTGCCACCGACACCCACCACGCCGCCCTGCCCAGCAGCCGCAGCACCCCCGAGCCGGAGGAGCGGGCGGCGAGCCGTTCCTGGGCGACGGCGGCGGCCGCGTAGGCGACGGCGGAGAACAGCGACAGCACCACGGCGAGCACGGTCGCGCTCATCGGCCGGCCTCCACGAGCGCGGGCGCCTTCGGCCGTACGACGTGCCGGGCGTCGTCCGTGGGTCTCGGTGCCGTCCGGTGCGGGGGACGGACCACTGCCAGCGCGCCGCCGAGCAGCGCTCCCGCCACGATCGCGTCGAGCCAGAAGTGGTTCGCCGTGCCCACGATCACCAGCAGGGTCAGCAGCGGGTGCAGCAGCCACAGCCACCGCCACCGTGACCGGGTGGCGACGATCATTCCGATCGCCACCATCAGAGCCCAGCCGAAGTGCAGCGAGGGCATCGCCGCGAACTGGTTGGACAGGGTGTCGGTGTCCGGCGACCCGTACACCGACGGCCCGTACACCCGCCCGGTGTCCACCAGCCCCGTCGCCGCGAGCATCCGCGGCGGCGCGAGCGGGAACGTCAGATGCAGCACCAGCGCGGCCGCGGTGACCGCGGCGAGCACCCGGCGGGCCCAGACGTAGTGGCCCGGGCGCCGCAGGTACAGCCAGACGAGGAGGGCCGCGGTCGCCGGGAAGTGGACGGTGGCGTAGTAGGCGTTCGCCAGGCGCACCAGGGTGTCGCCGTGCAGCAGCAGGGACTGCACCGCGCCCTCGCCCGGGAGATGGAGGGCTCGTTCGAGGTCCCACACCCGGTGTGCGTTGCGGAAGGCCTCGCGGGTGTGGTCGGTCGCCAGCAGCCGGCCGAACTTGTAGACGAGGAAGAGTCCCGCGACCAGCAGGAACTCCCGTACGAGAGGAGGCCGCGCTATCGCGGCGTCCTCATCGGCAGGCTCGGTGCGGGCATTCATCCCCCGGCCCCTTCGCTGACGGTGGTGCAAAGTTCTCATCGATACGGTGTCGTACCGATACGTCAGTGTACCGATACGGCCGAGTACCGGTACACTGACGTATCGATTGCGTGAGACACACTGGACTGCGGGCCTCCTGGCCGCAGAACGGGAACGAGGAGACGGACCGATGACCTCGCAGGCCGCGGACCGACCGGACACGGTCGGCGCCTCGCGCCGCTCCAAGCTGACCCGCGAGCGTGAGCAGGAGTTCTTCGACGCGGTGATCGAGCAGATCCGCCAGTGCGGCTACGACGCCGTGACCATGGACGGCGTCGCCACCAGCACGCGGTGCAGCAAGTCCACGCTGTACCGGCAGTGGAAGACCAAGCCCCAGTTCGTGGCGGCGGCTCTGCGCTCCCGGCGCCGGGTGGGCTTCGCCGGCATCGACACCGGCTCACTGGCCGAGGATCTGCGGCAGGCCGCGCGGACGGTGGGGGAGTGGTCCGGCCGGGACCACCGGCTCGTCCAGGCGCTCGGCCACGCGGTCATGGAGGACAAGGAGCTGGCGCAGGCGCTGCGCGAGGCGCTCGTCGAACCGGAGATCGCCGCGATCGAGGAGATCCTGCGTCGAGGGGTGGAGCGCGGGGAGATCGCCGCCGACCATCCGGCGCTGCCGTACGTGGCCGCGCAGATGTTCGGCGTGCTGCGGGTACGGCCCATCCTGGAGGGCCGGGACGCCGACCCGGACTATCTGCTGACGTTCGTGGAGGCCGCCGTACTGCCGGCGCTCGACCTCGAGTGAAGACCCAGGCCGCGTCGTCCAAGGGATAACGGGACGACCGGCCTGCTCGCGCCGCACCGTGGGGACGGGGGCGGCGCACCCCGACCGGGTGGGGTACCTCTGGAGCGGAGGGGTACCCCACCCGGCCGAACACCACCGTGCGTCATTCAGACGCTCTGCCCGTTGCCCCCGCCGGACGACGCCTTGATGCCCTTGGTGATGTCGTCGAGGAGGGACACCTTCTGGTCGGCGTCGATGCCGAAGCGGACCACGACCAGCTGCTGGGAGTCGGCGGGCGAGGGGAAGACGAGCGACTCGACCAGGCCGTCGGCGCCCTTGCTGGTGATCGCCTTCCAGCGGACCAGGTAGCCCTTCTGCCCGGCCACGGTCACCGCCTTGGACGCCAGCACCTCGTGCGAGGTGATCTTCCCGTAGCTGTTGCCGCCGTACGACTCCTCGGCGTTCGCCTCGATGTCCGCCTTCGCGACCTCCTCCGGCGTGTCGCCCTTGGTGCCCAGCACCAGGGCCGGCGCCGAGTACGCGCCGCCCTTCGTGCACGACTTGGACGTGTCGCCGGGGCAGTCGTAGCTGTCGTCGGACGTCATCTGCGCGCCCACGCTGAAGGACTGGCCGGTCCAGCCCTCCGGCACGGGCAGGCTGATCCCGTTCACCGGGTCGGACAGCGTGCCGCCGCCCTCGACCTCCGGCGCCTGCGACCCCTCGGGCGCCGGGGACTCCCCGCCGCCGGAGCCGCCCGAGTCGCCGAACGGCCCGTCCTGCCCGCCGCCGGGACCGCCGTCCTGCCCGCCCGACCCCTGCTGCTGCGAGTCGGCGCGGCTCGCACCGACGCCGTCGTCCTTCGTCAGCGCGTACACGCCGATGCCGATGCTGGCGAGGACCGCGGCCGCCACCGCGACCGCTGTCCCGGTCCGCAGGGCACGCCGCCGCCCGCCCGGCGGCTGGACCGGATACCCGGGATACCCCGGATGACCTGGAAACGCCTGGTACCCCGGATGCCCAGGAGCCGTCGGTCCTTCCGGACGGGCGGGAAACGCCGACTGCGTCTGCTGCGCGTCGGCGGCCGGTGGAGGCCCCGCCGGGGGATCCCAGCCCGCGGCCGACCCCGCCGGACGGGTCTGGTCCGTCCATGCCTTGCCGTCCCACCAGCGCACGGTGGCGGGACCGTCACTTGTCTGCCCGGGGTCGGGGTACCACCCGGGAGGAGTCTCCTGCGTCATGCCCCCACCGTATGAGGCCTCGGTGAAAGCGGGATGAGAGGGTTCCGTCCCGCAGGGCACCCGAACCGCAGAGGTTGACGCCCGGTCATTCCAGCACCAGCCGCACCGGCCCCTCCCGGACGGCCGCAGGAAGCGGCAGCCCGTCCCGCCCCGGCGTCACCGACCCCAGCACACTCGGATGCCGGGCCCCCGTGCTCGCCGGGACCGTGCCGGGCAGCCCGTGCGCCGTCAGGAACCCCAGCACCGCGAACGCGTACGCCTCCTTCGCGTCCGACGGCAGCCCGAGCTCGTCGGAGCGGCGCACGGCCACGCCCGGCAGCTGCCCTGCGAGCATCCGCATCAGCACCGGATTGCGGGTGCCGCCACCGGACGCGATGACCTCCGTGGCGCCCACCGTGCGCACGGCGTCGGCGACCGTGCGCGCGGTGAGGTGAGTGAGCGTCGCGATCACGTCCTCGGCGGGCAGCGTGCCGACCCCGGCCAGCGCCTCGTGCAGATAGCCGACGTGGAACAGCTCCTTGCCGGTCGTCTTGGGCGCGGGCCGCGCGTAGTAGGGCTCCGCCAGCAGCCGCTCCAGCAGCTCCGGACGGATACGGCCGCCGGCGGCCAGGGCGCCGTCCACGTCGTACGCCAGCCGTCCGCCGCTGAAACCGTGGGCTGCCGCGTCGATGAGCGCGCACCCCGGCCCGGTGTCGAAGGCCGTCCCGTCGGTTGCGGTGAGATTGGCGATGCCGCCGAGGTTGAGGGCGACCGGTGTGCCCGGGCGGCCGCGCAGCCACAGCAGGTCGACCAGGCTCACCAGAGGTGCGCCCTGCCCCCCGGCGGCGATGTCCCGGGGCCGGAAGTCGGCGACCACGGGCAGTCCGGTCGCCTCGGCGATCCACGCGGGCTGCCCGAGCTGCAGGGTGCCGCGCACCCGGCCGTCGTCGACCCAGTGGTACACCGTCTGCCCGTGCGAGGCCACCAACTCCGCCCGCCCGTCGCACAGTTCACGATCGGCTCGCACGGTCGCCGCCGCGAAGGCCTGCCCGATCCGGGTGTCGAGCCGGCACACCTGGGCCAGCGACGTGGTCCCCGGCGGCAGCGCCGCCGCGAGCGCCGCCCGCAGTTCGTCGTCGTACCGCTCGCTCACCATGCCGAGCGGCTTCAGCACGAGGCTGTCACCGACGAGGCTCAGCTCGGCCGCCGCCGCGTCGATGGCGTCGTACGACGTGCCGGACATCAGCCCGATGACCCGCATCCGATCAACTCGCCTTCCTCGAAGTGCCCTTCGCCGGGAGCGTGGCGAGGGCCAGCACGCTGACCGCGCAGGTGGCCGCCGCGTAGTACGCGGGGATGTCCACGTCGCCGGTCCGCTCGATCGTCTCCGTGATGATGAGCCCGGCACAGCCCGAGAACACCGCATTGGACAGGGCGTAGGCGAGTCCCAGACCGGTGTAGCGCACGGTCGTCGGGAACATCTCCGACAGCATCGCCGGGCCCGGCCCCGCCATCAGCCCCACGACCGCGCCCGCGGCGAACACGGCCAGGCCCTTGACGGCGGTGGCGGTGCCCGGGTCCTGGAGCAGGTTCAGCAGCGGTACCGCCAGGACCACCACCAGCAGCGCCCCGGTCAGCATCACGGCCCGCCGCCCCACCCGGTCGCTGAGCAGCCCCGCCGGGATGATCGTCACCGCGAAGCCCAGGTTGGCCAGCACGGTGGCGACCAGCGCCTGCTGGAAGCTCGCGTCGAGGCTGTTCTGCAGGTAGGACGGCAGCACGACCAGGAAGGTGTACCCGGCCGCCGCCCAGCCCATGATCCGTCCGGCGCCCAGCGCGATGGCCCGCACGACCTCACGCGCGGGCGGCCGCTGAAGCTCCCCCTGCTGGCTGAACGCCGGTGTCTCCTCCAGCCGCAGCCTCAGCCACAGCGCGCCCAGCCCCATCGGCAGCGTCAGCAGGAACGGCAGCCGCCAGCCCCAGTCGCCCAGCTGATCCTCCGTCAGCACGGTGGCCAGCAGCGCTGCCGCACCCGCCCCGCCGAGCAGCCCCAGCGCGACGGTGAACGACTGCCACGAGCCGTACAGCCCGCGCTTGCCCGGCGGCGCGAACTCGGTCATCACCGACACCGCGCCACCGAACTCACCGCCCGCCGAGAGGCCCTGAAGAACCCTCAGGAAGGTGAGCAGCCAGGGTGCGAGAGCCCCCACCGTCTCGTACGTCGGCAGCGCCCCGATCAGCGTGGTCGCGCCCGTCATCAGTCCGATCACCAGGATCAGCACCGGACGCCGGCCGATCCGGTCGCCCAGCCGTCCGAACAGGGCCGCCCCGACGGGCCGGAAGAAGAACGCCAGGGCGAAGGAGGCGTACGTCTTCACCAGCGCCTCGACCTCGCTGCCGCCCTCGGGCGTGAAGAAGCGGGCCGCGATGACGGTGGCGAAGTAGCCGTAGACGCCGAACTCGTACCACTCGATGAAGTTGCCCACCGAGCCCGCGACCAGCGCCCTGCGGGACCGCTCCGGTCTGGTACCGGCCACCTTCGCTGGCGCGTTCATCGCGTGCCTCCTGTCCGGTCGCCGCTGTTGGACGCGATTTAGGAAAATTAGCGTCAGTTCATGGGGTGTTGACTGTCAATAACTTTCACGAGGCCGTCACCCGTGGCGGCAACACTGCCCCGACCACCCACCGCCGGACCTGCCGTGGGGCTACGCTCGCCCTGTACGTCGTTCGGGCGACTTGGGGAGGTAGCGGGATGACGGAGGTACCGCCTGCGGCGGGCGCCTCGGCTTTCCTGTGGGAGCGCGACACGGAGGTCGCCGCGGTCGTCGAGGCGATCGACGCCCTGTGCGCGGACCGCTCGTCGACGGGCGGACTGCTGGTGTTCCGGGGCGAGGCCGGACTCGGCAAGACCGCGCTGCTCGCCGAGACCCGCCGGCTGGCCGAGGAACGCGGCTGCACGGTGTGGTCCGCACGCGGCGGCGAGACCCTCAGGTCCGTCCCCTTCAACGTCGTACGCCAACTGCTGCAACCCGCCCTCGTCTCCCTGCTGCCCGAGGAGGCCCGGGAGTACCTGGGCGACTGGTACGACATCGCCGGCCCCGCCCTCGGCATCGCGGACCCCGGCGGGCGGCGGGCCGACCCGCAGGGCGTGTGCGACGGGCTCGTCGCCGCCGTGCGCCGGCTGGCCAAGCGGGACTGGCCACTGGTGCTGCTGATCGACGACGCGCACTGGGCCGACCAGGAGACACTGCACTGGCTCGCCGCGTTCGCCGAGCGGCTGCACGACCTGTCCGTGCTGGTCGTGGTGGCCCGCAGGCCCGGCGAAGTGACCGGTGAGAGCGCCCGCCACCTCGACGCGATCGCCGCCGCCGCGGGCGGCCCGGAGACCACGCTGAGCGCCCTCACCCCGGACGCCACCGCGGGCCTCACCCGCGCGACCGTCGGCCCGCACGCCGACGCCCCGTTCTGCCGCGAGGTCTGGGCCGTCACCGGAGGCAACCCCTACGAGACCGTCGAACTCCTCGCCAAGGTCCAGGACAGTGAGCTGGAGCCGACCGAGCCGTCGGCCGGTGAACTGCGCGCCCTGAACCGCTCGGCGCGCGGCGGCGGACTCGTCGCCCGCCTCGAAGGGCTCGGCATCGACGCGACCCGGTTCGCCTGGGCGGCCGCCATCCTCGGCACCGGCATCTCCGTCGGCCTGGTCGCCCGGCTCACCGCCATGCGCCCCGAACAGGCCCTGCGCTGCGCCGAGTTACTGTGCACGGCCCGGATCCTCACCGCCCCCGACCCGGCGGGCGCACCGGCCGGCGGCGACATGGAGTTCGTCCACCCACTGATCGCCACCGCCGTCTACAACTCCATCCCCGACGCCCTGCGCACCGCCATGCACGGCATCGCCGCGCAGATCGTCACCGACTCCGGCCGTGGCGCCGCGGCCGCCTCCCGGCATCTGCTCCAGGTCCACCCGGACGACGACGCCGAACTCGTCGACCAGCTGCGCGAGGCCGCCCGCGAACACCTCGCCGTCGGCGCCCCCGACGCCGCCCGCCGCTGCCTGGAGCGCGCCCTGAAGGAACCGCCCCGGCCCGACGTGCACGCGCGCGTGCTCTACGAACTCGGCTGCGCCACCCTGCTCACCGCGCCCGCCCGGACCATCGACCACCTCCAGAGCGCGCTCGCCATGCCCGGCCTCGACGGCCCCGCCCGCGTCGACGCCGTCTTCCGCCTCTCCCAGGCCCTGCTCCACAACGACCAGCTGGAACAGGCCGTCCGCACGGTCGAGGCCGAGGCCGCCCGGCACGAGGAGGGGCCCGCCCGGATGCGGCTGCGGGCCGTGCAGTACATGTGGGAGGGCATCTACGCCGGTGAGGCGTCCAGCCCCGGACGCTCCGAGCGGCTCGCCGACCTCGCCCGCACCTGCACCGGCCGCGACAACTCCGAGCGCGCGCTGCTCATCCTGCGCGGCTTCGACGCCATGACCCACGGCGAGAACGCCGAGGAGGTCGTCGAGGTGTGCGACCGCGCCCTCGTCAACGGCCGGCTCGCCCCCGGCCTCGGCTGGACCGACACCGAGTGGGGCATAGAACTGCTGATGATGCTCGGCAGCTCCTACGCCTACGCCGACCGCCTCGACCGCGCCGAGAACCTGTTCGCCGACGCCCTGCGCACCTACACCACGGCCGGCTGGAGCGGCGGCCACCTCGCCCTCGCCAACGCCTTCCTCGGCCTCGCCTTCCGCAGGCAGGGCCGCCTGAAGGACGCCGAGACCGTCCTGCGCGCATCCCTGCGCCTCGCCGAACGGGTCGGCCGTGGACTGCCCCTGTACTGGTCGGCGACCTGCGGACTGGTCGACACCCTGCTCGCCCGCGGGCATGTGCAGCAGGCCTGGACGATCGCCGAGCGGTACGGCTTCGCCCCGCCCTACCCGTCCACGATCGTCCTCCCCGACACCCGCTCGGTACGCGGCCGGCTGCTGCTCGCCGTGGGCCGGACCGAGGACGGGATCAACGAACTGGAGGCCGCCGAGAAGGCCGCCGCCGCGCGCGGTGGTCACAACCCGGTGCTGGCCCCGTGGACCATCGACCTGACCGGTGCCCTCGCCACCCAGGACCCGACCCGCGCCGCCCGGCTCGCCGCCGACGCCCGTCGCCAGGCCGAGCGGTTCGGCACCGACACCGCCATCGGCGAGGCCCTGCGCTGCGCCGCCCGCCTGGAGACCGGCCAGCGCAAGGTGCGCCTGGCCGCCCAGGCGGTCACCTACCTGGAGGCCTCGCCCTGCCAGTACGAGCACGCCGCCGCCCGTATCGAGTACGGGCTCGCCGCCCGCTCCACCACCGAACTCAACCGGGGCCTGACGCTGGCCCGTTCCTGCGGGGCGGACGGGCTGGCCCGGCAGGCGAGGGAGGGGCTGGCGGAGCTGGAGGCGTAGGGCCTGTCACATGCTGAGCAACTGGTCGGTGACCGCCGCCAGCCGCTTGCGCGCCTGCGGGTCGTACGCCGTCTCGTGCGCCCGGGCCGCGGTGGTGCCGTCGAAGTAGCCGCCGGATCCCATGTCCCGGGTGGCCAGGGCCAGGACTCCGGGTGCGCCGTCGGCGACCGAGTTCCACGGGGTGATCCCGCCCTCGCGGACCATCGCCGTGTCCATGAAGGTCGCCGGGTGCAGCACGTTCACCGCGACGCCGGTGCCCGCCAGCTCCTCGGCGAGGGTGAGCGTCCACGCGGCCAGCGCGAACTTGCTGCGGCAGTACGCCGAGAAGCCCTCGTAGCCGCGGGCGAACTCGGGGTCGCCGAAGTCGAGCGGTTCCTGACCGGCCGAGCCGACGTTCACGATCCGGGCGGGCGCGTTCGCGCGGAGCACCGGCAGCAGGGCACGGGTGAGCGTGACCGGCGCGAGATAGTTCACCGCGAGGCGCAGCTCGTGCCCGTCGGCGCTCAGCTCACGCCCCGCCTCGCGCGGACCGCTGCCCACTCCGGCGTTGTTGACCAGCACGTCCAGCTCGGGATGGGCCTCGGCGACCCGCGCGCCCAGCTCGCGCACCTCGGCCAGCGAGGCCAGATCGGCGACGAACCCCTCGGCCGCGCCCTCGGTCCGCAGCTCGGCGACGAGCCGTTCGGTACGGCCCGGATCGCGGCCGTGCGCGAGGACGCGGTGCCCGGAACGCACCAGCTCGAAGGCGACGAACCGGCCGAGCCCCGAGGTGGCGCCGGTGATCAGAACAGTGGACATACCTCCACCCTAGGCACGCCGTCCACCCCGCTACGAGGTGCTGCTGAGGCTACGACCAGCAGGGTCACCCTCAGGGCCGGTCGCCGTCGTCCTCCTCCGCCAGCACCCGCCGGGCCGCGGCGAACGCCGAGTTCGCCGCCGGCACCCCGCAGTACACCGCCGTCTGCAGCAGCACCGCCCCGATCTCCTCGGGCGTGAGTCCGTTGCGCCGCGCCGCCCGGACGTGCATGGCCAGCTCCTCGTAGTGGCCGTGCGCCACCAGCGCGGTCAGCGTGATCATGCTGCGTTCGCGGCGGGAGAGCGTCGGGTCGGTCCAGATCTCGCCCCATGCGTAGCGCGAGATGAAGTCCTGGAAGCGTGCGGTGAAGGGGGTCTGCCGCGCCTGCGCCCGGTCGACGTGCGGGTCGCCCAGCACCTCACGCCGTACCTTCATGCCGCGCCGGGCGGGCCCGTCCAGGTGCGCCCGCAGAGCCGTGAGTACCGCCTCGGGGCACTGCGCGGGCGCCAGATGGGAGGCGCCGGGAATCTCCACCAGGGTCGCCCCCGGCACGGCGTCCGCGATCTGACGCAGATGCGCGGGCGGCGTCGCCGGGTCCTCACGGCCCGCGATCAGCAGCGTCGGCGCGGAGATCTCCGCGAGCCGCTCCCGCAGGTCGAACGCGGCGAGCGCGTCACAGCAGGCCGCGTACGCCTCCGGGTCGGCGTCCCGGTGGTCCCGCACCAGCCGGGGCACGGTGAACCCGGGCGTGAACCAGCGGGCGTCCGCGCCCTCGGCGAGCGCGGCGAGCCCCTCGCGCCGCACCAGCGCGGCCCGGTCCTGCCACGGCTTCGCCCCGTTGAAGTGGGCCGACGAGCAGATCACCGCGAGGGACGACACCCGCTGAGGGTGATGCACGGCGAGGTGCAGCCCCACCGCACCGCCCAGCGACACCCCCGCGTACGCGAACCGGTCCACGCCCAGCGAGTCGGCGAGCGCGAGCACCAGGTCGGCGAGGTCACCGACGGTGGCGCCCGCCGCGATCAGTTCCGCCGCCGAGCCGCCGTGCCCCGGCAGGTCCCAGCGGATCACCCGGTGGCTGACGGACAGCTCGGGCGCGACCTGGTCCCACAGGGCGTACGAGGTGCCCAGCGAGGGCCCGAGGAGCAGCGGGGGCGCGGAGGCGGCCCCTTCGGCACGGTGGTTGAGCAGCTTCAACGTCGCTCCAGAGCACGATCGACAAGAGTTCCGGCGGAGCCGGTGTAGTGGGCGGGATCGAGGTCGACGTCCCGCAGTTCCGGCGCCTCGGCCAAGGGGTGCCCCTCGGCGGCCAGTCGGGTGAGCAGCTCCTTGGCCCGGGACCGGCCCAGCACGGGCGCGAGTTCGGCCGACAGCCGCTCCGAGACGATCAACCCCTCGGTGAGATCCAGGTGTTCGCGCATGGTCTCCGGTCGGACCCGGAGCCCGTCGGCCAGTTCGGCGGCGTCCCGGGCGGCTCCGCCGGCCAGCCGCAGCAGCTCCCGGAGCGGCTCCCACTCGGCATGCCAGGCCCCGGCCGGCCGCTCGTCCTCCGCGACCAGCGAGGCGTACAGCGTGGCGGCGAGCTGCGGCGCCCGCCGGGCCGCGGCGGCGATCAGGGTGGACCGTACGGGATTGGCCTTGTGCGGCATCGCTGACGAACCCCCGCCACTGCGCTCGGCGACCTCGGCGATCTCGGTCCGGGACAGGGTGAGGACATCGGCGGCCATCTTGCCGAGCGCCCCGACCGTCACCGCCAGACACCCGGCGAGGTCCGCGAGGGGGGTCCGCAGCGTGTGCCAGGGCAGGTCCAGCGGCTGCAGGCCGAGTTCATGGGCGTACGCCGCCGACAGAGCGGTGGGATCACTCGCGCCGTACGCCCCGAACGCCGCCAACGTCCCGGCCGCACCGCCGAGTTGGGCGGGCAGCACGTCCCGTACGGCCGCCACCCGGTCCCGCGCGTCCAGCGCCAGGGACCGCCAGCCGGCCGCCTTCAGGCCGAACGTCGTCGGTACGGCGTGCTGGGTGAGCGTGCGGCCCGGCATCGGCGTGTCGCGGTGCTCGGCGGCCAGCCGGGCCAGCGCCCGCTCGGTGCGGGCGAGGTCGGCCAGGATCAGGTTCAGGGTGCGCGCGGCGACCAGCATGGTCGCCGTGTCCATGATGTCCTGGCTGGTCGCACCCCGATGGACGTACGGCCCGTACTCCGTACCGACCGCCTTCGTCAGATCGGCGACCAGCGGGATGACCGGATTGCCGCCGCCACGGGCGCGCTCCGCCAGGGACCGTACGTCGTACCGGCCGGCGTCGGCCGCCTCGGTGACCGCCGTGGCCGCCTCGGCCGGGGCCAGCCCGAGTGCGGCCTGCGCGCGGGTCAGGGCCGCCTCCGCGTCGAGCAGGGCCTGCAGGTAGGCGGTGTCGCTCGTCGCGGACGCGGCGGGGGAGCCTGCCCACCCGGGGGCGAGCAGGCCGGTGTCGGGAACCGCAGAAGTCACTGGAACTCCAGGAAGACCGTCTCGCCTTCGCCCTGAAGGCGGATGTCGAAACGGTAGGTGCCCTCGCGCTCGGCATGTGCGACCAGCGTGTCGCGGCGTGCCTCCGCCAGCCGGGACAGCAGCGGGTCCGCGGCCAGCGCGGCCTCGTCGCCCGGCAGATAGATCCGCGTGAACAGGTGCACCAGCAGTCCGCGTGCGAAGACGCACACACTGAGGTACGGGGCGCTGCTCCCGCGCGCGCCCGGGCGGAGCGTACGGGCGTACCAGTGGCCGCTCGCGTCCGTCTGGACGCGCCCCCAGCCGGTGAACTCGACGCCGCCCCGGCCGAGGAAGCCGCCGGACGCCGGGTCGCGGCGCATCGAGCCGTCCACCTGGGGCAGCCTGCCCTCCGGGTCCGGGCCCCACAGCTCCACGAAGGCGTCGGGCAGCGGCGCGCCCTCGCCGTCGGTGATGTGTCCGTGCAGGGTGATCGTGTCCGGGTGCCCGGCGGGCGCGATGTCCTCGCCGCCGGGGAAGGGCAGCGCGTACCCGTAGAACGGGCCCACCGTGTGCGACGGGGTGGGCAGCACGTTCTCCGGGCTGCTGGTGTCGATCTTCGTCATGGGGGTCAGCGTCCCTCTTCCATCCAGGTGGCGTGCGGGCCGTCGAGCACGATGTCCCAGTGGTAGCCCAGCGAGAACTCCGGCACCGACAGGCCGTGGTCGTAGGTGGCGACCAGCCGCTGCCGGGCGGCGTCGTCCGTCACGGACTGCAGGATCGGGTCGTACGCGAAGAGCGGGTCGTTGGGGAAGTACATCTGCGTCACCAGCCGCTGCGTGAACGCCGTACCGAAGACCGAGAAGTGGATGTGTGCCGGGCGCCAGGCGCCCACGTGGTTGCGCCACGGGTAGGGGCCGGGCTGGACGGTGGTGAACCTGTAGCAGCCGTCGGCGTCGGTGAGGGTGCGGCCCACGCCGGTGAAGTTGGGGTCCAGCGGGGCGTCGTGCTGCTCGCGCTGGTGGGCGTAGCGCCCGGCCGAGTTGGCCTGCCAGATCTCGACGAGCTGACCGCGGATCGGCCGCCCGGCGCGGTCCAGCAGGCGGCCGGAGACGGTGATGCGCTCACCGATCGGCTCACCGGTGTGCTGCCGGGTCAGATCGTTGTCGATCTCGGTGATGTCCCGCTCGCCGAAGGCGGGGGAGGCGAGCTCCACCAGCTCCGGGTCCCGGGCCACGTCGATCGCGACCAGCGGCTGCTTCGGGTGCCGCAGCAGCGAGGACCGGTACGGGGCGTAGTCCCGGCGCGGGTGGTGCTCGACGGGCCCGCCGTCGGCGACGCGCTTCTCGTAGGCCGCGTGCTCGGCCGCTATCTCCTGGTCGATGTCGTGCTGAGTGAGAGCCATGACAGTTCCTACCGTTCGAGTCCTACCGTTCGAGGACGAGGGCGAGGCCCTGGCCCACACCGATGCAGAGGGTGGCGACGCCGGTGCCGGCGCCCATGCGGGCGAGCTGGTGGGCGACCGTGCCGGCGAGGCGGGCGCCGGACGCGCCGAGGGGGTGGCCGAGGGCGATGGCGCCGCCCCGCGGGTTGAGGATCGCCGGGTCGAACTCGGGCCACTCGGCGACGCAGCCGAGCACCTGGGCGGCGAAGGCCTCGTTCAGCTCCAGGACCGACAGGTCGTCGAAGCCCTTGCCCGCCTTGGCGAGGGCCCGGTTCACGGCCTCGACGGGAGCGAGGCCGAAGTAGTGCGGGTCGAGGGCGTTCACGCCGGTCGCCGAAACGCGGGCGAGGGGCTCGCGGCCGGTGGCCTTCAGCCCTTCCTCGTCCACGAGCAGCAGGGCGGCGGCGCCGTCGTTGAGCGGTGAGGCGTTGCCCGCGGTGACCGTGCCGTCGTCCGTGCGGAACGACGGCTTGAGCCTGGCCATCGCCTCCAGGGAGGCGTCCGGGCGTACGCACTCGTCGGCGGCGAAGACCAACGGGTCGCCCTTGCGCTGCGGGACGGTCACGCGGGCGAGTTCGGCCTCGAAGAGGCCCTGGCGCTGGGCCTCGGCGGCCTTGTGGTGGCTGTGCAGGGCGAACTCGTCCTGCTGCTCGCGGGTGATCTTGTGCTTGTCGGCGATCAGCTCCGCGCTCTCACCGAGCGGGACGGTCCACTGCGGGTCCATCCTCGGGTTGACCATGCGCCAGCCCAGCGTGGTGGAGTACAGCTCGGTGTGGGCGGCCGGGAAGGGCTTGTCGTTCTTCGGCAGCACATAGGGCGCCCGGGTCATCGACTCCACCCCACCGGCCACGGCGACGGAGGCGTCCCCGCACGCGATGGCGCGGGCCGCCTGGATCACCGCCTCCAGGCCGGAGGCGCACAGCCGGTTCACCGTCACGCCGGGCACGGAGGTGGGCAGGCCGGCGAGCAGGGCGGCCATGCGGGCGACGTTGCGGTTCTCCTCGCCGGCGCCGTTGGCGTTGCCGAAGTAGACGTCCTCGATCCGGGACGGGTCCAACGCCGGGGTACGGGCGAGGAGTTCGCGGATGGCGTGGGCGGCCAGGTCGTCCGGGCGGACGGCGGCCAGGCCGCCGTTGTAACGGCCGATCGGCGTGCGGACGGCGTCGACGACGTAGACGTCCCTCATGACTGCGCCTCCTCGCCGACGCGCACCTTGGCGGCGGTCCTGGCGATGATCTCCTCGGCGGTGACACCCGGCGCGCACTCGGTCAGCACCAGCCCGCCGTCGGTGACGTCGAGGACGCCGAGGTCGGTGATGACCCGGTTCACACACGCCTTGCCCGTGAGCGGAAGCGTGCACTCGTCGAGGATCTTCGGGCTGCCGTCCTTGGCGGTGTGGGTCATCACGACGATGACGGTACGGGCGCCGTGCACCAGGTCCATCGCCCCGCCGATGCCGGTGACCAGCTTGCCCGGGATGGCCCAGTTCGCCAGATCGCCGCCGGCTGAGACCTGCATCGCGCCCAGCACGGCGACATCGATGTGCCCGCCGCGGATCATCCCGAAGGACAGCGCCGAGTCGAAGAAGGACGCGCCCGGCAGGACCGTGACGGTCTCCTTGCCCGCGTTGATCAGGTCCGGGTCGATCTGCTCCTCACTCGGGTAGGGGCCGGTGCCGAGGATGCCGTTCTCCGACTCCAGCACCACCTCGACGCCGGGCGGGAGGTGATTGGGGATCAGGGTCGGCAGGCCGATGCCCAGATTGACGTACTGCCCGTCCGTCAGCTCGCGCGCGGCCCGCGCGGCCATCTCCTCGCGTGTCCAGGCCATCAGTTGCTCACCGTCCGCCGCTCGATCCGCTTGTCGGTCGCCTGTTCCGGGGTCAGGGCCAGCACCCGCTGGACGAAGATGCCGGGCAGATGCACGGCGTCCGGATCGATGTCACCCGGCTCGACCAGCTCCTCCACCTCCGCGATCGTCACCCGGCCGGCCATCGCCGCAAGGGGGTTGAAGTTGCGGGCGGACTTGTTGAAGACCAGGTTGCCGTGCCGGTCGCCCCTGGCGGCGCGCACGAGCGCGAAGTCGGTGCGGACGCCGTGCTCCAGCACGTACTCCACGCCGTCGAACTCCCGTACCTCCTTGGGCGGTGAGGCGAGAGCGACCCCGCCCTGAGCGTCGTACCGCCACGGCAGTCCGCCCTCGGCGACCTGCGTGCCCACTCCGGCCGGCGTGTAGAAGGCGGGGATCCCGGCCCCGCCCGCCCGCAGCCGCTCGGCCAGCGTGCCCTGCGGGATCAGCTCCAGCTCCAGCTCCCCGGCCAGGTACTGGCGGGCGAACTCCTTGTTGGCGCCGATGTAGGAGCCGGTCACCCGGGCGATCCGCCCGGCCGCGAGGAGCACCGCCAGGCCGGACTCCATCGCCCCGCAGTTGTTCGACACCACCGACAGGCCGCCGACGCCCCGCTCGTGGAGCGCCTCGATCAGTACGTTCGGGACACCGCTCAGCCCGAAGCCGCCCACCGCGAGCGACGCGCCGTCGCCCACATCGGCCACCGCCTCCAGGGCCGTGGCGACCACCTTGTCCATCCGAGAAGCCCCATCTCTCCCGAGGGCATTTACTCAGGGCACTGAGTAATGCAGTGAAGTTTTCTTCACGCTGCCACTCTCTGCTTGTGCCCGTCAAGACCTCGGGCTGCCAACCTGGACACCCGCGACAGGGCCGAGCCGCCGGAGGTATCGTTCAGTGCACTGACACAACCAGGACCTCGGGAGCGGACATGGCGGCGGTGGATCTCACCAACCATCCCGGGCATCTCGCCCGGCGGCTCCAGCAGGCACACCACCTGCTGTGGAACGCGATGGTGTCCGAGGAGATCACCTCACCGCAGTTCGCCGTGCTCAACGCGCTCGTCGACGAGCCGGGACTGGACCAGCGCACGGTGGGGGAGCGGGTCGGGCTCGACCGGTCCACCGTCGCCGAGGTGATCAGCAGGCTCGGCCGCCGGGGACTGCTGCACAAGGTCCGCGACCCGCACGACGGCCGCCGCTTCCTGCTGCGCCTGACCGAGGACGGCGCGCGCACCCACCGCAGGCTGGCGCTGCGCACGGCCCGCATGAACCAGGTGTTCCTGGCGCCACTGTCCGCGGCGGAGCGGACGCAGTTCCTGGACCTGATCCGGCGGGTCGCCGACGCGACGGAGGGACTCCGCAACCCGGGTGACCCGGGCCACCCGACGGAACCCCTCGTGGCCCAGGCCTGACCCGAGCCTGACTCAGGCCCTGACGAGCACCACCCACACCTGGCCGGCGGCGAAGTTCACCGGCTCGCCGTCCGCCGTGGTGAAGCGGGTGCCGTCGCTCGGCTCCGGGCGCTTCCAGAGCGCGTCGTACGTCCTTCCGCCGCGCAGCACCTGCGCGGTCCCCGAGCCGACGGTCTCGCTGTACGGCGTGTTGCTGCCCCGGGAGTCGAAGTAGCCGGACTGGCGCATCCGCACGTACTGCACGACGACCGTCGCGGCCGCCACCGGCTGCCCTTCGGTCGTCACGGCGGCCGTGCCGTCCATCGCGACCCGGTAGCGCTCCCGGCTCTCGTCCCAGGTGAAGGTGAAACGGGCCGCCGGGTAGCGGACAGTGCGGGTGGTCTCCCTCTCTCCGCCGTCGGGGGCGGCGCCGTAGGTGAAGCCGGTGGTGAGGGCGGCCCGGCCGGGGGCCTTGGGTATCAGGTGGTGTGGGCTCAGGTAGAGGTTGTGCGGGGCGGGCCTGTCGCTGCCTCGGTGGTAGGCGTCGGGCGTGCGGCCCGGCGGCTCGGCGCGCAGCGGGGCCCGGTCGATCAACGGCAGCAGCTTGGTCTGCGCGCCGGAGAAGGCGAAGGTCGGGCGCTCGAACTGGCGCAACAGCTCCAGATCCGTCTCACGGACACTGCGCACGGGCCCGACGGCCTTCGGCAACTCGCTCGCGTACACCGCCAGCAGCCGGCTCAGGCCGCCCTCGACCTGCTCGACGTAGACGACGTCCGCCGCTCCGAGTCCGGTGTGGGGGCGCGCCGTGGGCGCGTTGTCGACCTTCACGGCGAGCACGGACGCCACGCGCTGCGCACTGCGCGTCGGCGGCGACTCGGGCGCCCGTCCGTCGTCGTCCGGCCCGCCCGTGCAGCCCGCCGCCACGACGGCCGACACCACCGCCGCCGCCACGGCGACCCGCCGCATGCGCGTTCTTCGTCCCGTGTCCTCGCCCACCGCCGCCACCCGACCCGTCCTGTGCGATCGATACCGTCCACGGCCCCCACGGTTGGGCCCTACCCCCTCGGGTACCCGGCACCCACCGCAGTACCGGCAGCGTGGTCACGACGGAGGGAGTGCGGGTGATGAGGGCTGTGACGTGGCAGGGGAAGCGGGACGTGCGGGTGGAGAACGTGCCCGATCCGCGGATCGAGGAGCCGACCGACGCCGTCATCCGCATCACCTCGACCGGGCTGTGCGGTTCCGACCTGCATCTGTACGAGGTGCTCACCCCGTTCATGACGCCGGGCGACATCCTCGGTCACGAACCCATGGGCATCGTCGAGGAGGTCGGCCCCGGCGTACCGGACCTGGCGGTGGGCGACCGGGTCGTCGTGCCCTTCCAGATCGCCTGCGGCAACTGCTGGATGTGCCTCAACTCGCTGCCCACCCAGTGCGAGACCACCCAGGTGCACGGCGAGGGCATGGGCGCCGCCCTCTTCGGCTACACCCGCCTGTACGGCGCGGTACCGGGCGCCCAGGCCGAGTACCTGCGCGTCCCGCAGGCCCAGTACGGCCCGATCAAGGTGCCCGAGGGCCCGCCCGACGACCGGTTCCTGTACCTCTCCGACGTGCTGCCCACCGCCTGGCAGGCGGTCGCGTACGCCGACGTCCCCCAGGGCGGCTCCATCGCCGTCCTCGGGCTCGGCCCGATCGGTGACATGGCCTGCCGGGTCGCCCAGGTCCGCGGCGCGGGACGGGTGTTCGGCGTCGACCTGGTCCCCGACCGGCTGCGCCGGGCACAGGAGCGTGGCGTGCAGACGTTCGACCTGCGGGCCTTCGACCACGAGAAGGAGCTCGTCGCCGCGATCCGCGACGAGACCGACGGCCGGGGCCCGGACGCCGTGATCGACGCGGTCGGCACCGAGGCGCACGGCAGCCTCGCCGCCCGCCTCGCCCAGCAGGCCTCCAGCATGCTGCCCCGCAAGATCGGCGGCCCCCTCGCCGAACGTTTCAGCATCGACCGGCTCGCCGCCCTGCACACCGCCATCGAGCTGGTACGCCGCGGCGGCACCCTGTCCCTCGTCGGCGTCTACGGCGGCACCGCCGACCCGCTGCCGATGCTCACCATGTTCGACAAGCAGCTCCAGATCCGCATGGGCCAGGCCAACGTGCGCCGCTGGACCGACGAGATCCTGCCGTACCTCACCGACGAGGACCCGCTCGGCGTCGACGACTTCGCCACCCACCGGCTGCGGCTGGACGAAGCACCCCAGGCGTACGAGATGTTCCAGCACAAGCGGGACGGCGCCGCGAAGATCCTGATGCGGCCCTGAGCCCGAGGCTCACGCCTGGGGTGCGAAGATCTCCGCGAGGTCGTAGCGCACCGGCTCCTCCAACTGCGCGTACGTGCAGCTGTCCGGCGTCCGGTCCGGCCGCCAGCGGCGGAAGCGGGCAGTGTGCCGGAACCGCTGGCCGTTCTCCATGTGGTCGTACGCCACTTCGCACACCCGCTCGGGCCGCAGCGGCACCCACGACAGGTCCTTCTTGCCGGACCAGCGGCTGGGCGCCCCGGGCAGCCGGGCCGTCTCGTGCGCCGCCTCCTCAGCCCACGCCGCCCACGGATGACCCGTCACGTCGTCCATGCGCAGCGGCTCCAGCTCCTCCACCAGTTCGGCGCGCCGCGCCATGGAGAAGGCGGCGGACACCCCGACGTGCTGAAGGGCGCCCTTGTCGTCGTACAGACCGAGCAGCAGCGAGCCGACAACGGGTCCGCTCTTGTGCAGCCGGTAGCCGGCCACGACGACGTCCGCCGTGCGCTCGTGCTTGACCTTGAACATCGCCCGCTCGTCCTGGAGATAGCGCAGCGTGACCGGCTTGGCGACCACACCGTCCAGGCCCGCCCCCTCGTACTGCTCGAACCACTGCCGCGCCACCTCGATGTCGGTCGTCGCCGGCGCCACATGCACCGGGGCCGTCACCCCGGACAACGCCATGACCAGCAGCGCACGGCGGTCGGCGAGCGGCACGTCCACCAGCGACCGGTCGGCCAGCGCCAGCAGGTCGAAGGCGACGAACGAGGACGGTGTCTTCTCGGCCAGCATCCGCACCCGCGAGTCGGCCGGGTGGATCCGCTCGGTGAGCGCGTCGAAGTCCAGCCGCCCCTCCCGCGCGATCACGATCTCCCCGTCCAGCACACAGCGCTCCGGCAACCGCTCCTTCAGCGCCGCCACCAGCTCCGGAAAGTACCTGGTCAGCGGCTTGGTGGTGCGACTGCCGAGCTCCACCTCGTCGCCGTCGCGGAACACGATCGCCCGGAAGCCGTCCCACTTCGCCTCGTAGTGCATGCCCGGCGGGATCTTCGCCACGGACTTGGCGAGCATCGGCTTGACGGGCGGCATCACCGGCAGGTCCATGCTTCGACTGTAGGCGGACTCCGGATGCGGTGCCGGGTCGGCGCGGACAGACTGGTACACGGCCCGGTCCGGTCAGGGGGCGGATGAGGAGGATCCGCGTGGGCTTCGACCAGCGTCCGCCGAGACTGCTCTTCTCCGGCGCCGAGGAAACGCTGTTGTCCGCCCTCACCCACGCGCCCCGCGAAGCGGTGGAACAGGGCCGCGAGTACCGGCTCCTGCGGAAGGTCCTGGACGGCACGCCGGCCGCCGTGGCCATCCTCGACGAACGGCTGCGCTACCGCTACGTCAACGAGGCCATGGCCCGGATGAGCGGCGTGCCCTGCGCGGAGTTCCACGGCCGGACCATGGGCGAGGTGCTGCCCGGCGTGCACCGCTCGGAGGACATCCTGCGCATGGTCCTGAACGACGGTCAGCCCCGGGCGCTGTCCGTCACGGGCACCACGAAGGCCTCCTCGCCGTTCCGCAAACGCCAGTGGAACGCGGTCTACCACCGTCTGGACGACGACGGACAGGTGGTCGGCCTGTGCGGCATCGCCGTGGAGACCAGCGGGCTGCGGCAGTACCTGGACGACCTGGAACGGGCCCACCAGCGCCTGGCCCTGCTGGACACGGCGGCCATGCGGGTCGGCACGACGCTGTCCGTGGAGACGACCTGTGCCGAACTGGCGAAGTTCGTCGTGCCGAGCCTGGCCGACCGGGCGTCGGTGTGGACGCTCGTCACCGGCGAGTCCGACGAAGCGCCCCCACCCGAGCCCGGCGTGCTCCGCCTGCGCGTCACGGCCTCGGCGGGCGGCCCGGACATCGCCGGCCGCGTCGGGCTGGTGGCGGGCGCCGGGTACTACTTCGACGCCGTCCGAGACTCGCCGACCCGCAAGTGCCTGGACACCGGCCGCCCCTGGCTGGGCAACCTGGCCACGGACGACGTGATGCTGAAGATGGTGCGCACCCCCCACAATCTGGCGGTGTTCCGCGAGGCGGGGATCCACTCCATGCTCGTGGTCCCCCTGCCGACCCGGGAGCAGCCCGTCGGAGTGATCTACCTGTGCCGCGCCGGCGACTCCGGCCCCTTCACCGACGAGGACGTCGTCGTGGCCCAGGACCTGGCCACCCGAGCCGCCGTCGCCATCGACAACGCCCGCCAGTACACCCTCGAACACACCATGGCGCTGGAACTGCAACGCGCCCTGATGTCCGAGCCCGGCACTCCGCATCCGGACCTCGACACCGCCTCCCGCTATCTACCCGCCGGGCGCCGCGCGCTGGTCGGCGGGGACTGGTTCGACTCGATGGCGCTGCCCTCCGGCCGCACCCTGCAGGTGATGGGCGACGTGATGGGCCACGGATTCAGCGCGGCCGTCGCCATGAGCCAGTACCGCTCGATGCTGCGCGGCATCGCCGTCTCCGGCTCCCCCGTCGAACGGATCCTTCAGGAAGCCGATCACCGCCTGGCGAGCATCGGCCTCGACCGGGTGGCGACGTGCCAGCTCGCCCTCGTCGACCCCCGCCGGGGCACCTGCACACTCGCCGCCGCGGGTCACCCGCCGCCGGTCCTGCTCCACCCCGACGCGCGCGCCGACCTGCTGCCGGTCCCCAACGGCCCGCCTCTGGGCACCGACATCGGGGGATACGAGGCCCTGACCGTCGACCTGCCGCCCGAGGCCGTACTGCTGATGTACACCGACGGGCTGATCGAGCGGCGCTGGACCGACATCGATGTCTCCCTGCGCCGCCTGACCAACCTGCGCCTGGCCACCGACGGCCCGCTGGACACCCTCCTCGACGCGGTCCTCGCCCGCCTGGTGCACGGTCACGCCGAGGACGACGTCACCCTGCTCGCCACCCGCCTGCGCAGACGCTGAACGTCCGGTGTGCGAGTCGGGTGCGGTGCGCCTACCGTGGCTCGCATGGGTGACGCGGTGGAACTGGAAGCGGGCGGCCGGACCGTACGGCTGTCCAGTCCCGGCAAGGTGTTCTTCCCGGAGCGCGGCTTCACCAAGCTGGACCTCGCCCGGTACTACATCGCCGTCGGCCCCGGCATCCTGCGCGCCCTGCGCGACCGGCCCACCACCCTGGAGCGCTACCCGGACGGCGTCACCGGCGAGTCCTTCTTCCAGAAACGTGCGCCCAAGAACATGCCCGACTGGATCCCCACCGCCCACATCACCTTCCCCAGCGGCCGCAGCGCCGACGAGATGTGCCCGACCGAGGAGGCCGCCGTGCTGTGGGCCGCCCAGTACGGCACGCTCACCTTCCACCCGTGGCCGGTGCGCCGCGACGACGTCGACAGCCCCGACGAACTGCGCATCGACCTCGACCCGCAGCCCGGCACCGACTACGACGACGCCGTCCGCGCCGCCCACGAACTGCGCACCGTCCTCGACGAGTTCGGCGGCCTGCGCGGCTTCCCCAAGACCTCCGGCGGCCGTGGCCTGCACGTGTTCGTGCCCATCGAGCCCCGCTGGACCTTCACCCAGGTCCGCCGCGCCGCCATCGCCGTCGGCCGGGAGATGGAGCGCCGGATGCCGGAGCGCGTCACGATCAAGTGGTGGAAGGAGGAGCGGGGCGAGAAGATCTTCATCGACTACAACCAGACCGCGCGGGACCGCACGATCGCCTCCGCCTACTCCGTACGCCCCCGCCCGCACGCCCCCGTCTCGGCGCCCCTGCGCTGGGAGGAGGTCGGGGTGGCCCACCCTCGGGACTTCGACCTCGCGACCATGCCCGCGCGCTTCGCCGAACTCGGCGACGTGCACGCGGACATGGACGACCGTCGTTACTCACTGGACGCGCTCCTGGAGCTGGCCAACAAGGACGAGCGCGACCACGGGCTCGGCGATCTGCCGTACCCGCCCGAGTACCCCAAGATGCCGGGGGAGCCCAAGCGGGTACAGCCGAGCCGAGCCCGCAAGGAGGGACCTACAACTCCTTGATCCGGATGTCCCGGTACGAGACCACATCCGTCGTGCCGTGCACCTGGAGCCCGATGTAGCCGGAGGCGAACCGCCGCCCGTCCGTGCCCGGGTCGTCCGAGCGGGCCGGGTAGAAGTCCTGGCCGCCGATGTTGTCGAACTCGTTGATCAGCACGCCGTTGCGGTAGACCGAGTAGTGCTGGCCGACCACCCGGATCTCGTAGTCGTTCCACGTGCCCTTCTGGGTCACGCCCGCACCCGCGAGCCCCACCCGGTCGAAGCCGTAGACCGAGCCCGTCTTGTACATGTCGCCGTCCGGCCGGTCGAGCACCTGCACCTCGTGCCCGTACTTGATGGCGACCCACTCCGGCCGCGACTCCTCCGGGTGGTCATGGACGTACGGGAACCGCACGAACACCCCGGAGTTGGCGTTGCCGGTGCCGGGAGCGTCGTCCCGCCACTGGAGCTTCAGCGAGAAGTCGCCGTACTTGCGCTGCGGGAACCACAGCATGCCGAGCCCGGCCTTGGTGGTGCCGCTGGTCATCGTGCCGTCGGCGTTCACCGCGAACGAACCGCCGCCCACGTGCTGCCACTTGGCGAAGGAGTCCGCGCTGCCGTCGAACAGCGAGCGATAGCCCTCGGTCTGACCGGGTTTGCCGATCCCCGACTGACGGCCCGCCTTCGTGATGGCGTTGTACTCACGCTGGTCGATCACGCCCTCGGTACGGAGCCGGTCCAGGACCGTCTTCACGTGCTTGAGGAACAGCGCGTGGGACGTCCACTCCTTCTCGTCCTCGATCAGCTCGTTGATCCGGCACCGGTTGTTGGTCAGCCGGTTCGGCACACCCGAGTCGACCGTGCCGACGATCACCGTCAACCGCTCGTCGTACTCCGGACAGGGCGGCGCGGGCACTCCGCCCGCGACCACCGTGAAGCTCACGGTCCGCGCCGCGGAGGTGTTGCCCGCCTTGTCGGTCGCCCGGTACGCCACGCTGTGCGCGCCCGCCCGGTCGACGATCACGGGACCGGTGTACGCGAGATAGGGCCCGCCGTCGAGCGAGTACTCGACGCTCGCGACCTCACCCTCGTCGGTCGCGCTGACGGTCACCTTGGCGCTCGCCACATACGCCCCGTCGGAGTTCCGCGTCCCTTCGACGGTCACGCCCGTCACCGGCGGGGTGGTGTCCTGCGGCGGCGCGGCGACCACCGTGAACTCGACGCTCTTCTCCGCCGCCACGTTCCCCGCCTTGTCGGCGGCGCGGTAGCGGACGGTGTGCGTACCCACCTGATGCACCATCACCGGCTGGGTGTACGGCTGCCAGGCCCCGGAGGCGCCGATCGCGTACTCGATGGTGTTGACCCCGGACCCGGTGTCGGACGCGGTGACGGTGACCGTCGCCATGTCGACATACGTACCGTCGGGGTTCTTCTCCCCGCTCACCGTCGCCGACGTCTCCGGCGCTGTCGTGTCGTCCGTCGGCGGGGCCACCACCGTGAACTCGGCGCTCCTCTCGGCGGAGACGTTCCCCGCCTTGTCGAACGCCCGGTAGCGGACCTTGTGACTGCCGACCTGGTCGACGACGACCGGGTTGGTGTACGGCTGCCAGGCGCCGGCGTCGCCGATGGCGTACTCGATCCGGTCGACGCCGGAGCCGCCGGTGTTGTCGGTGGCGTGCAGCGCCACGCTGGCTGAGCCGACGTACTGGCCCTGCTGGTTCTGCGTGCCGCTGACGTGCGCCGACGCCTCCGGCGCGGTGGTGTCCTCGCCGCTGCCCTCGGTCACCGTCAGGATGCCCTGCATCTGGCCGTGGCCGGGGATCGTGCAGTGGTAGAAGTACCGGCCCGGGGTGAGGGTGACCTCGGCCGTGTGCTTGCCGCCCTGGTCGTCGTTGGGGTTGGCCAGGATGTTGAGCTGGACGTCGGAGTTGAACTCCGGGTCGCTGGTGACGAACGTCAGCGTGTGCGGCATACCGGTGGTGTTGCCGGTGGCCACGCTGTTCTCGAAGACGATCGTCGCCTGACCGGCCACGGCCGTCTTCGGCGCGGAGAGGTACTTGTCGATGTCGTTGCCGGCGGTCCAGGTGAGGACCTGGGCGGCCTCGGCCCGCTCCGGCTCGCCCACGGCCGTGGTGGCCTGCAGCCCGAGCATCATCAGTACGGCGGCCAGCAGGGCCGTGAGGATTCTTCGTTGGCGTGTCACTGTGCCCCTCTCGCCAGCTGGTCGGCGGCCGGCGTGGGCCCGCCGCCCTGGTACGTCACGCGCCACAGCGCCGACTTGGCGTCCGAGGTGAAGAAGCCGCGCCCGTAGTCGAGGACGTACAGCGCGCCGTCCGGACCGAACTTCCAGTCCATGAGGTTCTTGATGCCGTCGTTGCCGATCGGCACGATCTTCTTCAGCGACTCCGAGTGCACCGGCAGCCCGCCGTCACCCAGCGTCTTCGGATCCATCAGCACGGCGTTGCGCGGCTGGTCGGCGTCGTAGAAGTCGCCGACGAACCACTTGCCGTCCCAGTACGCCGGCCACTTGATGTCGCTGGTGGCCGACACGTCGTCGTACCGGTAGACCGGCCCGTTCATCGCGGCCTGCCCGCCGCCCTTCAGCCACGGCAGCCGGTAGGTGGCCTCCTCCTGCTTGTAGGAGGGGATGCCGTTCGCGTCGCGCGGGAAGTCGGGGGCGCCGCCCTGGGGCGAGTACCAGATGTTGTTGCCCGTGACCGGCGGCAGGTTGACCAGGCCGTCGTTGTTCGGGGACTCGTTCTTCGGGTGATCGCAGTCGTACCAGCCGAGCGGCTTCGACGGATCCGGCAGGTTGCGGTCCCGGTAGGGCTGCTTGTTGCCCATGCAGTACGGCCAGCCCCGGTTGCTCGCCTTGGTGATGGCGGCGAACGTGTCGTACTTGGCCGGGCCCCAGGTGGTGGACGGTTCCCCGGCGTCCGGGCCGACCCAGCCCGCGTACAGGATGTCCGTGTCCTTGTCGACGAAGATGCGGGCCGGGTTCCTGACCCCCATCACATAGATCTCGCCGCGCGTCTTGCCGCCGCCCTCGTCGGTCTCCTTGCCGGTGAACAGGTTGCCGTCCGGCAGGGTGTAGGTCCCGTCGGGCTCCGGGTGGATGCGCAGGATCTTGCCGTTGAGGTTGTTGGTGTTGCCCGCGGTGCGGCGCGCGTCGGCGAAGGAGACGCCCTTGTAGTTCGGCTCCGGGTTGTTGCCCGAGTAACCGTCGCTGAAGCGGCTGGAGTTGTTGTCGCCGGTCGCGATGTACAGGTTGCCCTTGGAGTCCCAGGCCATCCCGCCGCCCGCGTGGCAGCAACTGTGGACCTGCACCGGCCACTTGAGCAGTACCTTCTCACTGCTCAGGTCCAGTTTGTTCGTGGCCGGGTCGAGCGTGAAGCGGGAGACGTACCGCTCGGCCATGCGCGTGTCGCGGTTGAGCCGCGAGTGCGGGGTGTAGTGCAGATACACCCAGCCGTTCTCCTCGAAGCGCGGGTCGAGCTCGATGCCGAGGAGCCCCTCCTCGACCTTGACCAGCTCGTCGCCGCCGCCCTTGTTGCCGAAGACGGTGAGGGCCCCGGCCAGGGTGACCTGCTTGGTCTTCGGGTCGTAGACGTGGATCTCGCCCTTGCCCTTGCCGATGTCCGGGTTGTTCCAGTCGGTGATCACCGGCTGGGAGGAGTCGGCGCCGCCGCGGCCGATGTAGAGGACGCGGCCGTCGGGGGCGGTGACCAGGCCGTGCGGCTCGCCGATCTGGTCGTTCTGTCCCGGCTGGTTGGCCTTGGTCAGCCGCTCGGCCTTGTAGTTGCCGTTGATCGTCGCCTTGCAGTCGGCCTGCACGAGCCGGGTGGTCCACAGCAGGGCGCCGCGCAGATGCGTACGGAAGTCGGTCTCGTCGTACGACGACACCGTGCCGCCCATGCCGGTGTAGAAGGAGCGGCCGCCGTCGTAGTCGCGGCACCAGCTGATCGGGTGGTCCCAGCCGTTGGCGCTCGCGCCGGGCTGGTACGTCGACTCGCGCACCCGGGCCACCGTGTGCACCTCGCCGGACGGGTTCTTCACCCAGTTGGGCCACTGGTCGGGGCGCTTCCACTGGACCGGCAGGTCCTTGGTGGCCGGATGCCGGCGGTCGCCGACCTCGACGGTCGCCCGCTGCACGGCCGTTGGGCTGTTCGACGCCGGGCGGGCGCCGACGAGGCCGGTGAACCAGTCGGAGTACGGCTCAGCGCGGGCCGCGTCATGGATGCCGACGAAACCGCCGCCCGCCTCCATGTAGGCCTCCAGGCCCGCCTCCTGCTCCGGCTCCAGGACGTCGCCGCCGCCGGTGAGGAACACGATCGCGTTGTAACGGCCCAGCCTGGTCTCGTTGGTGAAGACCGAGGCGTCGTTGGTGGCCTCGACCTTGAAGCGCTCCTTCGCGGGGCCGGACAGGCCGATCTGCTCGATCGCCTCGATACCGGCGTTCACCACCGGAGACTCGTCTCCGGCCGCCGCGGTTCCGTAGAAGATCATTACGCGGACGTTGGCGCCGCCGGGCGGCGACTTGACGGACATCGTTGTCAGGGAGGGATCCGGAGCCGGGAGCGCGCCCGCGGCAGGTCCGGAGAGCAGGCCCGCGGTGACTAATCCGGCCGTCAGGACGGCCGTCCAGGCCCGCTTTCCGGCCCTTTTCCGGCTCAACTCCCTTGAGGTCATGGGTCTGTGGTGCGATGTGGACCGCATGTGGTCATCCACCCCTCGTCGGTCACAGCAACAGCGCCTAGAAGCTAGACCTCTTTGCGTCGTTCGCCAATAGGTATGACCGCGATGGAACGAACTTTGTCCTGGGTGTGGATAAACGCCGGGGGTCCCGCTACCGTCTCGAATCCCGTACCGGAGTGGGGAGTTCGGCATGGACAGACGTGGGTTCAACCGGCGGGTCCTCCTGGGCGGCGCCGCCGTCGCGACATCGTTGTCCCTGGCATCCGAGGCGACCGGCGCCGGTGAGGCGGCCCGGACGGCTCCGGCCGGGGGTGCGGTCAGGCGCATCAAGCTCTACGCCGAGAAGCTCGCCGACGGGCAGATGGGCTACGGCTTCGAGAAGGGCAAGGCGTCGATTCCCGGTCCGCTGATCGAGCTCAACGAAGGCGACACCGTGCACATCGAGTTCGAGAACACGATGGATGTGCCGGTCAGCCTGCACGTGCACGGCCTGGACTACGAAATCACCAGCGACGGCACCAAGTTGAACAAGAGCCATGTGGAGCCGGGCGCCACCCGCACCTACACCTGGCGCACCCACGCCCCCGGCCGCCGCAAGGACGGCACCTGGCGGGCGGGCAGCGCCGGCTACTGGCACTACCACGACCACGTGGTGGGCACGGAGCACGGCACCGGCGGACTGAGGAAGGGCCTGTACGGCCCGGTGATCGTCCGCAGGAAGGGCGACATCCTCCCGGACCGCACCCATACGATCGTCTTCAACGACATGCTGATCAACAACAGGCCGCCGCACACCGGCCCCGACTTCGAGGCCACGGTGGGCGACCGGGTCGAGTTCGTCGTGATCACCCACGGCGAGTACTACCACACCTTCCACATGCACGGTCACCGCTGGGCCGACAACCGCACCGGCATGCTGACCGGCCCCGACGACCCCAGCCAGGTCATCGACAACAAGATCACCGGCCCGGCCGACTCCTTCGGTTTCCAGGTGATCGCGGGGGAGGGTGTGGGCGCCGGGGCGTGGATGTACCACTGCCATGTGCAGAGCCACTCGGACATGGGGATGGTGGGGCTGTTCCTGGTGAAGAAGCCGGACGGGACGATTCCGGGTTATGAGCCGCATCATCCGCACGCGCAGCAAGGGTCGCACCAGCACTGAAGTTTCGGTCGACGGAGTGGAGCACGCTCCACTCCGTCGACGTTCGCACGGCTGCCGCTGCCGCTGCCGCTGCCGCTGCCGCTGCCGCTGCCGCTGCCGCTGCCGCTGCCGCTGCCGTCGAGAGCGCTCTCTGCCAGCTCCTGGCGTGCCGTTATCCTGATCGGCAAGCGCCGGTGAGGAGTTCCGAAGTGTCCGAGGCAGTGTCGCGTCCCACGCTGGAGGCCGTGGCCGCCCTGGCCGGGGTGTCGCGGGCCACCGTCTCGCGGGTGGTCAACGGCGGGAACGGGGTGCGTGAGCCGCTGGCCGAGCGGGTGCGGCGGGCCGTCGAGGAACTCGGGTACGTCCCCAACCAGGCTGCCCGCACCCTGGTGACCAAGCGGCACGACGCCGTCGCCGTCGTCATCGCCGAGCCGGAGACCCGCGTCTTCGCCGACCCCTTCTTCGCGCTCCAACTCCGCGGCATCAGCCAGGAGCTGACCGCCCACGACAACCAACTCGTGCTGCTGCTCACGGAAGGCCGCGACGACCACGCCCGCGTCGGCCGCTATCTCGCCGGCGGACATGTCGACGGCGCGCTGGTGTTCTCCCTGCACCTCGACGACGCCCTGCCCGGACTGATCCAGGGCGCAGGCGTCCCGACCGTGTTCGGCGGTCGCCCCGGCTGGAGCGACGGCACCCGCAGCGCGGTGTACGTCGACAGCGACAACCGGGGCGGTGCCCGCGAAGCCGTACGCCATCTCGTCGGCCTGGGCCGCAGACGCGTCGCGCACATCGCCGGGGCCCTCGACCAGACGTCGGCGGTGGACCGGCTCGACGGCTTCCGGGACGTCATGGCCGGCACCGACCCGCGACTGATCGTGGAGGGCGACTTCACCCCGGCCGGGGGTGAGCGGGCAATGCGCGAACTCCTGGACCGCCGCCCCGACCTGGACGCCGTGTTCGCCGCCAACGACCTCATGGCCGCGGGCGCCCTGCGCGTGCTGCGGGAGCACGGGCGGCGCGTCCCCGACGACGTCGCCGTCGTCGGCTTCGACGACATGCTCACCGTCGCCGAGCAGACCGACCCGCCGCTCACCACGATCCGTCAGGACATCGAGGAGATGGGGCGCCTGATGGCCCGCCTCCTGCTCCGCCGCCTCAGCCGGCAACCCGACGCGCCAGGGACAGACGCGGCGACCGGTGTCGTCCTGTCGACGACGCTCGTACGCCGCGCCTCCGCATAACAGGAGGCTATGGCTCAACTCTGCGGCTGCGCGCTCCTGATCACCGCGAAGCGGGCGCCGAACGGGTCGGCCAGCTTGGCGATGCGGCCCACGTCCGGCAGGTCCATGGCCTCCATCCGGACCGTGCCGCCCAGCTGCCGCGCCTTGCTCACCGCGGCGTCCGTGTCGGTGACCTCGAAGTACGGCAGCCAGTAGGCGGTGTCCTCGGAGGGGTCGTCGGGCAGCGGGACCAGGCCGCCGAACATGGCGTCCTCACCTTCCCCGGCCGGGTTCACGCACGTGTACGAGCCGCCCGGGAAGTTCACCGCCGACGTCTCCCAGCCGAGCAGCCTGTTGTAGTAGCCGGCGGCCGCCGCGATGTCCGGTGTGTACAGCTCCAGCCAGCACAGTGTGCCGGGCTCGTTCATCACGTCCACGCCCTTGTTCAGCCCCGGCTGCCAGATGCCGAACGGCACGCCCTGCTGGTCGGCCAGGAGGGCCATGTGGCCCTGGCCCATCACGTCCATGGGCTCCATGAGCACCCGCCCGTGCGCCTGTTCGGCCGTCTTGGCCGAGGCCTGCGCGTCCGGGCTCTGGAAGTACACCGTCCAGGACGGCGGGCCCTGCTCTCCGGTGGTCTGCATCGCGCCGGCGACGGTCCTGTCGTCCAGCTGGAAGAAGCCGTAGCCGCCGGCCTCGGGCCCCGCCGACCGGAACTCCCAGCCGAAGAGACCGCCGTAGAAGTGGATGGCGCCGTCGATGTCGGAGGTGCCGACATCGATCCAGTTCGGAGCGCCGTTGACGAAACGGGTGGTGAGCATCATTGCCTCCGGGAAGGGCCCGTTGCCTGCAGTGCCGAGTCTTGCACCGCCCACTGACAATCGCGTGCCGAACCCCCGCGGCAGGTCACCATCAGTGACAGACAGGACTCTTCCCGTTTTCAACCGCCCCCGCGCGCCGCCGTGCGCCACGTCCCGCCACGCGGGCATCATCAGGGCGGCCGGAGGCCCTCGTCCCCGGCGTTGAGCCCGCGTTGATCGAACGTTTTTCACGCCTCGGCACGCTCTGAGGCATGCACTTCGAAACCATCACCCCCGCGGACACCGCCTGGCAGGGCCAGGCGCTGTGCGCTCAGACCGGGGCGGACTTCTTCTTTCCCGAGCCGGGCAGCTCGGTGCGCGAGGCGAAGCGCATCTGCGGCCTGTGCGAGATGCGCACCGCCTGCCTCGACTACGCCCTGGCCAACGACGAACGCTTCGGCGTCTGGGGCGGCCTGTCCGAGAAGGAACGGCTCCAACTCCGCCGTACGTCCTCCTGACGGACGCGGACGCGGACACCGTCACCCGAGGCGTCAGACCGCCCGGCGTGCCGCCATCCGCGCCTTGCGCGCCGCCAGCTTCTCGTCGAACTTGCGGGCCTCCGTGTCCAGCCCGTTCATGAACAGGCCGAGCTCCTCCTGCGCCTTGACGCCCTCGGGGCCGAGGCCGTCGATCTCCAGGACCTTCAGGAAGCGCAGCACGGGCTGGAGCACGTCGTCGTGGTGGATGCGCAGGTTGTAGACCTCACCGATGGCCATCTGCGCGGCGGCCCGTTCGAAGCCGGGGATGCCGTGGCCGGGCATGCGGAAGTTGACGACGACGTCCCGTACCGCCTGCATGGTCAGGTCGGGCGCGAGCTCGAAGGCCGCCTTGAGCAGGTTCCGGTAGAAGACCATGTGCAGGTTCTCGTCGGTCGCGATCCGCGCCAGCATCCGGTCGCAGACCGGGTCGCCCGACTGGTGGCCGGTGTTGCGGTGCGAGATACGGGTCGCGAGCTCCTGGAAGGCGACGTAGGCGATCGAGTGCAGCATCGAGTGCCGGTTGTCCGACTCGAAGCCCTCGCTCATGTGCGACATCCGGAACTGCTCCAGCTTGTCCGGGTCCACCGCGCGCGAGGTGAGCAGGTAGTCGCGCATCACGATGCCGTGCCGGCCCTCCTCGGCGGTCCAGCGGTGCACCCAGGTGCCCCAGGCGCCTTCGCGGCCGAAGAGCGAGGCGATCTCGTGGTGGTAGCTGGGCAGGTTGTCCTCGGTCAGCAGATTGACCACCAGCGCGATCCGGCCGATCTCGGTGACCTTGGACTGCTCCTTGTCCCAGGCCTCGCCGTCCTCGAAGAGGCCGGGGAAGTTACGGCCGTCGGTCCACGGCACGTACTCGTGCGGCATCCAGTCCTTGGCCACCTTCAGATGGCGGTTGAGTTCCTTCTCGACCACTTCCTCCAGGGCGTACAGCAGCCGGGCGTCGGTCCAGACGGAGGGGCTGCCGAGGTGCGGAGAGGTGATCGTCACGGGTACTCCAGGGGGACGTCGAACAAAGGCAGTCGGGCCGGCGAGCGGCGCCGGAACCTACGGGATCGTAGGCTACGAGACCGTAGGTTACGAAGCCGTAGGTTAAGCGCGCTGTAAAGAGTGCTGTTCAGACCCTCTTCCCAGGGGTCGCACAGGCATCCGGACAGCACCGGGATTCCCAGGTCCCGGGGCCTGTCCGGCGTGGACCTCACCCGGTCAGGCATACAGCTCCCGCAGCCGCACCGAGAGGCATGTCACACACCCTTCGAGCTTCTCGAACTCGCTGATGTCGACCACGACCGGCGTGTAGCCGAGGTCCGAGAACAGCTCGGCGGTCTTCGGGGCGCTGGCCGCCATCAGCAGCTTGTCGCCGCCGAGCAGCACCACGTGCGAGCCGGAGGCCTCCGGCACATGCAGGAAACGCCCGAAGAGGGACGGCGTGTCCATCAGCGGGATGTGCCCGATCACGGTCCCGTCGGGCAGCGCCGTGACCGCGGACTTCAGGTGCAGCACCTTGCTGACGGGCACGGCGACCACGCGCGCCCCCAGCGGCTCGAAGGCGGCCCGCAGCTGCTGGACGCCGGCGGCGTTGGTGCGGCCGCCGCGGCCGACGTAGATCGTGTCGCCGATCTTCAGTACGTCACCCCCGTCCAGCGTGCCGGGCTCCCAGATCCAGTTCACCGAGCAGCCCAGCCGGGCGACGACCTCCTCGACGCCCGCGGCCTCCTCCCGTCGGGACTCGGCGCCGGAGCGCGCGATCAGGGCGACGTTCTTGTACATGACCACGGTGTCCTCGACGAACACCGCGTCCGGGCAGTCGTCGGCCGGATCGACCTCGACGGTCTCCCAGCCGTGCGTGCGCAGCGCCTCCGCGTACGCCTCCCACTGCCGGACCGCGAGCTCGACGTCGGCCTTCTCCCGCTGGATGTGCGTCACCAGGCCTTCGGTGAGGCGCGGGCCGGGGCGACGGATGAGGGCCTTCTTGCTGGGCACGGGCGGTCTCCGTATCGGATGGGGCGGTCTTGCTGGGTCGGTTACCCGGGTGTGGCCGAAACCTGTCGGGGTCGGCCGACATCATGCAGGGACATTGTCGGAGACGACAGCCCCGTGGCCCGCACGGGTCACACCCGGTCGCCGACCGTGAAGAACCCCGGCGCCCGGTCGGCCGTCACCTCCGGGCTAGGCGGGATGTCCGACAGCTTCTGGCGTGGTTTCCTTGAGTGCTCCGTCCAGCAGCAGCCACCGCGTGATTCCGATCGACTCCAGGAACGGCATGTCGTGGCTGGCCACGATCAGCGCCCCTTCGTACGACTCCAGGGCCGTGGTGAGCTGCCGCACGCTCGCCATGTCCAGGTTGTTCGTCGGCTCGTCCAGCATCAGCAGCTGCGGCGCCGGTTCCGCCAGCATCAGCGCGGCCAGCGTCGCCCGGAAGCGTTCACCGCCGGACAGCGTGCCCGCCTGCTGGTCGGCCCGGGCACCCCGGAACAGGAAGCGGGCGAGCCTGGCCCGGATCCGGTTGTTGGTGGCGCCCGGCGCGAACCGGGCCACGTTCTCGGCGACCGTCAGCCCGCCGTCGAGGACGTCGAGGCGCTGCGGCAGAAAGCGGAGCGGCACATGGGCCGTCGCCTCGCCCGCGACCGGCCGCAGCTCCCCGGCGATGGTGCGCAGCAGCGTCGACTTGCCCGCGCCGTTGCGCCCGACCAGCGCGATCCGCTCGGGACCGTGCAGATCGAAGCCGCCCTCGACCCGGGCGCCGTACGCGAGCTCCAGGTCCCGCAGGGTGAGCACGCTCCGGCCCGGCGGCACGGCCGTGTACGGCAGGTCGACGCGGATCTCGTCGTCGTCCCGCACCGCCTCCACCGCCTCGTCGAGGCGCTCCCGTGCCTCGGCGAGCTTCTCCTCGTGCATGATGCGGTGCTTGCCCGCGGAGACCTCCGCCGCGCGCTTGCGCGCCCCCATGACGATCTTCGGCTCGCGCTTCTGCTCGTACATCTTCTGGCCGTACCGCTTGCGGCGGGCCAACTTGGCCTGGGCGTCGGCCAGTTCGCGCTTCTGCTTGCGGAAGTCGGCCTCGGCGACCCGCGCCATCCGCTCGGCGGCGGCCTGCTCGACCTCCAGTGCGTCCTCGTACGCCGAGAAGTTGCCGCCGTACCAGGTGATCTCGCCGGAGCGCAGATCGGCGATCTGGTCGACCAGTTCGAGCAGCTCACGGTCGTGGCTGACCACCACCATGACGCCGGGCCAGGCCGCGACGGCCGTGTACAGCCGCCTGCGCGCGTACAGGTCGAGGTTGTTGGTGGGCTCGTCCAGCAGCAGGACGTCCGGCCGGCGCAGCAGCAGCGCGGCCAGCCGCAGCAGGACGGACTCCCCGCCGGAGACCTCGCCGATGGTGCGGTCGAGGTCGACATGGCCGAGGCCGAGCTCGCCCAGGGTGGCCAGGGCGCGCTCCTCGACGTCCCAGTCGTCGCCGACGGTCTCGAAGTGCTCCTCGGCCACGTCACCGGCCTCGATGGCGTGCAGCGCGGCACGCCGGTCGGCGATGCCGAGGGCCTCGTCGACGCGCAGGGCGGTGTCCAGGGTGACGTTCTGCGGGAGGTAGCCCACCTCGCCCGCGACGCGTACGGCGCCGTCCGCCGGGGTGAGATCGCCGGCGATCAGTTTCAGCAGGGTCGACTTCCCCGATCCGTTGACGCCGACGAGCCCGGTCCGGCCGGGGCCGAAGGAGGCGTCGAGGCCGTCGAAGACGGAGGTGCCGTCGGCCCAGGCGAAGGAGAGGGACGTACAGGTGATCGAAGTATGCATACGGGCCTCGCGGTTGCTTGATGCGGTCAGGGGCAACGCGTGTCGAGACACCGGAAGGCGGCGACCACCGGGCGGGCCGTGGGGCCCGGAGGGGAGAACCCTTGGGTGGGGGAGAACGAGAAAAGCCCTGCTCCGCAAGGACGGCTCGAACGCCGAGGTCGCACGCGGCGTGCACACCGGACGGGTGTGACGCGGTGTCTCAGGACCTCAGACGAGCAACGTCCTTCTCCAATCGGCGGCAACAGAACCGCTGTACACCGTACGAGGGGCGCCGGGGCCTGTCAACGGATTAACGGGCGTCCGCGTCCAGGGCTCACCGGCACATCGGAAGGGGTGGGTCAGCAGGCGTCCCGCATCAGCTCGGCCAGGTCGTGGTCCAGGTCGAGGTAGGCGTGCTCCAGGCCCTCGGGCACCAGCATGCGCGTCGCCTGCAGGAACCGGCGCAGCTCGCCCGAGCGGACGTGCACCACTGCGATGCCCTCGGCGGCGTGGAACTCCAGCACCGTGCGGTCGTAGCCGTACGGCCGCACGCGCACGTCGCCCTGGCCCTCGGGGCCGAGCAGACCGGCCGCCAGCAGTTCACGGGAGAAGGTCCAGCAGACCTCCTCGTCCTCCAGCGTGGCCTGGGCCGGGAACGTCATACGGATCGCGAACGGGTCGGTCAGCGCGTAGCTCAGCGTCGCGGGGATGCTCGGCATCCGCGGCGCGGCGGCGACGAGGCGCGCCTCGACTGTCTGCTCGATGACGGTGGACATCGCCTTGCTCCCTTGTGACGGCCGGACGGACTTCCGGTGATGAGGCCGGGCACTGGGTGAGACGACGGAATCGGCGCATGCGTGCACACGCGCGTGGGGTGACCTCCGTCACCGTAGCCCCCTCTTGCGGCAGGGCGCGTCGCCCGTCTGGAGAGCTGGCCGCGCCCGGAATGCCGTATTCACCCACGATGGGGGTACTCGTTCGCCCAACGTGAGAGGAAGTGAGCGGACATGCCAAGCGGTTCGAGCCCCAAACAGGAACGCCAGTATGAGCACATCAAGAAGAGTGCTCAGGAGCGGGGCGAGAGCACGGGTCGCGCCAAGGAGATCGCGGCGCGCACGGTGAACAAGGAACGCGCCCGGTCCGGCGAGTCCAAGACCGCGAGCCGTACGTCCATCCAGGACATGTCGTCCGGCAAGCGGGGCGGCCAGCGGTCCGGCAAGGGGTCCCAGGGGCCCACCTACGACCAGCTGTACGAGGAGGCCAAGCGGCGCAACATCCACGGCCGTTCGGACATGAACAAGCAGCAGCTGCAGCAGGCCCTCGGTAAGTGAACCGATCCCGGGCGGCCCGGCGTACGGGCCGCCCGGCCCCGTACCCTCGTCACCACCATGACGACGACCGTTCGCATCCCCGAAGGCTGGCCCACCACCGAGGAAGAGGCCCGCGCGGTCCAGGACGAGTTGCGCCGGAGGGTGGTGCTGGACGAGCCCGGGCCGCCGCCCGGCACGGGTCACGTCACCGGCGTCGACGTCGCCTACGACGACGAGCGGGACGTGGTGGCGGCCGCGGCCGTCGTGCTGGACGCGGCCACCCTCGACGTCGTCGCCGAGGCCACCGCCGTCGGACGGATCTCCTTCCCGTACGTGCCCGGCCTGCTCGCCTTCCGCGAGATCCCCACCGTCCTGGCCGCCCTCGACGCCCTGCCCCGCCCGCCGGGCCTGGTGGTCTGCGACGGCTACGGCCTCGCCCACCCGCGCCGCTTCGGGCTCGCCAGCCACCTCGGCGTCCTCACCGGCCTGCCCACGATCGGCGTCGCCAAGAACCCGTTCACCTTCACCTACGCCGACCCGGCACCCGCGCGCGGGTCGTCGTCCCCGCTGCTGGCGGGCGACGAGGTGGTCGGCCGCGCCCTGCGCACCCAGCAGGGCATCAAGCCGGTGTACGTGTCGGTCGGGCACCGCGTCGGCCTGGACACGGCGTGCGCCCATGTCCTGCGGCTCAGCCCGCGCTACCGCCTGCCGGAGTCGACCCGCCACGCCGACGCCCTGTGCCGCCGCGCCCTGCGGGAGGCCACCGTCGGCTGAGCCGACCGCGGCGTCCGTGAGTACGTGCGCGTGCGGGCCGGGGGCCTTCTGAGTACGCGTACGGATGCCGGCGCGGCGTCATGATCGGCAGGGTGGGCCGCATGACGACGCACCGTGCCCCCAAGCCCCTCGCCCACCCCAGCCGCCCCGTCGAACGTGCCGTGACGCTGGCGCTGGTCCTGGCCGTACTGGCCGGTCTCGGCTGGATCGCCGGGATGATCTACACGCTGGCGCAGTGGTCGATGTAACGGGGCTGTGACTACCGGCTCGCGGCCACCCGGAACGTGATCCCCGCCGCGCGCAGCCGTTCCAGCAGGGCGTCGCCCATCGCCACCGCCGTGGTGACCTGCCCGGCGGTCGGCGGGAGGTCGTCGAAGGCCAGCGACAGCGCCCCCTCGGCGAACATCTTCGCCGTCTCGCCGTACCCGGGGTCGCCGCCCGCGACCTCGGTGAACACCTTCCGGCCGCCGCCCTCACCCACGAAGCGCACGGAGAACCAGCTCTTCGCCCGCTTCTCGGCGCTCGGCCCCTCCCCGGGCCTGAGCCGGCCGGACAACCAGCGCCGGGCGGGCGGCAGTTGGGCGGCCGCCACGACCGCGCCCAGCGCCGCGACCCCGCCCACCGCTACCGGCAGCCGCCGTACGGCGGCGTAGTGCCGGTAGCGGAAGTCGGGACCGTACCGATCCAGAGCCTTCGCCGACCGGCGCACGATCTGCGGGTCGATGGTCGGCAGCGGCAACGCCCAGGAGCGCACCTCGGGGACGAACCGCGGCGCCCCGTTCGGCGTCGTCGCCCGCCGCCCCACCAGCCGCGGCTCGTGCCGGTGCCGTTCCCGCGCGGCGGCCGCCATCTGCCGGGCCCGCGCGAACTGGTTCAGCGCGGAGGCGAAGGTCCCGCCCGAGAAGGCCGCGTCGGCGGTCACGAACCCGTCCACCGTCAGCGGCACGCCCTCCGGCAACTGCTGGACGGTGTAGTACACGCCCAGGTCGTGCGGCACCGAGTCGAACCCGCAGGCGTGCACCAGCCGCGCACCGGTCTCCCGCGCGCGTGCGTCATGACGGACGTACACCAGGTCGACGAACTCGGGCTCACCCGACAGGTCGACATAGTCCGTACCCAGGTCCGCGCAGGCGGCCACGAGTTCCTCGCCGTACGTCACATAGGGGCCCACCGTCGTGGCCACCACGCGCGCGTGCCCGGCGAGTCGGCGCAGCGAGGCCGGTTCGCTCACGTCGGCCCGCAGCACTCCGATCTCCGCGCCCTGCGGCGACTGCTCCCGCAGTCGCTCGCGCAGCCGCGCCAGCTGAAGTTCGCTCCGGCCGGCGACGGCCCAGCGCAGGTCCTTCGGGGCGTGCGCGGCGAGGTACTCGGCCGTGAGCGTCCCGACGAACCCCGTGGCTCCGAAGAGCACGATGTCGTACGGACGGTCCGCCTTCGTCGGCTTGCTCATGACACCCCTCGCTTCCGCAGCCCGCGCCGCTGTCGGTGGCTGAGGCTAGCGTGAGGAGTGCGGAGCCCGACGACGAGCCCGGAGGTGGACGGTGACCGTGCCCAGGAACGCCCTGAAGAAGTGGGAGAAAGTACGCGAGTTCGCGCTGACGACACCACCCACGCCCACGCCCTGACCGTCCCGGGCGCCGAGCCGCCGACCGCCTGGCACCCTGGATGTCTAAGCGCTTGCTCGTTCAGGCCTTGTGCCCACTGAAACCCGTTCTTACCATCACCGGTGTTACATCAGTTGTGTCACAGCGACAGGGGGCTGGATGACCACGGCAAAGACGCCGCCACCGCACGGCCCGCTCACCGGCGTCCGCGTGGTCGAGCTGGCCGGGATCGGCCCGGGCCCGTTCGCCGCGATGCTCCTCGCCGACCTCGGCGCCGACGTCGTCCGCGTGGACCGCCCCGGCGGCACCGGCCTCGCGATCGACCCCGACTACGACATCACCAACCGCAACAAGCGCTCGGTGGTCGTCGACCTCAAGTCCCCGGACGGCCCCGCCCGTGTCCTGGACCTCGCGGCCCGCGCCGACATCCTGATCGAGGGCTACCGCCCCGGCGTCGCCGAGCGCCTCGGCGTCGGCCCCGAGGCCTGCCACGCCCGCAACCCCGCCCTCGTCTACGGCCGGATGACCGGCTGGGGCCAGGAGGGCCCCCTCGCCCACCGCGCCGGCCACGACATCGCCTACATCGCGCTGACCGGCACCCTCGGCATGATCGGCCGCCCCGACGAGGCCCCGGCCGTCCCCGCCAACCTGGTCGGCGACTACGCGGGCGGCTCCCTGTACCTGGTCGTCGGCGTCCTCGCCGCCCTGCACCACGCCCGCGCCACCGGCACCGGCCAGGTCGTCGACGCCGCCATCGTCGACGGAGCCACCCACCTCGCCGCGATGATCCACGGCATGCTCGCCGCCGGCGGCTGGCAGGACCGGCGCGGCGCCAACCTTCTCGACGGCGGCTGCCCGTTCTACGGCACCTACGAGACGGCCGACGGCCAGTACATGGCGGTGGGCGCGCTGGAGCAGCAGTTCTACGACGAGTTCGTCACGCTGCTCGGCATCGCCGACCAGGCCCCGGCCCGCAAGGACGTCACCCGCTGGGGCGAACTGCGCGAGGCCGTCGCCGCCCGCTTCAAGACCCGTACGAGGGACGAGTGGACGGCCCTCTTCGAGGGCACCGAGGCCTGCGTGGCGCCCGTACTGTCGCTGCGCGAGGCCCCGCACCACCCGCACCTCGCCGCGCGCGGCACCTTCACCGACCACGGCGGCATCACCCAGCCGGCCCCCGCACCCCGCTTCTCCGCCACCCCGACCGCCGTCCGGACCGGCCCGGCACAGCCCGGTGCCGACACCGCGGAGGTGGCCCGCGACTGGGACGTACCCGGCCTCCTGACACCAGGCGGGTCCCCGACGTCCGAAGCCCTCTCGACAGCCCCTCACCGAAAGGCCCCCCAGTGACCACCGAAGCGTACGTGTACGACGCGATCCGCACCCCGCGCGGACGGGGCAAGGCGAACGGCGCCCTGCACGGCACCAAGCCCATCGACCTGGTCGTCGGACTCATCCACGAACTCCGCGACCGTTTCCCGAGCCTGGACCCCGCCGCCATCGACGACATCGTGCTCGGTGTGGTCGGCCCGGTGGGCGACCAGGGCTCCGACATCGCCCGGATCGCCGCCGTCGCCGCCGGACTGCCGGACACGGTGGCGGGCGTGCAGGAGAACCGCTTCTGTGCGTCCGGCCTGGAGGCCGTCAACATGGCCGCGATGAAGGTCCGTTCGGGCTGGGAGGACCTCGTCCTCGCGGGCGGCGTCGAGTCGATGTCCCGGGTGCCGATGGCCTCGGACGGCGGCGCCTGGTTCAACGACCCGATGACCAACCTCGCGGTGAACTTCGTCCCGCAGGGCATCGGCGCCGACCTGATCGCCACCGTCGAGGGCTTCTCCCGCCGCGACGTCGACGAGTACGCGGCGCTGTCGCAGGAACGGGCGGCGACGGCCTGGAAGGAGGGCCGCTTCGAGCGCTCGGTCGTGCCGGTGAAGGACCGCAGCGGCCTGGTCGTCCTCGACCACGACGAGCACATGCGCCCCGGCACCACCGCCGACTCGCTCGCCAAGCTGAAGCCGTCGTTCGCGGACATCGGCGACCTGGGCGGCTTCGACGCGGTGGCGCTGCAGAAGTACCACTGGGTGGAGCAGATCGACCACGTGCACCACGCGGGCAACTCCTCCGGCATCGTCGACGGCGCCGCCCTCGTCGCGATCGGCTCCAAGGAGGTGGGGGAGCGCCACGGCCTCACCCCGCGCGCGCGGATCGTCTCCGTCGCCGTCTCCGGCTCCGAGCCCACCATCATGCTCACCGGCCCCGCCCCCGCCACCCGCAAGGCGCTCGCCAAGGCCGGGCTCACCATCGACGACATCGACCTCGTCGAGATCAACGAGGCCTTCGCCGCGGTCGTCCTGCGCTTCGTGAAGGACATGGGCCTGTCCCTGGACAAGGTCAACGTCAACGGCGGCGCCATCGCCCTAGGCCACCCGCTCGGCGCCACCGGCGCGATGATCCTCGGCACCCTCGTCGACGAACTGGAGCGCCAGGACAAGCGGTTCGGCCTCGCCACGCTGTGCGTCGGCGGCGGCATGGGCATCGCCACCGTCGTCGAGCGCGTCTGACCGGCCCGTCCCAGATCCCGATACGGAGAAGCAATGACCGAGAGCACCACCATCCGCTGGGAGCAGGACGAGACCGGCGTCGTCACCCTCGTCCTCGACGACCCGGGCCAGTCCGCGAACACCATGAACCAGGCGTTCCGGGACTCCCTTGCCGCGATCACGGACCGGCTGGAGGCCGAGAAGGAAGCGATCCGCGGCATCATCTTCACCTCCGCCAAGAAGACCTTCTTCGCCGGCGGCGACCTGCGCGACCTGATCCGCGTCACCCCCGAGACCGCCCAGGAGCTGTTCGACGGCGGACTGGCGATCAAGCGCGACCTGCGCCGCATCGAGACCCTGGGCAAGCCGGTCGTCGCCGCGATGAACGGCGCGGCCCTGGGCGGCGGTTACGAGATCGCCCTCGCCTGCCACCACCGCGTCGCCCTCGACGCGCCCGGCTCCAAGATCGGCTGCCCCGAGGTCACCCTCGGCCTGCTGCCCGGAGGCGGCGGCGTGGTCCGCACGGTCCGCCTGCTGGGCATCGCCGACGCCCTCCTCAAGGTGCTCCTCCAGGGCACCCAGTACAGCCCTGGGCGCGCGCTGGAGAACGGCCTGATCCACGAGGTGGCGTCGACCCCGGAGGAGATGCTCGCCAAGGCGCGCGCCTTCATCGACGCCAACCCCGAGTCCCAGCAGCCCTGGGACCGGCCGGGCTACAAGATCCCCGGCGGCACGCCCGCCAACCCCAAGTTCGCCGCCAACCTGCCCGCCTTCCCGGCCAATCTGCGCAAGCAGACGAACGGCGCCCCCTACCCGGCGCCGCGCAACATCCTCGCGGCCGCCGTCGAGGGCTCCCAGGTCGACTTCGAGACCGCCCAGGTCATCGAGGCCCGCTACTTCGTGGAACTGGCGGCAGGCCAGACCTCGAAGAACATGATCCAGGCGTTCTTCTTCGACCTCCAGGCCGTCAACTCCGGCGCCAACCGCCCCAAGGGCATCGAGTCCCGCCAGGTCCGCAAGGTCGCCGTCCTCGGCGCCGGGATGATGGGCGCCGGCATCGCCTACTCGTGCGCCCGCGCCGGCATCGAGGTCGTCCTGAAGGACGTCTCCCTGGAGGCCGCCCTCAAGGGCAGGAGCTACTCCGAGAAGCTGTGCGCCAAGGCCGTCGCCAAGGGCCGTACGACGCAGGAGAAGGCCGACGCGCTGCTGGCCCGCATCGCGCCCACCGCCGAGGTCCAGGACCTCGCGGGCTGCGACGCGGTGATCGAGGCCGTCTTCGAGGACACCTCGCTCAAGCACAAGGTCTTCCAGGAGATCGAGCAGGTCGTCGCGCCGGACGCGCTGCTGTGCTCCAACACCTCCACGCTGCCCATCACCGCCCTCGCCGAGGGCGTCGAGCGCCAGGGCGACTTCATCGGGCTGCACTTCTTCTCGCCGGTCGACAAGATGCCGCTGGTCGAGATCATCAAGGGCGAGCGGACCGGCGACGAGGCCCTCGCCCGGGCCTTCGACCTGGTCCGGCAGATCAACAAGACGCCGATCGTCGTCAACGACTCGCGCGGCTTCTTCACCTCCCGGGTGATCGGCCACTTCATCAACGAGGGCGTGGCGATGGTCGGCGAGGGCATCGAGCCCGCGTCCGTCGAACAGGCGGCGGCCCAGGCGGGCTACCCGGCCAAGGTGCTGTCCCTGATGGACGAGCTGACGCTCACGCTCCCGCGCAAGATCCGCAACGAGACGAAGCGGGCCGTGGAGGAGGCGGGCGGCACCTGGACCCCGCACCCGGCGGAGGCCGTCATCGACCGCATGGTCGACGAGTTCGGCCGCACCGGCCGCAGCGGCGGCGCCGGCTTCTACGAGTACGGGGAGGACGGCAAGCGCGCGGGGCTGTGGCCCGGACTGCGGGAGCACTTCACGCGCGCCGGCGCCGAGATCCCCTTCCGGGACATGCAGGAGCGGATGCTCTTCTCCGAGGCGCTCGACACCGTCCGCCTGCTGGAGGAGGGCGTGCTGACGTCGGTCGCCGACGCCAACATCGGTTCCATCTTCGGCATCGGCTTCCCGGGCTGGACCGGCGGCGTCCTGCAGTACATCAACGGCTACGAGGGCGGCCTGCCCGGCTTCGTGGCCCGCGCGCGTGAGCTCGCCGAGCGCTACGGGGACCGCTTCACGCCGCCGGCGCTGCTGGTGGAGAAGGCGGAGAAGGGGGAGCCGTTCAGCGACTCAGCCCGATCCTGACTCCGTGAGCCACTCGCCCAGCTCCTCCTTCAGAGACCGCTGGAAGGTCGTCAGGAGCGCCTGCACCACCAAGGGGTGCATGTGGGCGGACAGGGACTTCACGTCCCGCGTCCCACGCTCCGACACCTCACCGCGGAAGAGCTGGGCGAGCTCGTGAGCCGCGGCGCGCGAGTGTTCGACGAGGACCTTGCGCGCCGCCAGGACCGCCTCCTGCGAGAGCGGCACGTCCAGCAGCCGGACGCCGAGCCGCAGCAGACCGAGGTCGACGTCGTACGCGTCGCCGCTCCCGGTCCGTACGACGTCCATCGCGGCCAGCCGCTCGACCTCACCGTCGGTCAGGGACCGCCCCGCCCGCCGCTCCAGCTCCGCACGCGTCACCGTCTCCACCGTGTCCGGCGCCCAGGAGGCCACCACCGCGCGGTGCAGGGCGAGGTCGTGGGCGGTGAGGTCCGGCGGCAGCTGACGCAGGTACCGCTCGATCGCGGCCAGCGTCATGCCCTGCTGCCGCAGCTCCTCGATCAGCGCCAGCCGGGCCAGATGCTCCCGCCCGTAGTGCCCCACGCGCCGCGGACCGATCACCGGAGGCGGCAGCAGACCCTTGGTGCCGTAGAAGCGGACCGTGCGCACCGTGACACCGGCCCGGGCGGCCAGCTCGTCGATCGTGAGGGGCGGCTCCTCGGTGTCGGTCGTCATGTGCAGCAGTATCGCTGTCTCACCAGTGCTGTGAAACCTCGTACGCACCGTGTGACGCACTCTGTGATGAACCGAAGGTGATCGTGGGATGGCTGTGCGATGACCGTGTGAGAAGCAACGCTCTGTGACGTGGGCCACCGTTGGACGGCCGATTCATGTGGGAAGGTGCTGCCTTGGTCTGTGCCACGTCACGAGCGGGGTGACGGACCGGAGTCACGTACGGACACCCGAGCGCACGACGTTCGGGCGCACCAGAGAGTGGTACCACCCGTGAGCAAGGACGCCGTGGACACGGCCAAGGTCACCGCCGGGAACGGGGCGACCACGACGCCCGCGGACGCGGGCGACGCCGGCTACAGCAAGGACCTCAAGGCCCGCCACGTCAACATGATCGCCATCGGCGGTGCCATCGGCACCGGCCTCTTCCTGGGCGCCGGTGGCCGCCTGCACAACGCCGGCCCGGCGCTCGCGCTGGCCTACCTCGTCTGTGGCGTCTTCGCCTTCTTCGTCGTCCGGGCCCTGGGCGAGCTGGTCCTGTACCGGCCGTCGTCCGGGTCCTTCGTGTCGTACGCGCGCGAGTTCCTCGGTGAGAAGGGCGCGTACGTCGCCGGCTGGATGTACTTCCTGAACTGGTCGACGACCGGCATCGCCGACATCACCGCGATCGCGCTCTACACGCACTACTGGAGCATGTTCACCGACATCCCGCAGTGGGTGCTGGCGCTGATCGCCCTGGCGGTGGTCCTGGCGGTGAACCTGATCTCGGTGAAGATCTTCGGCGAGATGGAGTTCTGGTTCGCGATCATCAAGGTCGCCACGCTGGTCGGCTTCATGTTCGTCGGCATCTTCCTGCTGGCCACCCAGCACGAGGTGGGCGGCCAGACCCCCGGCCTCAGCGTGATCACCGACAACGGCGGCGTCTTCCCGCACGGCCTGATGCCCGTCGTCCTCGTCATGCAGGGCGTGATCTTCGCGTACGCCGCTCTGGAGCTCGTCGGTGTCGCGGCGGGCGAGACCGCCGAGCCGGAGAAGGTCGTCCCGCGCGCGGTGAACTCGATCATGTGGCGCGTCGGCCTGTTCTACGTCGGCTCGGTCGTCCTGCTGGCCCTGCTGCTTCCCGGCTCGGTCTACTCGGCCGACCAGAGCCCCTTCGTCACGGTCCTGTCGAAGATCGGCATCCCCGCGGCCGGCGATGTGATGAACCTGGTCGTGCTGACCGCGGCGATGTCGTCCCTCAACTCCGGTCTGTACTCCACGGGCCGCATCCTGCGCTCCATGGCCATGGCGGGCTCGGCCCCGAAGTTCACCGCCCGCATGAACCGCAGCCAGGTGCCCTACGGCGGCATCCTGCTGACCTGCGCGGTGTGCGTGCTCGGCGTCGGCCTGAACTTCCTGATGCCGGCCCAGGCCTTCGAGATCGTGCTGAACGTCGCCTCGCTCGGCATCATCAGCACCTGGGTGATCATCATGGTCTGCCACCTGATCTTCGTCCGCCGCGCCAAGGCGGGCCTGGTGGAGCGGCCGCACTTCCGCCTTCCCGGCAGCCCGGTCACGGAGATCGCCACGATCGTCTTCCTGCTGGCCTGCCTCGGCATGATGTGGAACGACCCCGAGGTCGGCCGCAAGACCCTGCTGCTCATCCCGCTCATCGCCGTCGCCCTGGTCGCCGGCTGGTTCGGCATCCGCCGCCGGGTCTCCCAGACGGTGGACCAGGAGCTGACGAAGCTCACGAAGTAGCAACTCGCGGCCACTGTCAGTGGCATCGCCTACGGTGGCGTCATGTCGGAGATCAACTATGTCCGGGGTGACGCCACCGTTCCGTCGGTGAAGGGCGTCAAGCTGATCGCCCATGTCTGCAACGACATCGGCGGCTGGGGCAAGGGCTTCGTCCTGGCCCTGTCGCACCGCTGGCCGGAGCCGGAGGCGGCCTACCGCGCCTGGCACCGCGACCGCGCGTCGAACGACTTCGGACTGGGCGCCGTCCAGTTCGTGCAGGTCGAGCCGTACGTCTGGGTGGCCAACATGATCGGCCAACGCGGTATTCGCACGGGCAGCAAGGGCGTTCCCGTGCGCTACGAGGCGATCGACACCGCGCTCGGCGGTCTCGCCGACAAGGCGGCCGAACTGCACGCCTCGGTCCACATGCCCCGGATAGGGTGCGGCCTGGCCGGTGGCAAGTGGTCCCGCGTGGAACCCCTCATCGCCGAGCGGCTGGTGCGGCGGGGCATCGCCGTGACGGTCTACGACCACGGGGACGGCGTCAGTTGAGCACCGACACGGACGTTCTCGTGCTGGGCGGCGCCGGCGTGGACACCATCGTGTACGTGCCAAAGCTGCCGCTTCCGTACGCCGACAGCTACATGATCGAGGACGGCATCCGCACCCGCGCGGGCCAGACCGGGGACTTCGTCGCCCTCGGCCTGAGCGCGCTGGGCCTGCGCACCCACCACCTCGACCTGCTCGGCGACGACCCCGAGGGCGACCTGGTGCGGGCCCTGCACCGCGAGACGGGCATCGCCCTCACCGCGATCCCGCAGCCCGCCGGCACCAAGCGCGCGGTCAACCTCGTCGGCCCCGACGGCAGGCGCCTCTCCCTGTACGACACGAGCCGCTCGCACGCCGACGACCGGCTGCCCGAGGCGACGGTCCGGGCGCTGGCGGCCTCGAGCCGCCACGTCCATGTCTCCATCACCCACCCGTGCGCGCACGCCCTGCCCGTCCTCCACGACACCGGCGTGCCCCTCTCCACCGACCTGCACGACTGGGACGGCGAGAACCCCTACCACGAGCCCTTCGCCCTGGCCGCGGACATCGTCTTCCTCTCCGCCGCCGCCCTCACCGACCCCGAACGCACCATGCGCCGCATCACCGAGCGCGGCCGCGCACAGCTCGTCGTCGCCACGGCCGGCGCCGCAGGCGCGTACCTCCTCGCCGACGGCGAACTGACCCATGTCCCGGCGGCTGCGCCCCCCGCCCCGGTGGTGGACTCCAACGGCGCGGGCGACGCCTTCGCCGCGGCCTTTCTCTTCGGCCACCTGAGCGGCGAACCGCCCCGCCGCTGCGCCCTGTACGGCGCGGTGGCCGGCGCCCATGCGTGCACCGTCCCGTCCACCGAGACGGCCGCGATAGGGCGTGACGCGCTCCTTGAACGCGCCGCCGAGGCGGACGACGGAAAATGCGGGTGAGGACAGCAGCCCGCCTGCGGACGACCGGCCCCTCGGCGCCTGTGGCAGTCAGACGCCCCCGGGCCGTGTCCGTCACGGGCTCGCATCACCGGCGTGCCCGTCGTCCGTTACGCGTTCGCGCTACTCGGCGTGCCCGTGCTCATGGTCGTGCACGCCATTGGTCGCCGCGATCTTCTTCCACGACTTCGGCTGCTCCGGCGCCCCCTTCGCCCCCAGCGCCCGCGCCGAGATGGCGGCCTCCCGCGCCGCCGGCGCCCCCGGCTTCGACGGCTGGAACAGCCAGGTGTCGAACAGCGCGGTCAGCCGCTTCCCGGACACCCGCTCCGCGTACTTGTGGAAGTCGGCGACCGAGGCGTTGCCGTGGGCGTACTGCTGCGGCCAGCCCTTGAGGACGGCGAAGAAGTCCTCGTCGCCGATCGCGTTGCGCAGCGCCTGCAGGGCCAGCGCACCCCGGTCGTACACGGCCAGGTGGAACTGGTTCTCCGGCCCCGGGTCCCCGGGACGGACCGTCCAGAACGGATCGTCCGCCGGACGCGACGCGTACACGTAGTCCGCGATCTCCTGCGCCGTCCCCTCGCCCTCGTGCTCGGACCACAGCCACTGCGCGTACCGGGCGAAGCCCTCGTTGATCCAGATGTCCTTCCAGCGGGACACCGACACCAGGTCGCCGTACCACTGGTGGGCCAGCTCGTGCACGACCACGGACGTGTTCGACCCGTTCGCGAACTGCCGCGGGCTGTAGAAGGGCCGGGTCTGCGTCTCCAGCGCGTACCCGGTGGTGGTGTTCGGCACGTAGCCGCCGAGGGCGTTGTAGGGATACGGCCCGAAGTAGTCGGTCAGCCAGTCGGCGATCTCGGCGGTCCGCTCGATGCTGGCCCGTGCCGCTCCGGCGTTGTCGCCCAGGTCCTTGCTGTAGGCGTTGATGACCGGAATGCCGCTGTCCGTGGTCGCGGTCGTCACGTCGAACCTGCCGACCGCGAGCGTGGCGAGGTAGGTGGCCTGCGGCTTGTTGGAGCGCCAGCTGTAGCGGGTCCAGCCGGCCCGTGAACTCGTCGACTGGAGCGTGCCGTTGGAGATGGCCTGCGTGCCGTCCGGCACCTGCACCGAGATGTCGTACGTGGCCTTGTCCAGCGGGTGATCGTTGCTCGGGAACCACCACCACGCCGACTCGGGCTCCCCGGCCGCGACCCCGCCGTCCGGCGTCCGCAGCCAGCTGGTGAAGCCGTAGGCCTCCTTCGACGACGGCACCCCGCTGTACCGGACCACCACGGTGACGGACGTTCCCTTGGCCAGCGGCTTGCTCGGTGTGACCTCCAGTTCGTGCTCGCCCGAGGTCGCGAACGCCGCCTTCGCGCCGTTGACCCGCACCTCGCTCACCTCCAGCAGGAAGTCCAGGTTGAACCGGGACAGCTCCTGCGTGGTCCGGGCCAGCAGGGTCGCCGTACCCTCCAGCCGGTCGCCCGCCGGCTGGTACTTCAGCCTGAGGTCGTAGTGGGAGACGTCGTATCCGCCGTTGCCGTACGCCGGGTAGTAGGGGTCGCCGATGCCCGGAGCGCCGGGGGAGTGGCTCGCGGCCGATGCCGGGATCGCCAGCAGAAGGGAGGCCGCAGCGAGTGCGCCCGGCGTGGTGAGTCTGCGGTGCACTGAAGCTCCAAGTCGTAGGGGCGGGAGGAAGGTTCGGAGCCTATTCAGGCCCAGGCGCAACTGCCCTGTCCACAACAACCGGTGTCACAAGATCGCCATTCGGCCTTCATCCACCCGGATGCCCCAACGTCCGATTCCGGCCACCCGAGGTCTGCTCTGAGGACACATCAGCTGCCCCCTGTCGCACGCCCGTTGACGGCGGTACCGTCCGGCGCATGCCGAAACGCATGCGTCGCACGATCTTCAGACCGCTCGTCACGGCGGCCACCGCCGCCCTGACGGCCACTCTGCTCACGCCCGTCACGGCGCACACCGCGCCCCGCACGAGCCAACCCGTCTACTCGTACGAGAACGCCGTCCGTGAGGCCGTCTGGGTCGACACCGGCCTCGACGCGGACGGCGACGGAGAGTCCGACCGCGTCGCCGTCGACGTCGTCCGGCCGCGCGAAGCGGCCCAGCAGGGCCGCAAGGTGCCCGTCATCATGGACGCCAGCCCGTACTACTCCTGCTGCGGGCGCGGCAACGAGAGCCAGCGCAAGACCTACGACGCCGCCGGCAACGTGGTCCAGATGCCGCTGTTCTACGACAACTACTTCGTCCCGCGCGGCTACGCCTTCGTCGGCGTCGACCTCGCCGGAACCAACCGCTCCGACGGCTGTGTCGACGTCGGCGGCCGCTCCGACATCCTCTCCGCGAAGGCCGTCGTCGACTGGCTGAACGGCCGCGCCAAGGCCTACACCACCCGCACCGGCACCACCCGCGCCAAGGCGAGCTGGACCAACGGCAGGACCGGGATGATCGGCAAGAGCTACGACGGCACCATCGCCAACGGTGTCGCGGCCACCGGTGTCGAGGGCCTGGAGACGATCGTCCCGATCGGCGCGATCTCCTCCTGGTACGACTACTACTTCGCCAAGGGCGCCCCGCTGTTCGACTCGGGCCCCGACTGGCTGTCCGACTACGTCGAGTCCCCCGACGCCCGGGCGCGCTGTGCCGGCGTTCAGCAGAAGATCGTCGCAGGAGCACCGCGTAGCGGCGACTGGACACGGTGGTGGACCGGGCGCGACTACGTGCCCGACGCCGACCGCGTCCGGGCCAGCGTCTTCGTCGTCCACGGCATGCAGGACCTCAACGTCCGCGCCAAGCACTTCGGCCAGTGGTGGAATGCCCTCGCCGAGAACGGTGTCGAGCGCAAGATCTGGCTCTCCCAGGTCGGCCACGTCGACCCCTTCGATTTCCGCCGCGCCGACTGGGTGGACACCCTGCACCGCTGGTTCGACCACGAGCTGCTCGGCTACGAAAACGGCATCGACCGCGAACCCATGGCCGACATCGAACGCCACCCCGACCAGTGGGTCACCGCGAAGACGTGGCCGCCGCGCGGCACCGACACCGTCGACCTGAAGCCGGGCAAGGGCACCCAGCCGGGCGTCGGCACCCTGGGACTGCGTACCCGCGAGGGCACCGAGACCTTCACCGACGACCCGCAGCACAGCGAGACCGACTGGGCAGCGCACATCGACCGGCCCACCCCCGACAAGGCCGGCTTCACCACGGCACCGCTCACCCGTGACCTGCGCCTGTCCGGCTCCTCCAAGGTCACTGTCACGGCGACGCCCACCACGTCCACGGCCCATCTCAGCGCTGTCCTGGTCGACCTCGGCCCCGCCAGCATCCGCGACTACGCCGACGCCGCCGAGGGCATCACCACCCTCCCCGACCGCACCTGCTGGGGCGCGAGCACGACGGGCGACAGCGCCTGCTTCAAGGAGACCCGGGCCAAGAACGCCGACGTCGACTACACCGTCGTCAGCCGCGGCTGGGCCGACCTCGGCAACCACGCCTCCGATCTCACGGGCCGCCCGCTCACCCCGGGCAAGCGATACACCATCACCCTCGACCTGGCCGCGACCGACCATGTCGTCCCGGCCGGACACCGGCTGGCGCTGATCGTCGCGGGCACCGACAAGGGCCTCATCGAGCCCCCGGCCGGCACCCCGACGCTCACGCTGGACCTGTCCCGCACGTCCGCCCGCGTCCCGCTGGTCGGCGGCGCCTCGGCGTTCGCCAAGGCCACCGCGGGCGCCAAGGCCGCCGAGCCCGCGCCCACACCGCTGGACGGCGTCCGCGGCCCACGCAACACGGCCCGCGTGCCGCACTGAGCAGGCTAGGGCCTGTCTGACAATTCCCGCCTGCCCCGCGACGCCTGGCACGCACGCTCGCCGCGTTCGCACGCACCAGACGCCGCGGGGCCCGCCCTTCGGGCGGACGACGGGAATTGTCAGCCAGGCCTAAAAGGCGGCCGGATCGGCCAACCCGGCCGCCTCCTCCGCGCACCCCCACGCCACGGTCACGCCCGCGCCCCCGTGACCGTAGTTGTGCACCAGTACCCGTCCGTCCGGCAGCAGTTCGCGCTCCAGCCGCACCGCGTCGCGCACCGGCCGCAGCCCCACCCGGTGGTCCAGCACCCGCGCCCCGGCGATCTCCGGCCGAAGGGCCGCGCACCGCCGTACGATCGCCTCGGCCACCGCCGGATCAGGCGCCGTCGACCACACGTCCTCCTCCGAGGTGCCGCCCAGCACCAGCCGCCCAGGATGCGGGAAGACATACGCCATCCCACCCGAGGCGTCCTTGGAGACGATCCAGGTGGGGATCCGGGGGTTCTCCACCACGACCAACTGCCCGCGCACGGGGCGCACGGACGCGTCCGGCACCAGCTCGCGCGCGCCCAGACCCGTGCAGTTCACCACCACCGGCGCGTCCGCCTCCGCGAGCGCCGACACCGTGCGCTCCTCCACCACTGCGCCCGCGGCCGCCAACCGCTCCCGCAGCCACGGCAGATGAGTCGACATGTCGACCAGCGGCAGCCTCGCCCACAGCCCCACCGGCCCGGCGTACTCCTCGGGTGTCGCCACCCGCAGCCCCTTCAGCCGGCCCGCCGCCCAGGAGTCCGTCTCGTCCAGATCCGTCTCGCCCATTACCCCTTCGACCAGGCGTACGCCGGTCACCTCGGGCCGCTCGGCCAGCTCCTCGTAGACGTCCAGCGAGCGCAGCGCCCACCCGCGCGCCGCCTCGGGCGGCTCGATGCGATACGGCCACCACAACGCCCCGGCAACCGCCGAGGTGGTCCGCTCGACGGGGTCCCGCGTCCACACCCGTACCCGCCGCCCGCCCTCGGCCAGCACCACGGCCGTCGTCAGCCCGATGACACCCCCACCTACGACGATCACATCGTCTTTCGTGTCACTGTTCATGTCGGGACGGTAGCGGAATGTGTCATGCCGCGATCAGAGCGCCGTAACTGTGGGGATACTCACCGTATGTCTGCCGCGTACGCGACCTTCGGCCTGGCACCGGCGATGCGTGCCGGTGGAGTTCTCGCTGACGGTGGCTACCAGGTGCACCGGGACTTCGTGGACTTCATCGTCGACGGGCGCCCGCTGCTGTTCCAGCTCTCGGACCTGGACGCCGTCTCCCCGCTCGCCTCCGACGTCCCGCCCGCCATCTTCACCGCCCAGGTGCGCAGCCTGTTGCTGGAGGCCGAGCCGCCGCTGTCCGGCGGGCGGTACGTCATCTACGGCTGCCCCGAGTGCGCGGACCTCGCGTGCGGCGCGGTCACCGCGGTGATCGAGCGAGCCGAGGACGACTACGTGTGGCGGGACTTCGCCTGGCAGACCGACGAACAGGTCGACCTGGAGCTCAACGGCTACCGGGGCTTCGGCCCGTTCCGCTTCCACGGCGACGACTACCGCGCGGCGCTGAACTCCCTGCTGGACGCCGAGGGCTCCGGCAGCCGCCGCCGCGTCCTGCTGATCGGCGCCCGCGTCGCCCTGCTCGCCAGGCTCGCCGCCGCCCTGCGCACCATCGGCATCGGCGCCGACATCACCCGCGACGCCGACGGCGTCCCCGCCGACGAACTGCGCGGCTACGGCGCCGTCGCCTTCGGCCGCGGGGTCGGTGAGGAGGAGCGCGCGGCCGTACGCCGGGCCTTCGAACGCGCCGGGGTCGAAGTGGCGTACGTCGACGGACTCGCCCCGATCGTCCCGCTGCTCGTCGCCCAGATCGAACACGCCCTCGACCGCAGCCCCGTCGAGCGGCGCCGCCTCACCCGCCTGGTCACCGCCGACGGCGAGGCGGGCGTCGAGGTCACCTCGGCCTGCCGGGTCCAGCTCACCGCGTACCGCCTCGACCGCCTCTCCCGCACCCGCGCCCACGAGGTGTTCGACGGGCTCCTGGAGCCGGGCCGCCACCGCATCCCCCTGGACGCCAAGGCCGTGAGGGGCGAGTCCTACCTGGTGGCCAGGACGGCGGGAAGCGTGCTGGTGGAGTCGATGACGCGGTGAGAACCGAGGCGACCCGAGGCCCTAGGATCGACGGTCTGATGACTGCCACCCTCGTCGCCAAGAACCTCGCCGCCGGCCACGGCGACCGCGCGCTCTTCACCGGCCTCGACCTGGTCGTCGCGCCCGGCGACGTGATCGGGCTGGTCGGTGCCAACGGCGCCGGAAAGTCCACGCTGCTGCGGATGCTCGCCGGGCTCGCCGCCCCCGAACAGGGCGAGCTTCTCCTGTCCCCGCCCACCGCCACCGTCGGTCATCTGCCGCAGGAGCCCGAGCGGCGGCCGGGTGAGTCGGTACGGGAGTTCCTGGCCCGCCGCACCGGCGTCGCCGAGGCCCAGCGGGCCATGGACGAGGCCACCCAGGCGCTGGTCGACGGCGCACCCGGCGCCGACGACGCCTACGCCGTCGGCCTGGAGCGCTGGCTCGGCCTCGGCGGCGCCGACCTCGACGAACGCGCCGAGGAGGTCGCCGACTCGCTGGGTCTCGCCGTAGGTCTCGACCAGCCCATGACGTCCCTCTCCGGCGGCCAGGCGGCCCGCGCCGGCCTCGCCTCCCTCCTGCTCTCCCGCTACGACGTCTTCCTGCTCGACGAGCCCACCAACGACCTCGACCTCGACGGCCTGGAGCGCCTCGAACGCTTCGTCGGCGGCCTGCGCGCCGGCACGGTGGTCGTCAGCCACGACCGCGAGTTCCTCACCCGCACGGTCACCAAGGTCCTCGAACTCGACCTCGCCCAGCAGCAGATCAACCTCTACGGCGGCGGCTACGCGGCCTACCTGGAGGAACGCGACGTCGCCCGGCGGCACGCGCGCGAGGAGTACGAGGAGTACGCCGACAAGAAGGCCGCCCTCCAGGACCGGGCGCAGACGCAGCGCGCCTGGATGGACAAGGGCGTGAAGAACGCCCGGCGCAAGGCGGGCAACGACAACGACAAGATCGGCCGCAAGTTCCGCAGCGAGGCCAGCGAGAAGCAGGCCGCGAAGGCCCGGCAGACCCAGCGCATGATCGAACGGCTGGAGGTGGTCGAGGAGCCGCGCAAGGAGTGGGAGCTGCGCATGGAGATCGCCTCGGCCCCCCGCTCGGGCGCGGTCGTGGCCACCCTGCGCGACGCCGAGGTCCGACGCGGCGACTTCGTGCTCGGCCCGGCGTCCCTCCAGATCGACTGGGCCGACCGGGTCGCGGTCACCGGCGCGAACGGCGCGGGCAAGTCGACGCTGCTCGGCGCCCTGCTCGGCCGTGTCCCGCTCGACGCGGGCCACGCCGCCCTCGGCTCCGGCGTACTGGTCGGCGAGGTCGACCAGGCCCGCAAGCTGTTCCACGGCTCGGAGACCCTGCTCGACGCGTTCCGCGCGGCCGTCCCCGACACCGAACCGGTCGAAGTGCGCACACTCCTGGCCAAGTTCGGTCTGAAGTCGGACCATGTGCTGCGCCCGGCGGCCACCCTCTCCCCGGGCGAGCGCACCCGCGCCGCCCTCGCCCTCCTCCAGGGCCGGGGCGTCAACCTGCTGGTCCTCGACGAGCCCACCAACCACCTCGACCTGCCCGCCATCGAGCAGCTGGAGTCGGCCCTCGACGCCTACACCGGCACCCTGCTCCTGGTCACCCACGACCGCCGCATGCTGGACGCGGTCCGCGTCACCCGCCGGCTGGAGGTCGCGGACGGCAAGGTGACGGAGCGCTAACGGGGCGTCAGCCGCGTCGCCAGCTCCGGATAGTCGACGACGAGACCGTCCGCGTCGATGTCCAGCTCGCTGCGGAACTCACCCGACGCGAACCGCACCCGCCCGCCGCGGTCGGTGCGGGCGAGATGCGTGTAGGTCTGGACCGAGGGCCGTACGGTCAGGTCGGGCACCGACACCCAGGCCATGAGGAACTCCCGCTCACCGGCACTCCGGTGCAGACCGTGCCGGAGCACGGGCATGGTGTTGGTCAGCGGACACAGCCCCAGATCGCAGTCGAGCGCCCCGTGCACCTGCGGCACCGGCTGCCCGTCGGCGGTCCATTCGCCCCGCCCGTCGTGCCGCAGATCGAGCGTCCGCGTCACCTCGGCGGTCTCGGCGGTCACCCGGAGCCGACGCGTCACGTAACCGTCGCCGGTTTCGAGTTCGTACGACACCCAGTACGGCTCCGGATCCGTCCCCACCGCCCGCCCTCGCGCCCGCAGGGTCTCCCCGTCGAACGCGGCCCAGGCCGTCTCGTACCCGTGGCTCGCCGTGACGTCCCAGGTCACTGCCCGCGAAGTGGTCATATCGCCACCCTACGGCGGGCAGGAGCGGCGGCCGTCCCGCCACGACACGGGCCACCCGCGGGCCCGCACCTCCGCCTCCGTTGGAAGCCGGAAGCCCGGGCCCGCGCAACGTCAGCCCCGCCCGCCCTTCTTCGGGTCGAGCAGCCCCGCGCGCCGCAGGGCGTCGGCCATCGCGCTGTTCGCCGGAGCCGGTGCCTGGCGGGCACCGCCGCCTCCCTGGCCACCGCGCCCGCCCTGCCGCTGCTGCGGCGGGCGCCCGCCCCGCTGCGGCCGGCGCTCGCCGGAACCCCGCTCCTGGGGCGCGGCCTCGTCGTCCAGCCGCAGTGTGAGGGAGATCCGCTTGCGCGGAATGTCGACGTCGAGGACCTTCACCTTCACGATGTCACCCGGCTTGACGACGTCCCGCGGGTCCTTGACGAACGTCTTCGACATCGCGGACACATGCACCAGACCGTCCTGGTGCACGCCGACGTCGACGAACGCCCCGAACGCGGCCACATTGGTGACCACGCCCTCCAGGACCATCCCCGCCGCCAGGTCCGAGAGCTTCTCGACGCCCTCCTTGAACGTGGCCGTCTTGAACGCCGGACGCGGGTCGCGCCCCGGCTTCTCCAGCTCCCTGAGGATGTCGGTGACCGTCGGCAGACCGAACGTCTCGTCCACGAAGTCCTGCGGCTTCAGCGAGCGCAGCACCCCCGTGTTGCCGATCAGCGCGGCCACCTCCTGGCCGGCGGTCTTCACCATCCGCCGCACGACCGGGTACGCCTCCGGGTGCACGCTGGACGAGTCCAGCGGGTCGTCGCCGCCCCGGATGCGCAGGAAGCCCGCGCACTGCTCGTAGGCCTTCGGGCCCAGCCGCGCCACGTTCTTCAGCTGGGAGCGGGACTTGAACGGGCCGTTGGCGTCCCGGTGGGCCACGATGTTCTCGGCGAGCCCGGAGGAGATGCCCGACACGCGCGCGAGCAGCGGCGCGGAGGCGGTGTTGACGTCGACACCGACGCCGTTCACACAGTCCTCGACCACCGCGTCCAGCGAACGCGACAGCTTCACCTCCGACAGGTCGTGCTGGTACTGGCCGACACCGATCGACTTCGGGTCGATCTTGACCAGCTCGGCGAGCGGGTCCTGGAGCCTGCGCGCGATCGACACCGCGCCGCGCAGCGACACGTCCATGTCGGGCAGCTCTTGCGAGGCGAACGCCGACGCCGAGTACACCGAGGCGCCCGCCTCGGACACCATCACCTTGGTGAGCTTCAACTCCGGGTGCTTGCCGATGAGCTCACCGGCGAGCTTGTCGGTCTCGCGGGACGCCGTGCCGTTGCCGATCGCGACCAGCTCGACCGCGTGCTCCTTGGCGAGCCGGGCCAGCTTGGCGATCGCCTCGTCCCACTTGTTGGCCGGGACGTGCGGGTAGATGACGTCGGTGGCGACGACCTTGCCGGTGGCGTCCACGACGGCCACCTTCACGCCCGTACGGAAACCGGGGTCCAGGCCCAGCGTCGCGCGCGTGCCCGCCGGAGCCGCGAGGAGCAGGTCCCGCAGGTTGGCCGCGAACACGCCGACCGCCTCGTCCTCGGCGGCCGTGCGCAGCCGCAGGCGCAGGTCGATGCCGAGGTGGACCAGGACACGGGTCCGCCAGGCCCAGCGGACGGTGTCCGTCAGCCACTTGTCGGCGGGACGCCCGCGGTCGGCGATCCCGAACCGCCCGGCGATGAGCCCCTCGTACGAGGAGGGCCCCTCCGTCGGCTCCTCCGGCTCCAGAACGAGGTCGAGCACCTCCTCCTTCTCGCCGCGCAGCATCGCCAGGATGCGGTGCGAGGGCAGCTCGGTGAACGGCTCGGCGAAGTCGAAGTAGTCCGCGAACTTGGCGCCCGCCTCCTCCTTGCCCTCCCGCACCTTGGCGGCCAGCCGCCCCCGCACCCACATGCGCTCGCGCAGCTCGCCGATCAGGTCGGCGTCCTCCGAGAACCGCTCGGTGAGGATCGCCCGGGCACCGTCCAGGGCGGCCTGCGCATCGGCCACGCCCTTGTCGGCGTCCACGAACGCGGCGGCGGCCGCGAGGGGCTCGACGGTCGGGTCGCCGAGCAGCCCCTCGGCCAACGGCTCCAGCCCCGCCTCACGGGCGATCTGGGCCTTCGTCCGCCGCTTGGGCTTGTACGGCAGGTAGATGTCCTCCAGGCGCGCCTTGGTCTCCGCGCCCCGGATCTGCGCCTGAAGCTCGTCGGTGAGCTTGCCCTGCTCACGCACCGACTCCAGAATCGCCGTCCGCCGCTCCTCCAGCTCCCGCAGATAGCGCAGCCGCTCCTCGATCGTGCGCAGCTGCGCGTCGTCGAGCATCTCGGTCGCTTCCTTGCGGTAGCGGGCGATGAAGGGCACCGTCGAACCGCCGTCGAGCAGCTCCACGGCAGCCTTGACCTGCCGCTCCCGTACGCCGAGCTCCTCGGCGATCCTGCCTTCGATGGACCCCACTTCGAGGGACCCGGGTGTCGTCACGATGCCGTACCGCCTTCTCCACTTCGGGTTGCGCGGCAATTGTGGCAGGTGGCACCGACAACGGGGGACCAGGGCGGCAACTGGGCGGGGCGCCGGGTGTCAGACCCGGCGCGCACCGCGCCGACCGGTCCCGGAGGCGCCGCCGAGCAGGCGGGCCACGGCCCGGAACGGCAACGTCACGACCGTGGCGACGGCACCACCGATCTGCCGCAGGACATCCGCGATGGCACGGAACACGTGAATCCCCTTTCGTCTCGTTTCGTCTCGCTTCTCGTTTCCCTGTGAACCAGGTGATCGCCGAGTACCGCGTCCGCCACCGGTCATGCCCGTTTGCCCATGCCGGGCCATGGCAGGAAAGGTGGGGAACTCGTCATTGCGGCCACGCGCGGACACGCGAAGAATCGCCCATATGGCGCAGCGAACCGTTCTGGTCGTCCTCTTCGACGACGTCCAGAGCCTCGATGTCTCCGGCCCGGTGGAGGTCTTCGCGGGGGCCGAGCACCTCACGCCCGGGACGTACCGCATCCGTACCGCCTCCCTGGACGGCGGCCCCGTGCGCGCCTCCAGCGGGCTGACACTCGTACCGGACGACGCCCTGGCCGACGCGCCCGACCCGCACACCCTCGTGGTGCCCGGTGGCGAGGGCACCCGCCGGACGGACCCGCGCCTGACGGAGTGGCTGCGTGAGCACGGGCCGCGTGCCCGGCGCCTGGTCTCCGTGTGCACCGGGTCGCTGCTGCTCGCCGAGGCGGGCCTGCTGGACGGCCGCCGGGCGACGACCCACTGGGGGTTCTGCGACAAACTCGCCCGCGACCACCCTGCCGTGCGGGTCGAACCCGACCCCATCTACGTGCGCGACGGACACATCGCCACGTCCGCCGGGGTCACCTCCGGCATCGACCTCGCCCTGGCCCTGGTCGAGGAGGACCTGGGACGGGACGCCGCCCTCGCCATCGCCCGCGCCCTGGTGGTCTTCCTCCGCCGCCCCGGGAACCAGGCCCAGTTCAGCGCGCAGCTCGCCGCCCAGACCGCCTCCCGCGAGCCGCTGCGCGAGGTGCAGCGGTGGATCACCGAGCACCCCGCCGACGACCTGAGTGTCGAGTCGCTCGCCACCCGCGCGCGGCTCTCCCCGCGCCACTTCGCCCGCGCCTTCCGGTCCGAGACCGGCATGACCCCCGGCCGCTATGTCGACCGGGTCCGCCTCGAACACGCCCGCCGTCTCCTGGAGGACACGGGCGACGGAATCGAGGAGATCTCCCGCGCCAGCGGTTACGGCACGCCCGAGGCCATGCGCCGCGCCTTCCTCAAGGCCCTCGGCACCGCGCCCGCCGAGTACCGCCGGCGTTTCCGTCCAGATCCCACCCATTGAAAGGACTCATCGATGCAGATCGCCATCGTCCTCTACGACGGCTTCACCGCCCTGGACGCCGTGGGCCCCTACGAGACCCTCGGCCGTCTCCCGGACGCGGAGACCGTCTTCGTGGCCGAACGCACCGGCCCCGTCCGCGCCGACACCGGCAACCTCGCCCTCACCGCCGACCAGACCCTGGCCGACGTGCCGGCTCCCGACATCGTGGTGGTCCCGGGCGGCCCCGACCAGGCCCCGCAGATGGCGAACGACACCCTGCTGGACTGGCTGCGCACCGCCGACGCCGGCACCACCTGGACGACGTCCGTGTGCACCGGCTCCCTGATCCTGGCCGCCGCCGGACTCCTGCGGGGACGCCGGGCGACCTCCCACTGGCTGACCCTGGAGGAGCTGAAGCCCTTCGGCGTCGAGCCCACGGGCGAGCGCGTCGTCTTCGACGGCAAGTACGTCACCGCCGCCGGTGTCTCCTCCGGCCTCGACATGGGCCTCACGCTGCTCGGCAGGATCGCAGGCGACGAACACGCCCAGGCCGTCCAGTTGATGACCGAGTACGACCCGCAGCCGCCGTACGACGCCGGCTCGCCGCACAAGGCCCCCGCGCACCTCGTCGAGATGTTCCGCGCCGAGGCCGCCTCAGCCTGACGCGGTCCAGGTGAAGCGCGGCTGCCGCCGCTCCAGGAACGCGGCGACGCCCTCCGCGGTGTCGGCGTTGCCGCGCGCCAGCCCGGCCCAGTGGGCGTCCCGGTCGGTGCGCCCGTCGGCGAACTCCTTCGCCGCGGCCTGCGTCAGTTGCGAGCGGGACACCAGGATCCGGGTGAACTCGGCGACCCGCTTGCCGAGTTCGCCCTCGGGCAGCACCTCGTCGACCAGCCCGGTGCGCAACGCCCGGTCGGTGTCGATCAACTCGCCGGAGAACAGCAGGTACTTGGTGGTGGCCGGACCGACCAGCGACACCAACCGCCGGGTCGCGGAGGCGGGATACACGATCCCGAGCTTCGCCGGCGTCACCCCGAACAGCGCGCCCTCCTCCGCGAACCGCAGATCACAGGCCGCCGCCAGCTGCGCTCCGCCGCCCACACAGTGCCCGCGGATCGCCGCCAGCGTCGGCTTCGCGAACGCGGCGAGCGACTCCTCCGCCAGCACGGCCAGTGCCTGCGCCTCGGCGGGCGAGGCCCGCAGCGTGGAGATGTCGGCGCCCGCGCAGAACGTGCCGCCCTCACCCGTCAGCACCAGGGCCCGTACCCCCGGATCGGCCGCCAGGGCGTCCAGCAGCGGGGGCAGCGCCCGCCACATCGCGGCCGTCATGGCGTTCCGCTTGGCGGGGTGGTCGATGACGACGGTGGCCACCGAGTCGGCGACGCGGTGCAGCAGCTGGGGCTCCATGCGCGGGATGCTAGCGGTACCCCCGCTCCGTACCATCGACGAGGGGCCTCGTGAGAGGAGGCGGCCCGATGGCGAAACCCGCGAAACCCGCGAAGGACGAGAAGGCGAAACTGCGGCGGGGCTTCGGCCGACTGGTGGCGCTCGGCGTGCTCCTGGTCGTCGCCGGTCTCGTAGGGCTCGTCTACACCGGCGTGGCCACTTTGACGTCCATGTTCCTGTTCGGCTGGCTGCTGCTGATCGGCGGCGTGGTCGGCCTGCTGCACGCCATCGAGGGACGCGGCAGCAACTTCTTCTGGCTCGCGGTGATCGTCGCCGCCCTGAACATCGCGGCGGGCGTCGTGGTCCTGAAGAGCCCCGACGCGGCCGCCGACGCCCTGGCCATGTTCGCCGCCCTGCTCTTCCTCACCGCCGGGCTCTTCCGGCTGGTCGGCGGCCTGGTGGTGCGGGGTCCGCAGTTCGGCTGGACGCTGCTGCTGGGCGCCTTCGACCTGCTGCTGGGCATCCTGGTGCTGGCCTCCTGGCCGAGCAGCAGCCAGTACGTCATTGGTACGTTCTTCTCGCTGGCGCTGCTCTTCGACGGCCTCGGACTGATCGCCACCGGCTTCGGCGGTCGCCGGATCGTGGGCATGGTCGAGGACGCCACAGGCGCCGATGACGCCCCGAAAGGGGATGGCGCGAAACCCGTACAAGCCGAATAGTTCGCAAAGTCGGCACCGGCGGGACACGATGCAGTCCCACACCTGACCGTGTCATACGCCAACGGTCAGAAGCGCTCGATAACAGCTGACTTGTGTTCAGTTCTCCGGCAGGGACCGGCGTGTTACCAACACTCGACGTGTGGTGACAATCGAGCACAAGGGTGGCGACCGGACGATGGACGACCACGGGCGCGGGCCCGCCCCACGCCCAGAAGGCGGCACAGACGCACCCGTCGAGCCGCGCACGCGCGCTCCACTGCCGTACGAGGGCGTATGGCGGTTCACCGCCCCCGCCGTCGACGCCTCGGTGCCGCAGGCCCGGCACGCCGTACGGGACCTGCTCCTGCGCCAGCGGGTGCCGGTCACGGACGACGTGGTCCAGGCGCTGCTGCTGATCGTCTCCGAGCTGGTCACGAACGCCGTACGGCACGCCGCGGTGCTCTCGCCGATGCTCGCCGTGGAGGTCGCGGTCGGCGCCGAGTGGGTGCGGGTGTCCGTGGAGGACAACCATCCCTACCGCCCGACCGCGCTGGAGACCGACCACGGTCGGACCGGCGGTCGGGGGCTGCTCCTGGTGCGGGAGATCACCCGGGAGGTGGGCGGGGTGTGCGACGTCGAGCACACGGCCAGTGGCGGCAAGGTGATCTGGGCCGCCCTGCCGCTCAACCCCGCCCTGCTGCCCTGAGGCTCACCAGCCCTCGGACGGACCGGTCAGCTCCCTGATCGCCGGGCGGGCCGCGTCCAGCACCGTCATGAACCACGCCGAGAAGGTGTCCCTGGCGTGCCGCTCCGCCAGCTCGTCCGGGGTGACGAACGCCGTGGCGTGCACCTCCTCCGGGTCCGGCCGCAGCGGCGCCTGCACGAGTCCGACGAAGAGGTGGTTGTACTCCTGCTCCACCAGGCCCGAGACCGGGTCCGGGTGGTTGTAGCGCACGGTGCCCGCCTCGGCGAGCAGCGACGGGGAGACGCCGAGTTCCTCGTACGTCCGCCGGGCCGCCGCCGCGAAGGGGGCCTCGCCCGGGTAGGGGTGACCGCAGCACGTGTTGGACCACACACCGGGGGAGTGGTACTTGCCCAGCGCCCGCTGCTGGAGGAGCAGCCGGCCGTAGTCGTCGAACAGGAAGACCGAGAACGCCCGGTGCAGCTGCCCCGGCGGCTGATGGGCGGCGAGCTTCTCCGCGGTACCGATCGTCACGCCGTTCTCGTCGACCAGTTCCAGCAGGATCGCTTCCGCGGTGCCGTTCGACGAGCTGTGCGTCGCGGTGGCAGGTGTGATCGGCATACCCATCCTTCGCCTCGTTCCTCGCGCCCCAGTCTGCCGTACGAATCCGGCACTCCCGGCACTTCCCGGCGCGTCGGCACCGGAATGAGGGGCCCGGTAGGTGATCGTGCCCGGCGCGCGAAGCCAGGAACCGTCCGGTACGGGCTTGTGGGGAACGCCAGGGGCGCGCCGCCCCGTCGCGCGCCGGTCACGCGACGTACGCGCCCTTGCCGCCCGCCGCTCCTCCTACCCCCGCCTACCCTCGCGCGTCGCACTCAGTGGCCGTGCTCGCGGGTCTGTCGGGCGGTGGCCCGCAGGTCAGTGGCAGAGCCCCACCTCGTGCTCCGCATGTCCCCCCGGCTCCAGTTGGAACGTGCAGTGCTCGACGTCGAAGTGGGAGCCCAGGCAGCTCTGGAGCTCGTGGAGCATCTTCTCGTGCCCTATGGCGCTCAGGACGTCGGAGCGGACGACGACGTGCGCGGACAGCACCGGCATGCCCGAGGTGATCGTCCAGGCGTGCAGGTCGTGCACGTCCTCCACCCCGTCGAGCGCCAGCATGTGCGCCCGCACCTCCGCCATGTCGACGCCCTTGGGCGCCGACTCCAGCAGCACGTCGAGCGTCTCGCGCAGCAGCTTCAGCGTGCGCGGCACGATCATCAGGCCGATGACCAGCGAGGCGATCGGGTCGGCGGCCTGCCAGCCGGTGGTGAGGATCACCACCGCCGAGACCAGCACCGCGACCGAGCCCAGCGCGTCGGCGGCCACCTCCAGGAAGGCGCCCCGCACGTTCAGGCTCTCCTTCTGGCCGCGCATCAGCAGCGTGAGCGAGATCATGTTCGCGACCAGACCGATCAGGCCGAACACCGCGGTCAGCCCACCCTCGGTGTCGGCCGGCGTGATGAACCGCTCGATCGCCTCGTACAGCACATAGCCGCCGACCCCGAGCAGCAGCAGACAGTTGGCGAGCGCGGCGAGGATCTCGGCGCGCGCGTACCCGAAGGTGCGGTTCGCGCTGGCCGGAAGGTTGGCGAAGTGGATCGCGAGCAGCGCCATGCCGAGGCCCACCGCGTCGGTCGCCATGTGCGCGGCGTCCGCGATCAGCGCGAGGGAGTCCGCGAGCACGCCACCGACGATCTCGACCACCATGACGGTGAGCGTGATGCCCAGCGCGATCCGCAACCTGCCGCGGTACGCCGCGGCCGCCGTACCGGTGACCGGCGCGCCATGCGCGTGCCCGTGATCGTGCCCAGCCCCCATTGAAAAGCCGCCTCCTGTTGATCGGGTCCGGACCCCAGTGAACTACGGGTGGGGGGTATCGGCAACGCGGCACTGAACACCGTTGTCATGTGCCCTGACCTGCGGAAACGAACACCAGGTCAGAGCGCTGCGATGATCTCCGGGGGCTCACCGGCCGTGATGCAGCAGCCACCCCCGCCACGCCGACTCGACCATCTCGCGCACCCCGCGCCGGGCGGTCCAGCCGAGCTCCTCGGCGGCCCGTGCGGCCGAGGCGACGGCGCGCGGCGCGTCCCCGGGGCGGCGCGCCTCGACGACGGCGGGGCGGCTGTCGCCGGTCACCTCACCGATCAGGCTGACCAGCTCGCGCACCGAGACACCCTCGCCGCGGCCGATGTTCACGGTCAGATCGCCCGACGCGTCCGGTGCCGACAGCTGCCGGGCCGCCGCGAGGTGCGCCTCGGCGAGGTCGGCGACATGGATGTAGTCGCGCACGCACGTGCCGTCCGGCGTCGGGTAGTCGTCGCCGAAGATCCGCGGCGCCTCGTCGCGGGTCAGCCGGTCGAAGACCATGGGGACCACGTTGAACACGCCGGTGTCGGCCAGTTCGGGCGCGGCCGCGCCCGCCACGTTGAAGTAGCGCAGGCACACCGTGGCGATGCCGTGCGCCCGGCCCGCCGCGCGCACCAGCCACTCACCGGCGAGTTTGGTCTCGCCGTACGGGCTCATCGGGGTGCACGGCGTGTCCTCCGTGATGAGTTCCACATCGGGGTTGCCGTAGACGGCGGCGGAGGAGGAGAACAGGAAGCGCCTGATCCCGGCCCCGGCGACCGCGTCCAGCAGCGCCGCGAGACCGCCGACGTTCTCCTCGTAGTACCGGGTCGGCTGCTCGACGGACTCACCGACCTGCTTGCGCGCCGCGAGATGCACCACACCCGTGACCGCGTGCTCGGCGAACACCCGCTTCAGCAACGCGCCGTCCCCGGCCGAGCCCCGCACCAGCGGGACGTCCGCCGGGAGCCGCGCCGGCACCCCGGCGGAGAGGTCGTCCAGCGCGACGACGCGCTCCCCGGCCTCGGCCATGACCCGCGCCACGTGCGCCCCGATGTATCCGGCACCGCCGGTGATCAGCCATGTCATGGTGGCCCACCCTAATCCGGCCGACACCCGGGTCGGCCCGGACCCGGGTCCCGTATGTCGTGATGGCCCGTTTCCGGAGGTGCGATTCTGTACGCCGACCCCGGCATCCCCGATGATGATCGCCGCACAGGCCCCAGCAGGCGGCGTCGTCCGGACCGTAAACGGCCGGTGAACACGAGCTTCCTATTATCCGATAGCCTCTGCCGACATGCCGCCCGCCGGATGCAGCACCGCCTGCCCCATGGGGCGCACCACCATGCACGCGACCGGCGCGGAAACGTCGGCCCCCAGGGAGTGAGTTCGGTTGTCGACCGCCATCCTCACCGGTCAGCCGGTCCCCGGATCGTCGATCGAGGGCGACCTGCGGTCGCTCGGCTTCGAGGTGCGCATCGCCGCCGACCCCGCCGACGCCGAGTCCCTCCTCGCGCAGGTGCCGGGTGACCGGCGCGTCGCCGTCGTCGACGCCCGTTTCGTCGGCCATCCGCACGCCCTGCGCCTCGGCCTCACCGACCCGCGCTTCCCGCTCGCCGCGATCCCCGGCGCGGTGACGGCCCAGCCCGCCGGCCGCCAGGCCCTGACACGCGCGCTGGCCCGCGAGACCTCCACCCAGGGCACGCTGCTGGTGGACAGCCTCGCCGACCGGATCACCGGCGCGCTGGACGTCGACGTGCACCGGCCGGAGCTCGGCAGCCTGGTCGCCGCCGTCCCCGCCGACCCGCAGGCCCGCAACGAGGCACGGCAGGCCGTCGCCGCCGTCGACGACGAGGCCGTACGCCTGAAGTCGGCCGTGAAGTCCCGCGACGGCTTCTTCACCACCTTCTTCATCAGCCCGTACTCCCGCTACATTGCCCGCTGGTGCGCCCGGCGCGGACTGACGCCCAATCAGGTCACCACCGCCTCACTGCTCACCGCCCTGATCGCGGCGGGCTGCGCGGCCACCGGCACGCGCGGCGGGTTCGTCGCGGCCGGCGTACTGCTGATCGCGTCCTTCGTGCTGGACTGCACCGACGGTCAACTGGCCCGCTACTCCCTGCAGTACTCCACGCTCGGCGCCTGGCTGGACGCCACCTTCGACCGGGCCAAGGAGTACGCCTACTACGCCGGTCTCGCCCTCGGCGCGGCCCGGGGTGGCGACGACGTATGGGCGCTCGCCCTGGGCGCGATGGTCCTGCAGACCTGCCGGCACATCGTCGACTTCTCCTTCAACGAGGCGAACCACGACGCCACCGCCAACACCAGCCCTACTGCCGCACTTTCGGACAAACTGGACAGTGTCGGCTGGACAGTGTGGCTGCGCCGGATGATCGTCCTGCCGATCGGTGAACGCTGGGCGCTGATCGCCGTCCTCACCGCCGTCACGACCCCGCGCATCACCTTCTACGTGCTGCTCGTCGGCTGCGCCTTCGCCGCGACCTACACCACGGCCGGCCGTGTGCTGCGTTCGCTGACCCGCAAGGCCGAGCGGACCGACCGCGCGGCGCGGGCGCTGGCCGATCTGGCGGACAGCGGGGCCCTGGTGGAACTTCTCTCACGCAAGGTGCGCGTCCCGGCGGCTCCGCTCAGTGCCGCCGCCGCTGGCCTCCTCGTGGTGACGTCCGCCGCACTCTGGGGCGCGACCTGGCCGACCCTGCTCGCCGCGCTCGTCTACGTCGCGCTGTCCGCGGCCGCCGTCTCACGCCCCCTCAAAGGCGCGCTGGACTGGCTGGTTCCGCCCTTCTTCCGGGCCGCCGAGTACGGGACCGTGCTGATCCTGGCAGCTGAATCGGAGGTGAACGGAGCACTTCCCGCTGCTTTCGGGCTGGTTGCGGCTGTCGCCTACCATCACTACGACACGGTCTACCGCATCCGCGGCAACGCGGGCGCGCCCCCGCACTGGCTGGTGCGGGCGATCGGGGGGCACGAGGGCCGGACGCTGGTGGTCGTGACGCTCGCCGTGGTGCTGACCGCCGCGCAGTTCAAGGTCGCGCTCACGGTCCTCGCCGTGGCCGTCGCCCTGGTGGTGCTCCTGGAGAGCATCCGGTTCTGGGTGTCCGCAGGGGCGCCCGCCGTACACGACGAAGGAGAACCCGCATGATCGGCCTCGTGCTGGCGGCCGGCGCCGGCCGGCGTCTGCGCCCTACACCGACACCCTGCCCAAGGCACTGGTGCCGGTGGGGCCCGCGGGCGACGAGGACGGGACCGACGGGATCACAGTTCTCGACCTGACCCTCGCCAACTTCGCCGAGATCGGCCTGACGGAAGCGGCGATCATCGTCGGCTACCGCAAGGAGGCCGTCTACGCGCGCAAGTCCGAGCTGGAGCAGAAGTACGGCCTGAAGCTCACGCTGATCGACAACGACAAGGCCGAGGAGTGGAACAACGCCTACTCCCTGTGGTGCGGCCGTGACGCGCTCAAGGACGGCGTGATCCTCGCCAACGGCGACACCGTCCACCCGGTCTCCGTGGAGAAGACGCTGCTCGCCGCCCGCGGCGACGGCAAGAAGATCATCCTCGCTCTCGACACCGTGAAGTCGCTGGCCGACGAGGAGATGAAGGTCGTCGTCGATCCCGAGCGGGGCGTGCGGAAGATCACCAAGCTGATGGACCCCGCCGAGGCCACCGGCGAGTACATCGGCGTCACCCTCATCGAGGGCGACGCCGCGCCCGAGCTGGCGGACGCGCTGCGCACCGTCTGGGAGAGCGACCCCCAGCAGTTCTACGAGCACGGCTACCAGGAGCTCGTCAACCGCGGCTTCAAGATCGACGTGGCCCCGATCGGCGACGTGCCGTGGGTCGAGATCGACAACCACGACGATCTGGCCCGGGGACGGGAGATCGCGTGCCAGTACTGACCCGGCTCATCCCGTCGCCGGTCGTCGTGGACATCCGCCCGGGTGCCCTCGACGACCTGGCGGGCGTGCTCGCCGACGAGCGCATATCCCACTCGGGCCGCCTCGCCGTCGCCGTCAGCGGCGGCTCCGGCGCCCGGCTGCGTGAGCGCGTCGCCCCGCAACTGCCCGGCGCCAGCTGGTACGAGGTGGGCGGGGGAACCCTCGACGACGCCGTCCGGCTGGCGAGCGACATCAAGGCAGGCCACTACGACGCGGTCGTGGGCCTCGGTGGCGGGAAGATCATCGACTGTGCCAAGTTCGCCGCGGCGCGGGTCGGCCTGCCACTGGTCGCCGTCGCCACCAACCTGGCGCACGACGGGCTCTGCTCGCCGGTGGCGACCCTCGACAACGACGCGGGCCGCGGCTCGTACGGCGTGCCGAACCCGATCGCGGTCGTCATCGATCTCAACGTGATCCGTGAGGCTCCGGTGCGCTTCGTGCGCTCCGGTATCGGCGACGTCATCTCCAACGTCTCCGCCGTGGCGGACTGGGAGCTCTCCAACCGTGTCAACGGGGAGAAGATCGACGGTCTGGCCGCCGCCATGGCGCGGCAGGCCGGCGAGTCGGTGCTCCGGCACCCGGGCGGCGTCGGCGACGACGGTTTCCTGCAGGTCCTGGCCGAGGCACTGGTCCTCACTGGCATCGCCATGTCGGTGTCGGGCGACTCCCGCCCGTCCTCCGGCGCCTGCCACGAGATCAACCACGCCTTCGACCTGCTGTTCCCCAAGCGCGCGGCCGCCCACGGCGAGCAGTGCGGGCTGGGCGCGGCCTTCGCGATGTATCTGCGCGGCGCGCACGAGGAGTCGGTGTACATGGCCGAGGTGCTGCGTCGGCACGGGCTGCCGGTGCTGCCGGAGGAGATCGGCTTCACCCCGGACGAGTTCGTCCGGGTCGTGGAGTACGCCCCTCAGACCCGGCCCGGCCGCTACACGATCCTCGAACACCTCGACCTGCAAACCCACCAGATCAAGGACACCTACGCCGACTATGTCAAGGCCATCGGTAGCTGAACTCCGCCCCGTCGTCCACCCCGCCGGGGTGAAGGACCGGCGCAGCGGTGAGCACTGGGCGGGACGCCTCTACATGCGAGAGGTGTCGCTGCGGGTCGACCGCTACCTGGTGAACACCAGGGTCACGCCCAACCAGCTCACGTACCTGATGACCCTCTTCGGCGTGCTCGCCGCCCCCGCCCTGCTGGTGCCGGGCATCCCGGGTGCCGTGCTCGGCGTCGTGATGGTCCAGCTGTACCTGCTGCTGGACTGCGTCGACGGCGAGATCGCCCGCTGGAAGCAGCAGTTCTCCCTCGGCGGCGTCTACCTGGACCGGGTCGGCGCCTACCTGACCGACGCCGCCGTCCTCGTCGGCCTGGGCCTGCGCGCCGCCGATCTGTGGGGCTCCGGGCGGATCGACTGGCTGTGGGCTTTCCTGGGCACCCTCGCCGCCCTCGGCGCGATTCTGATCAAGGCGGAGACCGACCTCGTCGGCGTCGCCCGGCACCAGGGCGGGCTGCCGCCGGTCAAGGAGTCCGCGTCCGAGCCCCGCTCCTCCGGCATGGCACTGGCCCGCCGCGCCGCCGCCGCGCTGAAGTTCCACCGGCTGATCCTCGGCATCGAGGCGTCGCTGCTGATCCTGGTCCTCGCGATCCTGGACGCGAGCCGCGGTGACCTGTTCTTCACCCGGCTCGGCGTCGCCGTGCTCGTCGGCATCGCGCTGCTGCAGACGCTGCTGCACCTGGTGTCCATCCTCGTGTCGAGCAGGCTCCGGTGAGCCCGGGGATGCGGGTCGGGGCGGTCATCATCACGATGGGCAACCGCCCCGAGGAGCTCCGCGCGCTGCTGGAGTCGGTCGCCAAGCAGGACGGCGACCCGATAGACGTGGTCGTCGTCGGCAACGGCTCGCCCGTGCCCGAGGTCCCCGCCGGCGTCCGTACCGTCGAGCTGCCCGAGAACCTCGGCATCCCGGGCGGCCGCAACGTCGGCATCGAGGCCTTCGGCCCTAGTGGCCGGGACGTCGACATACTGCTGTTCCTCGACGACGACGGCCTGCTCGCCCGCCCCGACACCGCCCAGCTGTGCCGCCAGGCCTTCGAGGCCGACTCCAGGCTCGGCATCATCAGCTTCCGCATAGCCGACCCGGACACCGGCGCCACCCAGCGCCGCCACGTGCCCCGGCTGCGCGCCTCCGACCCGATGCGCTCCTCGCGCGTGACCACCTTCCTCGGCGGCGCCAACGCGGTCCGCACCCGGGTGTTCGCCGAGGTCGGCGGCCTGCCGGACGCGTTCTTCTACGCGCACGAGGAGACCGACCTGGCCTGGCGGGCCCTCGACGCGGGCTGGCTGATCGACTACCGGTCCGACATGGTGCTGTACCACCCGACGACCGCGCCCTCCCGGCACGCGGTCTACCACCGCATGGTGGCCCGCAACCGCGTCTGGCTCGCCCGCCGCAACCTGCCCGCCGCCCTCGTTCCCCTCTACCTGGGAATCTGGCTCACCCTCACCCTGCTGCGCCGCCCCTCGCGGCCGGCGCTGCGGGCGTGGTTCGGCGGCTTCCGGGAAGGCTGGGCGTCGCCCTGCGGTCCCCGCCGGCCCATGAAGTGGCGTACGGTGTGGCGGCTGACTCGACTCGGCCGACCTCCTGTCATCTGACAAGCTCGTCCCTGAGAGCATTCGGGGCGTAACGCTCGGCTCCCGGCTACCGCCCGGGCCGCGCATCTCGAAGACGAAAGTTTCGACTAGTGAGTGAGACCACACACGACGGCACAGTCGCGGTGACCGCGCCTCCGTCGCCCGACGAGGGACTGTCCGCGGCAGAGCTCGCCGCGAAGTACGGGCTGTCCGTGAGCGGCGCCCGCCCCTCCCTCGTCGAATACGTCCGCCAGCTCTGGGACCGGCGTCACTTCATCATCGCCTTCTCGCGGGCGAAGCTGACCGCCCAGTACAGCCAGGCCAAGCTCGGCCAGCTCTGGCAGGTCGTCACACCGCTGCTGAACGCGGCCGTGTACTTCTTCGTCTTCGGCGTGATCCTGGAGGCCGACCGGGGCATGCCGCGTGAGGTGTACATCCCGTTCCTGGTCACCGGCGTGTTCGTGTTCACCTTCACGCAGAGCTCGGTGATGGCGGGCGTCCGCGCGATCTCCGGCAACCTCGGCCTGGTGCGCGCCCTGCACTTCCCGCGCGCCTCGCTGCCGGTCTCCTTCGCGCTCCAGCAGCTCCAGCAGCTGCTCTTCTCGATGATCGTGCTGTTCGCCGTGACCTGCGCCTTCGGCAGCTACCCGGAGCTGTCCTGGGTACTGATCGTCCCGGCGCTGGCCCTGCAGTTCTGCTTCAACACCGGCCTCGCCCTGATCATGGCCCGGGCCGGCTCCAAGACTCCGGACCTGGCACAGCTGATGCCGTTCGTGATGCGCACGTGGATGTACGCGTCCGGCGTCATGTACTCCATCCCGATCATGCTGGCCGACAAGCCGGCCTGGATCGCCAACGTGCTCCAGTGGAACCCGGCCGCCATCTACATGGACCTGATGCGCTTCGCGCTGATCGACGGCTACGGCTCGGAGAACCTCCCCGACCACGTCTGGGCGATCGCCGGCGGCTGGGCCGCGCTGTTCGCCCTGGGCGGCTTCGTGTACTTCTGGAAGGCGGAGGAGAGGTACGGCCGTGGCTGACCATACGACCGAAGCACACGTCCCCACGGTCATCGCGGACGAGCTGCACATCGTCTACCGCGTCAACGGCGCCAAGACCGGCAAGGGCAGCGCCACCGCCGCCCTCAGCCGCATCCTCAAGCGCGGCGAGCAGCGCGGGGTGCGCAAGGTGCACGCCGTGCGCGGAGTGTCCTTCGTCGCCTACCGGGGCGAGGCCATCGGCCTGATCGGCTCCAACGGCTCCGGCAAGTCGACCCTGCTGCGCGCCATCGCCGGCCTGCTGCCCGCCGAGAGCGGCAAGGTCTACACCGACGGCCAGCCCTCGCTGCTCGGTGTGAACGCGGCCCTGATGAACGACCTGACCGGTGAGCGCAACGTCATATTGGGCGGGCTCGCCATGGGCATGACCCGCGAGCAGATCAAGGAGCGCTACCAGGAGATCGTCGACTTCTCCGGTATCAACGAGAAGGGCGACTTCATCACCCTGCCGATGCGCACCTACTCCTCCGGCATGGCCGCCCGCCTGCGGTTCTCCATCGCCGCCGCCAAGGACCACGACGTCCTGATGATCGACGAGGCGCTGGCCACCGGTGACCGCAAGTTCCAGAAGCGCTCCGAGGAACGCATCCGCGAGCTGCGCAAGCAGGCCGGAACGGTGTTCCTGGTCAGTCACAACAACAAGTCGATCCGCGACACCTGCAACCGCGTGCTGTGGCTGGAGCGCGGCGAGCTGCGCATGGACGGACCGACCGACGAGGTCCTCAAGGAGTACGAGAAGTTCACGGGTAAGTAGCCGGCCGTTCAGGGCCCTGCCGGAACTGCTCCGGTGGGGCCCTGCGTCGTCGGCAAAGGGCACCTGCGCCGCCCGCAAAGGAAGCGTCAACTCTGGTCAGCCGTAGGAATCTTGAAGCCAATCGGTGTGTTCTTGTGATGCGCAGGACACCCCCTCGGTCCGCGCCGCGTTGTACAACGTAAGCTGTACCAGTGCCGAAACACGGCAAGTAGGGCGATAATGCGCGACACCCTCCACCGGGACAGCCGCCGGAACGCCGGGCGGCGTGTCCGAAATAGTGTGTATTGGGTCGGCAGTGTAGAACGGGAGATGTGACGGCAATGGCTACGGAAACTCCCCAGCTCCGCGAGGCATGTGCCGTCCCCGCCCTGGGCAGCAAACGGTGACGGGAACCACCACGACGCGCACGGACGACCCGGAGCGCGCCACGCTCGACAAGGCCACGGCCGAGAACTTCCCCGTGGCCCCGTTCTTCCTGCCCAGAGACTGGCGCGCCGACCTCATGGCCGTCTACGGCTTCGCCCGCCTCGTCGACGACATCGGCGACGGCGACCTCGCGCCCGGCGGCGCCGACGCCCGCCTCCTCGGCGTGTCGCCCGAGCGGGCCGAGGACCGGCTGACCGTGCTGGACGCCTTCGAGGCCGACCTGCGCCGCGTCTTCGACTCGACCCCGCGCCACCCCCTGCTGCGCCGTCTCCAGCCGACCGTCCGCCGCCGCTCGCTGACCCCCGAGCCCTTCCTCGGCCTGATCGCCGCCAACCGCCAGGACCAGCTCGTCAAGCGCTACGAGACCTACGACGACCTGCTCGCCTACTGCGTACTGTCCGCGAACCCCGTGGGCCGGCTCGTCCTCGCCGTCACCGGCACCGCCACCCCCGAGCGGATCCGCCACTCGGACGCGATCTGCACGGCCCTGCAGATCGTCGAGCATCTCCAGGACGTGGCCGAGGATCTCGGCCGCGACCGCGTCTATCTGCCCGCCGAGGACATGAAGCGCTTTCACGTCCAGGAGGCGGATCTCGCCACGGCGACCGCGGGCGCATCGGTGCGCGCACTGGTCGCGTACGAAGCACAACGCGCCCGCGATCTGCTGAATGAAGGCGCCCCCCTCGTGGGTAGCGTGCACGGCAGGTTGAGGCTGTTGCTCGCGGGGTTCGTGGCGGGGGGAAGGGCGGCCGTCCAGGCGATCGCCGCCGCCGAATACGACGTACTTCCCGGCCCGCCCAAATCCGGCAAGCTCCGGTTGCTGCGTGAGGTGGGCGTGACTCTGCGAGGAGAGGGGTGATCCGGACCGTGGACTCCGCGCCACACGTGTCCGCACCGGTACTCGCCGCCTACAGCTACTGCGAGGCCGTCACCGGACAGCAGGCCCGTAACTTCGCCTACGGCATCAGACTGTTGCCGACGCCCAAGCGCCGCGCTATGTCCGCGCTGTACGCGTTCTCCCGGCGGGTCGACGACATCGGCGACGGCGCGCTCACCGACGACGTGAAGTTCGCCCGTCTCCAGGACACCCGGTCGCTGCTCGACCGGATCCGCGAGGACGCGATCGGCGAGGACGACACCGACCCGGTCGGCGTCGCCCTCGCGCACGCGGCCCGGCACTTCCCGATCCCGCTCGACGGCCTGAACGAACTCATCGACGGCGTCCTCATGGACGTCCGCGGCGAGGCCTACGAGACCTGGGACGACCTGAAGGTCTACTGCCGCTGTGTGGCCGGCGCCATCGGCCGGCTCTCGCTCGGAGTGTTCGGAACGGAACCGGGGGCGCGCGGCGCCGAGCGCGCGCCCGAGTACGCCGACACGCTGGGGCTCGCACTCCAGCTCACCAACATCCTGCGCGACATCCGTGAGGACGCCGAGGGCGGGCGCGTCTACCTGCCCGCCGACGACCTGGCCAAGTTCGGCTGCTCGGCCGGGTTCAGCGGGCCGACCCCACCGGAGGGCTCCGACTTCGCGGGCCTCGTGCACTTCGAAGTGCGTCGGGCCCGCGCCCTTTTCGCCGAGGGCTACCAGCTGCTGCCCATGCTCGACCGGCGCAGCGGCGCCTGCGTAGCCGCCATGGCAGGCATCTACCGCCGCCTCCTCGACCGCATCGAACGCGACCCCGAGGCGGTGCTGCGCGGCCGGGTCTCGCTGCCCGGACGCGAGAAGGCCTACGTCGCCGTGCGCGGCCTGTCCGGTCTGGACGCCCGGCACGTGACCCGGCGGACCGTCAGGAGGCGTGCTTGATGCACGACTTGGACCAAGGGAACGCAGACGGCCGTAAGCGGCGGGCAACCCTCCGTGGCCGGGTGGCGTCCCTGACTGCAACGGCCTGCCGGGGCACGTCGACACGGCACGGCGGGTGCGCAGGGGAGGGTGCACGATGACCGACGGCATGCGGTCCGGGCCCGCACGGGACACGGTGGTGGTCGGCGGAGGGCTCGCGGGAATCACCGCCGCGCTCGCGCTCGCCGACGCCGGGGTGCGCGTCACCCTGCTCGAAGGCAGGCCGAGACTGGGCGGCCTGGCCTTCTCCTTCCAGCGCGGCGAGCTCACCGTCGACAACGGCCAGCACGTCTACCTGCGCTGCTGCACCGCCTACCGCTGGTTCCTCGACCGGATCGGCGGCGCGGCGCTGGCTCCGCTGCAGGACCGTCTCGACGTGCCCGTCGTCGACGTCACCAAGCCCGAGGGCCGGCGGCTCGGCAGGCTGCGGCGCGACGCGCTGCCGGTGCCCCTGCATCTGGGGCGCAGCCTCGCGACGTATCCGCACCTCTCACTCGCCGAGCGCGCCAAGGTCGGCCGGGCCGCGCTCGCGCTCAAGGGGCTCGACCTCGCCGATCCGGCCCTGGACGCACAGGACTTCGGCAGCTGGCTGACCGCGCACGGTCAGTCGGCGCGTGCCGTCGAGGCCCTGTGGGACCTGGTCGGGGTCGCCACCCTCAACGCGGTCGCCTCCGACGCCTCCCTGGGGCTCGCCGCGATGGTGTTCAAGACCGGTCTGCTGTCCGACCCGGGCGCGGCCGACATCGGCTGGGCGCGCGTCCCGCTGGGCGAACTGCACGACCGGCTGGCCCGCAGGGCGCTCGACTCCGGGGGCGTCCGAACCAGGATCCGTTCACGCGTCACCTCCATCTTCCAGAACGACAACGGGCGTTGGAGCGTTCAGGTTCCCGGTGAGGTCATCGAGACGGACGCGGTCGTGCTCGCCGTACCCCAGCGCGAGACGTACGACCTGCTGCCCGACGGCGCCCTCGACGACCCGGAGCAACTGCTGCGGATCGGCACCGCGCCCATCCTCAACGTCCATGTCGTCTACGACCGCAAGGTCGTCGACACCCCCTTCCTCACCGCGCTCGGCACGCCCGTGCAGTGGATCTTCGACCGCACCGAGGCCTCGGGGCTGACGTCCGGCCAGTACCTCGCGCTGTCGCAGTCGGCCGCACAGGACGAGATCGACGCGCCCGTCGCCGCCCTGCGCGAGCGGTACCTGACCGAACTTCAGCGCCTGCTGCCGCGGACCCGCGGTGCCGAGGTGAAGGACTTCTTCGTGACCAGGGAGCGCACCGCGACGTTCGCTCCCACCCCCGGCGTCGGACGGCTGCGGCCCGGCGCCCGTACCAAGGCATCCGGCCTGTACCTGGCCGGAGCGTGGACCGCCACCGGGTGGCCCGCGACCATGGAAAGTGCGGTCCGCAGTGGCATCGGCGCGGCGGACGCCGCGTTGCGTGCCCTGGGTCGGCCCCGCCCCCGTCACCTCTTCGACGTCGAGGAGGCTGCCTGATGATCCAGCAGCGCGCGGCAGGCCCCCGCACCTCCGGTACCGCAACAAGAGGAGAGACTGTGCCCACTGTGCCCCCGGCCTCGAAGGCCGCTCGAGAGACCGCGGTGGACGTGACCGCGCTCCTGGAGCGCGGCCGGACCCTGGCCACACCGGTACTGCGGGCGGCCGTCGACCGCCTGGCACCTCCCATGGACACGGTCGCCGCCTACCACTTCGGCTGGATCGACGCCGCCGGCAATCCCGCCGACGGCGACGGCGGCAAGGCCGTGCGCCCCGCCCTCGCCGTGCTGTCCGCCGAGGTCACCTCAGGCGCGCCCGAGGTCGGCATCCCCGGAGCGGTCGCCGTCGAACTGGTCCACAACTTCTCGCTGCTGCACGACGACCTGATGGACGGCGACGAACAGCGCCGGCACCGCGACACCGTCTGGAAGGTGCACGGCCCCGCCCAGGCCATCCTGGTCGGCGACGCCCTGTTCGCGCTGGCCAACGAGATCCTGCTGGAACTCGGCACCGTCGAGGCCGGCCGCGCCACCCGCCGTCTGACCACCGCGACCCGCGCGCTGATCGACGGCCAGGCCCAGGACATCTCCTACGAGCACCGCGACCGCGTCAGCGTCGAGGAGTGCCTGGAGATGGAGGGCAACAAGACCGGCGCCCTGCTGGCCTGCGCCAGCTCCATCGGCGCCGTGCTCGGCGGCGCGGACGACCGCACCGCCGACACCCTGGAGAAGTACGGCTACCACCTGGGCCTCGCCTTCCAGGCCGTCGACGACCTCCTCGGCATCTGGGGCGACCCGGAGGCCACCGGCAAGCAGACCTGGAGCGATCTGCGCCAGCGCAAGAAGTCCCTGCCGGTCGTGGCCGCGCTCGCGGCCGGGGGCAGCGCCTCCGAACGGCTCGGCGAGCTGCTCGCCGCCGACGCCAAGAGCAGCGACTTCGCGAACTTCTCCGAGGAGGAGTTCGCCGCCCGTGCCGCGCTGATCGAGGAGGCCGGCGGCCGCGAGTGGACGGCCGGGGAAGCACGCCGTCAGCACACCATCGCCATCGAAGCCCTCGACGCCGTCGACATGCCCGACCGGGTGCGGGCGCAGTTCACGGCGCTCGCCGACTTCGTCGTCGTACGAAAGAGATGATCACTATCGGTCGAATAGCCCTCGCGTAGTCGCCGGCCGGTGTCGCGATCGGATGCGCACCGGCCGACGGCGGACCCACAGCAGACGCACCACCTGCCGCACTGCACGAAGGGGAAGCCATGACAGCGACGACCGACGGAAGCTCCGGGGCCGTGCCGCCCCGCGCCGCCGCGGCCAGCGATACCGACAGCACCACCCCGGTGGCGGCCGGGGTCCACGAAGCCGCCGTACACGCGGTCCAGCGCGCCACCGACTTCCTGCTGGCCCGACAGGACGCCCAGGGCTGGTGGAAGGGCGACCTGGAGACCAACGTCACCATGGACGCCGAGGACCTGCTGCTCCGTCAGTTCCTCGGCATCCGCGACGAGTCCACGACGCGCGCCGCCGCCCTCTTCATCCGCGGCGAGCAGCGCGAGGACGGCACCTGGGCCACCTTCCACGGCGGACCGGGCGAACTCTCCACCACCATCGAGGCGTACGTCGCCCTGCGCCTGGCCGGGGACGCGCCGGACGCGCCGCACATGGCGAAGGCGGCGGAGTGGATCCGCGCCCAGGGCGGCATCGCCGCGTCCCGGGTCTTCACCCGCATCTGGCTCGCCCTGTTCGGCTGGTGGAAGTGGGACGACCTGCCCGAACTGCCGCCGGAACTCATCTACTTCCCGAAGTGGGTGCCGCTCAACATCTACGACTTCGGCTGCTGGGCCCGGCAGACGGTCGTCCCGTTGACCATCGTCTCCGCGAAGCGCCCCGTGCGGCCGGCGCCCTTCCCGTTGGACGAGCTGCACACCGATCCGAACAACCCCAGTCCGGCGAAGCGCCTGGCGCCCGCGGCCAGTTGGGACGGCGCCTTCCAACGGCTCGACAAGGGCCTGCACGCCCTGCGCAAGGTCGTGCCGAGGAAGCTGCGCAGGGCGGCGATGCGGTCGGCCGCGCGCTGGATCATCGAGCGGCAGGAGAACGACGGCTGCTGGGGCGGTATCCAGCCGCCGGCCGTGTACTCCCTCATCGCCCTCCACCTGCTCGGCTACGACCTCCAACACCCCGTCATGCGCGCCGGGTTGGAGTCCCTCGACCGGTACGCCGTCTGGCGCGAGGACGGCGCCCGGATGATCGAGGCCTGCCAGTCGCCGGTGTGGGACACCTGCCTGGCGACCATCGCGCTCGTCGACGCCGGGCTGCCCGCGGACCATCCGCAGCTGGTGAAGGCGGCGGACTGGATGCTGGGGGAGCAGATCGTGCGCCCCGGCGACTGGTCCGTGCGGCGGCCTCAACTACCGCCCGGCGGATGGGCGTTCGAGTTCCACAACGACAACTACCCCGACATCGACGACACCGCCGAGGTCGTCCTCGCGCTGCGCCGCGTGCGGCATCACGACCCGGAGCGGGTGGAGAAGGCCATCGCGCGCGGGGTGCGCTGGAACCTCGGCATGCAGTCGAAGGACGGCGCCTGGGGCGCCTTCGACGTCGACAACACCAGCCCGTTCCCCAACCGGCTGCCGTTCTGCGACTTCGGCGAGGTCATCGACCCGCCGTCCGCGGACGTCACCGCGCACGTCGTCGAGATGCTCGCGGTGGAGGGCCTCACCCACGACCCGCGCACCCGGCGCGGCATCGAGTGGCTGCTCGGCGAACAGGAGCCGGACGGCTCGTGGTTCGGACGCTGGGGCGTCAACTACGTCTACGGCACCGGGTCCGTGGTGCCCGCGCTGACCGCCGCCGGTCTCCCCGGCTCGCACCCGGCGATCCGGCGGGCGGTGGCCTGGCTGGAGAGCGTCCAGAACGACGACGGCGGCTGGGGCGAGGACCTGCGCTCGTACCAGTACGTCAAGGAGTGGAGCGGCAGGGGCGCCTCCACCGCCTCGCAGACCGCCTGGGCGCTGATGGCGCTGCTGGCGGCCGGCGAGCGGGACTCCAAGGCCGTCGAACGCGGCATCGAGTGGCTGGCCGCGACCCAGCGGGAGGACGGCTCGTGGGACGAGCCGTACTTCACGGGGACGGGCTTCCCGTGGGACTTCTCGATCAACTACCACCTGTACCGGCAGGTGTTTCCGCTCACGGCGCTGGGGCGGTATGTGCACGGCGAGCCCTTCGCGAAAGGCGGCGCCGGCGGGCTCGCCGCGCGGACCGGCGGTCGGCCGCTCGCCGAGGTCGAGGGGACCGGATGAGCCCCTCCTCCGCTCCGCCGCCGCTGCTGATCGCCTGTGCGCTCGGTATCGAGCGGCTGGCGCTGCGGCTGGGGGAGCGTGGTGGTGCGGCTGGGCCGGTGACCGTGCTGCGTACGGGCATGGGTCCCGGGGCGGCCGAGCGGTCCGTCGTGCGGGCGCTGGCCGACCCCGCACTCGCCGGGGCCGCCGTGCTGGCCACCGGCTTCTGCGCGGGGCTGGCACCCGGCATGCACCCCGGTGACCTGGTCGTCGCCGAGGAGACCCGGGACCCGCGTGGCTCCACGCCCTGCGTGGGCACCGACCTGCTCGTCAAGGAACTCGGGCGTACGGTGCCCGGCCGTACCGTCCACACCGGCCCGCTCACCGGATCCGACCACGTCGTACGCGGTCAGGAGCGGTCCGGCCTGCTGGCCACCGGCGCAATCGCGGTCGACATGGAGTCGGCCGCAACGCTTCTCGGCGCCGGGCGTGCGGGAGCACGTCCGGTTGCGGCCGTCCGGGTGGTCGTGGACGCTCCAGAACATGAACTCGTCCGTATCGGCACGGTGCGCGGTGGAATATCGGCTTTCCGCGTCCTTCGTTCCATTCTTCCCGCATTCTTTGAATGGCACCGTAATGTGCTGCTCCCCAGGAGGTGAGCCCGATGGCCATGCCGCTGCGCCAGTCCATCAAGGTCGCTACATATTTGGCTGAACAGAAGCTCCGCAGGCGCGACAAGTTCCCGCTCATCGTCGAGCTGGAGCCCCTGTTCGCCTGCAACCTCAAGTGCGAGGGCTGCGGCAAGATCCAGCACCCCGCCGGGGTGCTGAAGCAGCGCATGCCGGTCGCGCAGGCCGTGGGAGCGGTACTGGAGTCCGGTGCGCCGATGGTGTCGATCGCGGGCGGCGAGCCCCTGATGCACCCTCAGATCGACGAGATCGTGCGGCAGTTGGTGGCCAAACGGAAGTACGTCTTCCTGTGCACCAACGCCATGCTGCTGCGCAAGAAGATGGACAAGTTCAAGCCCTCGCCCTACTTCGCCTTCGCCGTGCACATCGACGGCCTGCGTGAGCGGCACGACGAGTCGGTCGCGAAGGAGGGCGTGTTCGACGAGGCGGTGGAGGCCATCAAGGAGGCCAAGCGCCGCGGCTTCCGGGTCACCACCAACTCCACCTTCTTCAACACCGACACCCCGCAGACCGTCATCGAGGTGCTGAACTACCTCAACGACGACCTCAAGGTCGACGAGATGATGATCTCGCCCGCCTACGCCTACGAGAAGGCGCCCGACCAGGAGCACTTCCTGGGTGTGGAGCAGACCCGCGAACTGTTCAAGAAGGCCTTCGCGGGCGGCAACCGGCGCCGCTGGCGGCTCAACCACTCCCCGCTCTTCCTGGACTTCCTGGAGGGCAAGGTCGACTTCCCGTGCACCGCGTGGGCGATCCCCAACTACTCGCTCTTCGGCTGGCAGCGCCCCTGCTATCTGATGAGCGACGGGTACGTGTCGACGTACCGCGAACTGATCGAGGACACCGACTGGGACAAGTACGGCCGCGGCAAGGACCCGCGCTGCGCCAACTGCATGGCGCACTGCGGCTACGAGCCCACCGCCGTCCTCGCCACCATGGGCTCGCTGAAGGAGTCGCTGCGCGCCATGCGCGAGACGGTCTCCGGAAACCGGGAGTGACGTCATGACCGCCATCCCCCTGGGCGTCCCCGAGGTACCGGCGCGACCGATCGCCGAGCGGCGCCTGTCGCGGCAGATCCAGGTCGGGCCGGTGGCGGTCGGGGGCGGGGCGCCGGTGTCGGTGCAGTCGATGACGACGACCCGAACGTCGGACATCGGCGCCACCCTCCAGCAGATCGCCGAGCTCACGGCCTCCGGCTGCCAGATCGTCCGGGTGGCCTGCCCGACGCAGGACGACGCGGACGCGCTCGCCACCATCGCCCGTAAGTCGCAGATCCCGGTGATCGCGGACATCCACTTCCAGCCGAAGTACGTGTTCGCCGCGATCGAGGCCGGCTGTGCGGCCGTACGGGTGAATCCCGGCAACATCAAGCAGTTCGACGACAAGGTCAAGGAGATCGCCCGGGCGGCCCGGGACCACGGCACGCCGATCCGGATCGGCGTGAACGCCGGCTCCCTGGACCGGCGGCTGCTCCAGAAGTACGGCAAGGCCACGCCCGAGGCGCTCGTGGAGTCGGCGCTGTGGGAGGCCTCGCTCTTCGAGGAGCACGACTTCCGGGACATCAAGATCTCCGTCAAGCACAACGACCCGGTCGTGATGATCGAGGCGTACCGGCAGCTGGCCGCGCAGTGCGACTACCCGCTGCATCTGGGGGTGACCGAGGCCGGTCCCGCCTTCCAGGGCACGATCAAGTCGGCGGTCGCTTTCGGAGCACTGCTCTCGCAGGGGATCGGCGACACCATCAGGGTGTCGTTGAGCGCTCCGCCCGCCGAGGAGGTCAAGGTCGGCATCCAGATCCTGGAGTCGCTGAACCTCAGGCAGCGGCGACTGGAGATCGTGTCGTGCCCGTCCTGCGGGCGCGCCCAGGTGGACGTCTACAAGCTGGCCGACGAGGTCACCGCCGGGCTGGACGGCATGGAGGTGCCGCTGCGTGTCGCCGTCATGGGGTGTGTGGTGAACGGCCCCGGCGAGGCGCGGGAGGCGGACCTGGGGGTCGCCTCCGGCAACGGCAAGGGGCAGATCTTCGTCAAGGGCAGGGTCATCAAGACCGTTCCCGAGTCGAAGATCGTGGAGACGCTGATCGAAGAGGCGATGAAGATCGCCGAGCAGATGGAGCGGGACGGGGCAGCGACGGGCTCCCCCGACGTCACGGGGAAACCGGCAGTGACCGTGAGCTGACGCCAGGCACGAAACCGAGAGGGGGCCCGAGCGTGTCGATTCTGGAGACCATCCGGGGACCGCGCGACCTGAAGGCGCTGACCGAGGCGCAACTTGGCGAACTGTCCGAAGAGATCAGGGAGTTCCTGGTGCAGGCGGTCGCCAGGACCGGCGGCCACCTCGGGCCCAATCTGGGTGTGGTGGAACTGTCCATCGCGCTCCACCGGGTCTTCGAGTCGCCGGTCGACAGCATCCTGTGGGACACCGGCCACCAGAGCTACGTACACAAACTGCTGACAGGGCGTCAGGACTTCTCCAAGCTGCGCGGCAAGGGCGGCCTGTCCGGCTATCCCTCGCGCGAGGAGTCCGAGCACGACGTCATCGAGAACAGCCACGCCTCCACCGCCCTCGGTTGGGCCGACGGACTCGCCAAGGCCCGCCAGGTACAGGGGGAGAAGGGCCATGTCGTCGCGGTGATCGGCGACGGCGCGCTGACCGGCGGCATGGCCTGGGAGGCGCTGAACAACATCGCGGCGGCCAAGAACCGGCCGCTGATCATCGTCGTCAACGACAACGAGCGCTCCTACGCCCCGACCATCGGCGGCCTCGCCAACCATCTCGCGGCGCTGCGCACCACCGACTCCTACGAGAAGGTGCTGGCCTGGGGCAAGGACGTCCTGCTGAGCACGCCGGTCGTCGGGCACACCCTCTACGAGGCTCTGCACGGCGCCAAGAAGGGCTTCAAGGACGCGTTCGCGCCGCAGGGGATGTTCGAGGACCTCGGCCTGAAGTACGTCGGGCCGATCGACGGGCACGACGTCAAGGCCGTCGAGTCGGCGCTGCGGCGCGCGAAACGCTTCCACGGGCCGGTGCTCGTGCACTGCCTCACCGAGAAGGGCCGCGGCTACGAACCCGCCCTCGCGCACGAGGAGGACCACTTCCACACCGTCGGTGTGATGGACCCGCTGACCTGCGAGCCGCTGGCGCCCTCCAACGGTCCGTCCTGGACCTCGGTGTTCGGCGACGAGATCGTCAAGATCGGCGAGGAGCGGGAGGACGTCGTGGCGATCACGGCGGCCATGCTGCACCCGGTCGGGCTCGCCAAGTTCGCCGAGCGGTTCCCGGACCGGGTCTGGGACGTCGGCATCGCCGAGCAGCACGCGGCCGTCTCCGCGGCCGGGCTCGCCACCGGCGGGCTCCACCCGGTCGTCGCCGTCTACGCCACCTTCCTCAACCGCGCCTTCGACCAGCTCCTGATGGACGTGGCGCTGCACCGCAGCGGGGTGACCTTCGTCCTGGACCGGGCCGGCGTGACGGGTGTCGACGGGCCCTCGCACAACGGCATGTGGGACATGTCGATCCTCCAGGTCGTACCGGGGCTGCGGATCGCGGCGCCGCGTGACGCCGACCAGTTGCGGGCGCAGCTGCGCGAGGCGGTCGCCGTCGACGACGCGCCCACGCTGGTGCGGTTCCCGAAGGAGTCGGTGGGGCCGAACGTCCCCGCGATCGACCGGGTGGGCGGCATCGACGTACTGCGACGGGCCGACGCACCGGAGGTGCTGCTCGTCGCGGTCGGGGTCATGGCGCCGGTGTGTCTACAGGCAGCCGAGCTGCTTGAAGCGCGGGGGATCGGGTGCACGGTGGTGGACCCGCGGTGGGTCAAGCCCGTCGATCCCGCGCTTCCCGGCCTCGCCGCCGGGCATCGGCTGGTGGCCGTGGTCGAGGACAACAGCCGGGCGTCGGGGGTCGGCGCGGCTGTGGCGCTGGCGCTCGGTGATGCCGACGTGGATGTGCCGGTACGGCGGTTCGGCATCCCGGAGCAGTTCCTGGCGCATGCCAAGCGGGCCGAGGTACTGGCCGACATCGGTCTCACGCCGGTCGAGATCGCCGGGCGGATCGGCGCGAGTCTGGCGGTGAGGGAGGAGCAGTTCCGGGAGACCGTCGTGCCGGAAAGGCCGTCCAAGGAGACCGTCGTAGCGCAGCGGTCCTTCGAGGAGGCCGTCGTGCCGGAGGGGTCCTTCGAGGAGGCCGTCGTGCCGGAGGGGTCCTTCGAGGAGGCCGTCGTGCCGGAGGGGGCCTTCGAGGAGGCCGTCGTGCCGGAGGGGTCCTTCGAGGAGGCCGTCGTGCCGGAGGGGTCCTTCGAGGAGGCGGTCGTGCCGGAGGGGTCCTTCGAGGAGGCGGTCGTGCCGGAGCGGTCCTTCGAGGAGGCCGTCGTGCCGGAGCGGTCCTCCCAGGAGACCGTCGTACCGGAGCAGTCCTCCAAGGAGACCGTCGCCGAGGAATCGCCGTCCAAGGAGAGCCACCCATGACCACCGCGGAATCCGCCTCCCAACCCGCGGCGCCCGGCGGCGGCTTCGACCTCGGCGCGCTGCTCGCCGAGCGCGGAGCCGAGCGCTACGAGCTGCACGCCCGGTACCTCAACCACCAGCTGCCGCGCATGCTGCACACGATCGGCTTCGACAAGGTCTACGAGCGGGCCGAGGGCGCCTACTTCTGGGACGCGGACGGCAACGACTACCTGGACATGCTCGCCGGCTTCGGGGTGATGGGCCTGGGCCGCCACCACCCCGTCGTCCGCAAGGCGCTGCACGACGTCCTGGACGCGCAGCTCGCAGACCTCACCCGGTTCGACTGCCAGCCGCTGCCCGGGCTGCTGGCCGAGCGGCTGCTCGCGCACAGCCCGCACCTGGACCGGGTGTTCTTCGGCAACAGCGGTACGGAGGCCGTGGAGACCGCCCTGAAGTTCGCCCGGTTCGTCACCGGCAGGCCGAGGGTCCTGTACTGCGCGCACGCCTTCCACGGCCTGACCACCGGCTCGCTGTCCGTGAACGGCGAGTCGGCCTTCCGCGACGGCTTCGCCCCGCTGCTGCCCGACACGGCCGTACCGCTCGGCGATCTCGCCGCGCTCGCCCGGGAGCTGAAGCGGGGCGACGTCGCCGCGCTGATCGTCGAGCCGATCCAGGGCAAGGGCGTGCACGCGGCCCCGCCCGGCTATCTGCGTGCCGCACAGGAGCTGCTGCACCGGCACAAGGCGCTGCTCATCGCGGACGAGGTGCAGACGGGCCTCGGCCGCACCGGCGACTTCTACGCCTACCAGCACGAGGAGGGCGTCGAGCCGGACCTGGTCTGCGTGGCGAAGGCGCTGTCGGGCGGTTATGTGCCGGTGGGGGCCACGCTCGGCAAGGACTGGATCTTCAAGAAGGTCTACTCGTCCATGGACCGGGTGCTGGTCCACTCGGCCAGCTTCGGGTCGAACGCCCAGGCCATGGCGGCAGGCCTGGCGGTGCTGTCCGTCATGGCGGACGAGCGGCTCGTCGCGAACGCCCGCGCCACGGGCGAGCTGCTCAGATCCCGGCTGGCCGCGCTGATCGACAAGTACGAGATGCTCGCGGACGTACGCGGCCGGGGGTTGATGGTCGGCATCGAGTTCGGGCGGCCCCAGTCGCTGAAGCTGCGCAGCCGCTGGGCCATGCTGCAGGCCGCCCGCAAGGGGCTGTTCGCGCAGATGGTCGTCGTACCGCTGCTTCAGCGGCACCGGATCCTCACCCAGGTCTCCGGCGACCACCTGGAGGTGATCAAGCTGATTCCGCCGCTGATCATCGGGGAGCGGGAGGTGGACCGGTTCGTGGACGCCTTCACGGCGGTGATGGACGACGCGCACAGCGGGGGCGGGCTGGTGTGGGACTTCGGGAAGACGCTGGTGAAGCAGGCGGTGGCCAACCGCTGACGCTGACGCTGACCGGATCGGCCGGTGCGGTTTGCCTCTGAGGCAAGAAATTTGCCGCTCAGGCAAAGCTCGGGCTGAATGGAGATATGAACTCCTCCGCCTCCGAGCCCGGGGCCGAGCCGGCCGACGGTCTGCCGGCGGTCGCCCCGCAACTCCGTGACCTGCGCCGCCGGGCCTCCCTCACCCTGGAGGCCGCCGCCCGTGCCGCCGGGCTGTCACCCGCTCACCTCTCCCGGCTGGAGACCGGGCAGCGCCAGCCCTCGCTTCCGATGCTGCTGGCACTCGCCCGCATCTACGGTACGACCGTCTCGGAGCTGCTCGGCGAGACGGTCGCCGACCGGGACGCCGTCGTGCGCGCCGCCGACATGGAGCCGACCGGCGCGGGCGGCTGGACGTACTGGCAGGCCGGCGCGCCCGGGCGGGGCATGCAGGCCCTGCGGGTGCACGTGCCGTACGCCTCCCAGGGCGACATCGTGCGGTTGCACCCCGGTGAGGAGTGGCTGTACGTCCTCAAGGGGCGGCTGCGCCTGCGCCTGGGGGACGCCGAGCACCGGCTCGGCCCCGGCGACAGCGCCCACTTCGACTCGCTGACCCCGCATCGCATCGCCGCCCAGGACCGGGGCGGGGCCGACCTTCTCTTCGTCCACACCCTGCTGCAGAGCCCCACGGCCGCGCTGTGCCTCGGCCCCGTCACGGGAGACACACCATGAGTGACATCGAGCAGAAGCTTCCCCGGGGCATCTGGCTCCGGTTGTTGATCTATGTCGTCGCGGGGCACCTCTTCGCCGCATTCCTCTACCTGCTGTTCGAGGTAGGGGCCAAGTAGGGGTCAGGCGAGCAGGCGGTCGCGCAGCCGCTCCCGGGTCTCGGGGGTGACGGCCAGCCCCTGCTCCAGATAGGTGTCGACACCGCCCCAGGTCTCCTCGATGGTCTCGATCGCCGCCGTCAGATACTCGGCACGCGCGTCGAAGAGCGGGCTGAGCAGCTCCATGACCTCCGGGGAGTAGGCGGAGGCGGAGCTGCTGCTGCGGTGCACCTTGTAGCGGCGGTGCTTGGCGTTGGACTCCAGGTAGTCGGCGAGGATCGCCTCGCGCTCCACGCCCAGCGCGAGCAGGGTGACGGCGATCGACAGCCCGGCGCGGTCCTTGCCCGCCGCGCAGTGCATCAGCGCGGGGACGCTGTCCTCGGCGAGCGCGTGCAGCACCTGGGAGTGCTCGGCGGTGCGCTCCTTGATGATCGCGCGGTACGAGGTGATCATCCGGTTGGCGGCCTTGCCGTCGGCCAGAATCCCGCGCAGCTGCTCCAGATCGCCGTCCCGGACCATCTTCCAGAACTCCGCGCCGTCCGCCGGATCCGTCAGCGGCAGGTTGACGTTGCGCACGCCCGGCAGGTCGACGTCCGGGCCCTCCAGCTTCTGGTCCGCGGCATTGCGGAAGTCGAAGATCGTGTGCAGCCCGAGCGAGGCGAGGAACGCGGCGTCCTCCGCGGTGGCATGCGCGAGGTGGCCGCTGCGGAACAGCACCCCCTGCCGCACCCGGCGCCCGTCCACGGTCGGCAGTCCGCCCACATCACGGAAGTTGCGCACTCCGGCCAGTTCCGGCTCGGTCGACGGCACCTGCTGCGTCACGGGGGCTCCCTCCCCTCGGCCCCGTCGGCGCGGCTCGTCGACGGGCACGTCCCCTGACGATACGACACCGATGCCTGGGCCAATGAGTTGTCCACAGGTGGTGACGCGGAGTTGGAGCACATCTGGGCTTTCTGTCCGAATTGAGCCCTTCGTTCCAACTCGCTCTGGAATAAAGGAACCTGGAGCGGGGTCACGTGAGCAGCGTCATATCCGTGACCGAGCGTCGCCCGTCATGTTCACGTAATTCACATGCTTATCAAGGGCGTTTACGGAGAATGGTGACGCCGTAATGCACGGAGTGTGACCGGAATTCAGGTGAACGGATCACGAAAACGGCGTTCCTGTGGAACCTCTTGCTTGTCCCGTTGCGTCTTGGTCGCTTACGTTCCACACCGATCCGGGCGGACGCCGAATCCTGCCGCCGCCCGGTGCCCGCGCAAACTCACCCGTGTTCGGCAGGAGCGGGGGACCCACAGGTAGAACCGCCTGTTCCGGTCTCCGGAACAGGCTTGGGGTAAAGCCGCGCTTCGGCGCCGGCCGGACATCTCCAGTCCGCACCCGACAGCTCACCTCGCAGGCGCCGGAGAGGAATTCGCCATGCCCGCGAAGGGTAAGCACCGCCGTCCGAAGACCCAGCGCTTCACCCGCTCCATCGCCGTCGCCGGAACCGGTGGCGCCGCACTCGCCCTCCCGCTCATGGGGGCCGCCGGCGCCCACGCCGCCACTCCCCAGTCCGCCCCGGAAAAGGCCGTGCAGTCGGCCCCGACCGAGAAGGCGGCCGTCCAGCAGAAGGCCGCCGAAAAGAAGTCCGCCGCCAAGAAGGCGGGTGTGCGGACGTATTCGGTGAAGGTCGGCGACTACCTCTCGAAGATCGCCGACGAGCAGAACGTCAGCGGCGGCTGGCAGCGGCTCTACGAGGACAACCGTGAGGCGGTCGGCCAGGACCCGTCGCTCATCCACCCCGGTCTGAAGCTCACCATCGGCAAGAAGGCCGCGGCGAGCAGCGACAAGCCGTCGTCCGCTTCCGCCCCCTCCGCGGCCAAGTCGTCGGCGTCGACGCAGACGTCGCAGTCCTCGAACGCCTCCGAGTCCGCCAACGCCTCCGAGCCCGCGGCGCAGTCGTCCGAGGCCTCCACCCAGACCGCCGACGCCGGCACCGCCGGCGGCTTCTCCGCCCCCGTGGACGGCGCCGCCGTCGGCACCGCCTACCGCGTCGCGGGCAGCATGTGGTCCAGCGGCTACCACACCGGCGTCGACTTCGCGGCCCCGAGCGGCACCCCGCTCAAGGCCGTCGGCGCGGGCACGGTCGTCTCCGCGGGCTGGGCCGGCGCGTACGGCAACCAGGTCGTCATCAAGCTCGCCGACGGCTACTACGCGCAGTACGCCCACCTGTCCTCCCTCTCGGTCTCCAGCGGCCAGACCGTGAGCGCGGGCCAGCAGATCGGCCTCTCCGGCTCGACCGGCAACTCCACGGGACCGCACCTGCACTTCGAGATCCGCACCACGCCGGACTACGGCTCGGACATCGACCCGGTCGCCTACCTCCGCTCCAAGGGCGTCTCCGTCGGCTGACGACGCGCCGCCCACGCCACCGAAGGCCGGACCCGATCCCCGGGTCCGGCCTTCGGCGTCCCCGCCCGTTGGCAGGCCTTATTCCGCAGTTGACCAATCCTTTGGCCGTGGCCTTTCTCACCGTCCGTCAACCCCTTCCTACGGTCGCGTAGGTCACATTCGAAGGGGAATGATGTTCCGACGTGGCAGACGATTCGAAGAATGACAGCAGATCAGTGATCGGGTCGTACGTGGCGGTGGGGGACAGCTTCACCGAGGGCGTCGGCGACCCCGGCCCCGACGGGGCGTTCGTCGGCTGGGCCGACCGGTTCGCCGTACTGCTCGCGGACCGCCGACCCGAAGGCGACTTCCAATACACCAACCTCGCCGTGCGCGGCAAGCTGCTCGACCAGATCGTGGCGGACCAGGTTCCGCAGGCCATCGAACTCGCTCCGGACCTGGTCTCGTTCTGCGCCGGCGGCAACGACATCATCCGCCCGGGCACCGACCCGGACGACGTGGCCGACCGCTTCGAGCGGTCGGTCGCCGCGCTGACCGCGGCCGCGGGCACCGTGCTGGTGACGACCGGCTTCGACACCCGGCGCGTCCCCCTGCTGAGGCACCTGCGCGGCAAGATCGCCACCTACAACGGGCATGTGCGGGCCATCGCCGACCGGTACGGCTGCCCGGTCCTCGACCTGTGGTCGCTCAAGTCCGTTCAGGACCGCCGCGCCTGGGACGACGACCGGCTGCACCTCTCACCCGAGGGGCACACGCGCGTGGCCCTGCGCGCAGGTCTGGCCCTCGGCCTCGCCGTGCCCGCCGACCCGGAGCAGCCCTGGCCGCCGTTGCCGCCGCGCGGCACCCTCGAGGTGCGGCGGGACGACGTCCACTGGGCGCGTGAGTACCTGGTGCCGTGGATCGGCCGGCGACTGCGCGGTGAGTCGTCGGGCGACCACGTCACCGCCAAGGGCACCCTGTCGCCGGACGACATCAAGATGCGGATCGCGTCCGTGGCCTGAGGCCGTCCTACGGCGACCCCGTGGCGCCGCGCCTGGAGCGGGCCGTTCCGGATGCTGATGCCGGATCGGCCCGCGACCGGCGCGGACCACGGGACCGTGGACCACCAGAAGCCGTGCCGCACGACGCCGTGCCGCACAACGCCGGCCTCACAACGCGACGAAACGGGCGGCGGCTCACCGCCGTTGAGCCGTCGGCACCTCCGCCAGACCCAGTTCCCGGGCCAGCGCCTCGTCCACCCACTGCTGCGCACGCGCGCGTGACACCGCTCCGGCGTAGGACGTCATCTGCACGGCCAGCCCGTCGAGCAGGGCGGTCAGACGCAGGGCCGCGCCCATGGGGTCGGGGCAGCGGAACTCACCGGCCGCCACCCCTTCGGCGATGACCTCGGCGATGGCCGCCTTCCACCGCTTGTCGAGGTCCCGGGTGACCTCCCGCAGCGCGGGCTCGCGCAGCGCCGCCGCCCAGCCCTCGATCCACAGCCGCCAGCCCTTGGCCTGGCCCGTCGGCGCGTACCAGCGCACCGCCGACCGCAGTCGGCGCAGGGCCGTCGTGCGCCTGCCGAGCAGCCTGGCCAGATGGGCGAGGTCGTCCTCGGCCGCATACGCGAACGCGTCGGCGACCAGCTTCTCCTTCGTGGAGAAGTGGTAGAGCACCAGCGCGTTGCTCACACCGAGCGCGGACGCCACGTCTGCGATCCGCACCGCCGCCACGCCCCGCGCCTCGATCTGCTCCACGGCGGCACGCAACAACTCCTCGCGCCGCTCCGCCACGCTCAACCGCACTCTCGCCACCCCGTCACCCTAACGGGCCACGTCCGGTCGACGGCCGGGCGGTGACGTCCCCGTCAGCGGGGCGTCAGCGGTACGACCCGAAGCGCTCCGCGAGCAGCGGGAGCCGGTCCTCGGCGACGGCGTGCGCGGCCGCACGCGGCGTGCTCCCGTCGGCCTCCGCACGCGCCAGCACCAGGTCGGTCAGGGCGCGCATCGAGTGCCGCGTGTGCGCGAACGCCTCGTCCGCGTCCGCGCCGATGTCACCGAACAGCGTCCACCACCACCAGGCGTTCGTCCCGGAGTTGACCACCACGTCGGGCAGCACCGTGACCCCGCGCGCCGTCAGCAGCGCCTCCGCCTCGGGTACGACGGGCATGTTGGCCGCCTCGACGATCCAGCGGGCGGTGATCCGCTCCTGGATCGCGGTGTCGACGGCGTACGAGACGGCGGCCGGCACCAGCACCTCGGCGTCGGCCGACAGCCAGGCGTCGCCTGGCAGTTCGCGGTCGCCGGACCGCAACGCGGAGCGGTCCACCGTGCCGTACGCGTCCCGAGCGGCGAGCAGCGCGTCGACGTCGAGGCCCGCCGGGTTGGCGATGGTGCCCTTGATGTCGGCGACGGCCACGACCGCGAGACCCGCGCGCGAGAGGAAGCGTGCCGTCGCACCGCCCATGGTGCCCATGCCCTGTACCGCGACCCGCGCGCCCGCGTACGGCACGCCGACCCGGTCCAGGGCCGCGAGCGCCGACTCCGCGACCCCGCAACCGCCCACCAGCTCGCCGAGCCCGATGCCGTCCACCGTCACCGCGAACGCGTCGGCGAGCCGCCGCCGGGCCGCCGCCTCGTCGTCCAGCAGCGGATACACCGCCTGGATCGACGAGACGAGCCCCACCTCGGCGGCGGCCCGGTCCACCAGGTCCTGGGTGAGACCGAGGTCCTCGCCGGTGGTCCAGAAGGTCTCGATGTACGGCCGCATGGCCCGCAGGTAGCGCACCAGGAGCCCGTACGCCGCCGGATCCCGGGGGTCGCAGTCGATGCCGCCCTTGGCGCCGCCGAGCGGGACGTACTGGGCCTCGGGGTCGTAGTGCAGGGCCTCCTTCACGGTCATCCCGCGGGCCAGCCCGGCGACCTCGTCCAAGGTGCAGCCCGGGCGCATGCGCAGCCCGCCGCTGGCGACACCGCGCACCAGCCTGTCGACGACCAGGAAGCCCTGGTGGCCGGTGACGTCGTCGGTCCAGGTGAGCGACAGGACAGGGGCGGTCACGGAGGCTCCTTGCGGCCGAAGGCATGCGCCGAGTACCTGGTCATGACCTGGTACCTGGTCATGACCGGGTACCAGGTCGTGTACGAACGCGCGTACTGAATCTTGAGTCAGTATCGGGCATGTGGGTCGGGGGGTGTCAGTGGGTCGGACCATAATGGAGGCCTCACTGATTTCACCTGGAGGTACCGTGGCCGGTTCCCGTTCCCTGAGCTCCGGGCTCCGTGCGCTGCAGCCCGCGGCCTTCGGCGTGGAGCCGACCGGTGAGCGCATGGCGCGCATCCGCAGATCGCCCCACTTCCGGGACGGTGTCTTCCAGAACCCCGGAGGCCCCTCGCGGATCCGGCCGTCGGGTTCGTCGCTCGACTTCGCGAAGACCTACTTCGACAAGGACGCGCGCAACCGCCGCACCCCGCACGGCGCGGTGCCCCTGCACACCACCACGGCCGCGGACCTCGCCCGGCCGCCCGCCACCGGCCTGCGGCTGACCTGGCTGGGCCACTCCAGCGTGCTCGCGGAGATCGACGGACAGCGGGTGCTCTTCGACCCCGTCTGGGGCGAGCGCTGCTCCCCGTTCGCCTTCGCCGGACCCAAGCGGCTGCACCCGGTGCCGCTGCCCCTGACGGCGCTCGGCCCGGTGGACGTCGTCGTCATCTCGCACGACCACTACGACCACCTGGACATGCCCACGATCAAGGCGCTGGCCGGCACGGACACGCTGTTCGCCGTGCCGCTCGGCGTCGGCGCCCACCTCGAACACTGGGGCGTGTCCGCCGATCGGCTGCGCGAGCTGGACTGGCACGAGTCGGCCAAGGTCGGCGGGCTCACCCTGACCGCCACCCCGGCCCGCCACTTCTGCGGCCGCGGCCTGCGCAACACCCAGCACACGCTCTGGGCGTCCTGGGTCGTCGCGGGTGAGCGGCACCGGATATTCCACAGCGGTGACACCGGGTACTTCGAGGGCTTCCGGGACATCGGCGCCGACCACGGCCCGTTCGACGCCACGATGATCCAGATCGGCGCGTACAGCGAGTTCTGGCCGGACATCCACATGACCCCGGACCAGGGCGTCCGCGCGCATCTGGACCTCCAGTCCGGGGACGCCGCGTCGGGTGCGCTGCTGCCGATCCACTGGGGGACCTTCAACCTGGCGCCGCACGCGTGGGCGGAGCCCGGCGAGTGGACGAAGGACGCGGCCGAGGCGGCCGGAGCAGCCGTGGCGCTGCCGCGGCCGGGCGAGCCCTTCGAGCCGACCGGGAACCTCCCGGTGGACCCCTGGTGGCGCACGGCCTGCGCACCGGTCGCCCGCCACTGGCTCCGTGCCAGGAGCGCCGACGCCGACCCGTCGGCGCAGGAGGACCTCGACCTCGCGGGGGACCGGTAGCGGGAGGTGCACCGCCACTCCTGCCGACGCTCGCCGACACCGCATCCCACGACACAGACCACGTGTGACCGGTTCTGAGCAGGTCGGATCGATCTCTAACGGCATGTGCGTCAGCGTCCCGACGCGGTTATCGGTCTGTCGTACGACGCCTCATACCAGAGCGGGACGCTTGCCGTAGGACTTTGTCAACTGCCCACCGCACATGATGCGTTGCCGACTACTGTGAGTGTCCGCCGGGCGACGGAGGGCCGACTTCTTCGGCCCGCCCCGGCCCCCGACCGATGGACCAGTACGAGGACGCCCGATGTCACACCTCCGCGCACCGGCCGCACGCGCAGACCGCCGCGAGGGCGGGCGGCACGGGCGGCCGGTCGCCCACACCGTTCCCTCGCTGCCCGAGGCCCACATACGGCCCCAGCTGCTGCGTCTCGCCGTACTGCCGCCGGTCGCGGTCGCCCTCAGCGCCTGCGCGGCCGTGCTCTTCACCGTCCGCTCCACCGGCGCCCGCACCAGCCTCACCCTGTGGGCCGTACTCGCCGGCGCGATCGCCGTGACGCTCGTCGGCATCGGGATCGCCGCGATCGCCGCCGGCCGGGCCGCCCGCGGCGTCCACGAACGCGTCGGTGCGCTGCGCCGCAGCAGCGCCCGCCGCGAGGCCGATCTCCGCTCCCTCGTCGAGGCGTTGCGCCGGGGCGAGGTGCCGCCGCCGCGCAAGCCGAGGGGCGGTCCACCCGCGGACGCCGACGACTTCGAACTGCTCGCCGCCGACCTGGCCCGCGCGCACGACAGCGCCGTCACCGCCGTCGTGCAGGCCGCCCAACTCTCCAGCCAGGCCGGCAGCGAACAGAAGCTGGAAGTCTTCGTCAACCTCGCCCGGCGCCTCCAGTCGCTGGTGCACCGCGAGATCGCGATCCTCGACGAGCTGGAGAACGAGATCGAGGACCCCGACCTGCTCAAGGGCCTCTTCCACGTCGACCACCTCGCCACCCGCATCCGCCGCCACGCCGAGAACCTCGCCGTGCTCGGCGGCGCCGTCTCCCGCCGCCAGTGGAGCAACCCGGTCTCCATGACCGAGGTGCTGCGCTCGGCCATCGCCGAGGTCGAGCAGTACTCGCGGGTGCGCCTGGTGCCGCCGATCGACGGCACCCTGCGCGGCCACGCCGTCGCCGACGTGATCCATCTGCTGGCCGAACTCGTCGAGAACGCCACGGTGTTCTCCGCCCCGCAGACCCAGGTGCTGCTGCGCGCCAACCTCGTCACCTCCGGGCTCGCCGTAGAGGTCGAGGACCGCGGCCTCGGTATGCCCGTCGCCGAGCAGCACAAGATGAACGCGCTGCTCACCGACCCCGACCAGGTCAATGTCGCCCGCCTGCTCGCGGACGGCCGCATCGGACTGTTCGTCGTCTCGCAGCTCGCCCGGCGGCACGGCATCACCGTCCGCCTGCAGACCAACATCTACGGCGGTGTCCAGGCCGTCCTCGTCGTGCCGCAGGCGCTGCTCGGCAACCAGCCCGACACCGCCCGCCTCGGCCAGGCCCCACAGCACCACCAGCCCGACGCCGCCCGGCCCGCCCCGCCACCACAGCACCACCAGCCCGCCCCCGACGCCGGCACGGCACCGGCTCCCCCCGGCACCGGGCCCTCGCCCCTGCCGGTCCGCGGCACCCACGAGGAGCGGCCCAACCCCGCCGAGGCCGTACCCGGCATCCGGCCCGAAGACCGGCCGGCCGTCGAGGAACACGCCGCCGCACCGCCCACCCCCCGCACCGGCACCGTCCGCGGCACCATGGGCAAGCCCCAACTGCCGCGGCGCCGCGCCCAGCAGCACATCGCACCCCAACTGCGCGGCGGCCCCGCACCCCGCCAGGAGAGCGAGCACCTCGTCGGCCACGACCCCGGCCTGATGGCGGCGTTCCAGCGCGGTATCGGCCTCGCCGAGGCCCAGCAGCAGGCACAGTCCGCCCAGCAGGCACAGTCCGCCCACTCGGCATCCGCCCACTCGGCACCCGCCCACTCTGCGTCCACCCACCAGGAGCCTCCTCGCATGGAGCGCGCCCACACACCACCGGGCTCCGCTCCAGATGCCCGCCACACGGACGCGCACTCCATGCCGACGCAATTCCCCATGGCGGCACCGCACATGGAGGCCGCCCATATGACCCCGGACCACCCCGCCCGGCACGACGGGAGCGGACCAGCCGGATGACCACCGCAGCTGCCGTCGCCGTCGCCACCCCCACCGCAATGACCGCCGGCGCACCCACGGGCGCGCCCTCGGACCTTCGTATCCCAAGGAGTCGATCCACCATGGCGACCGATGCCCCCACCGGCCATGTATCCGATCTCGACTGGCTGATGAGCGGCCTCGTGCAACGCGTACCGCACACCACCAGTGCGGTGCTCCTCTCCTGCGACGGGCTCGTGAAGTCGGTCCACGGACTCGACCCCGACAGCGCCGACCACATGGCCGCCCTGGCCTCCGGCCTGTACTCCCTCGGCCGCAGCGCCGGGGTCCGGTTCGGCGACGGCGGTGAGGTCCGGCAGGTCGTCGTCGAACTCGACTCCACCCTGCTGTTCGTCACCACCGCCGGCTCCGGCACCTGTCTCGCCGTGCTGGCCGGCCGCGAGGCCGACGCCGCGGTGCTCGGCTACGAGATGGCGATGCTGGTCAAGAGCGTCCGCCCCTACCTGGTGACCGCTCCCCGGCAGCAGTCCGCCGAACCCCCGGCGATGAGGCCTTGAGCGTGACGGCGGCCGGCGACGGGCCCTGGCTCGACGACGCGGCCGGACGGCTGGTGCGCCCGTTCACGGTCAGCAACGGCCGCACCCGCCCCACCGTCGCGCTCGACCTCATCTCGCAGGTGATGGTGACCGGGGCCACCCCCCTCGGTTACCTCGGCCCCGAACACGCCCAGGCACTCGACCTGTGCCGGGCGCCCGTCTCGGTCGCCGAGGTCGCCGCCCACCTCAAGCTGCCGGCCGCGGTCACCAAGGTGCTGCTGTCGGACCTCGTCGACTGCGGGGCGCTCACCACCAAGCCCCCGGAGTTCCACCACAACCCCACGGACCGGGCCCTTCTGGAGGCAGTGCTCGATGGACTACGACGACAGCTCTGACCACGACTACGACTCCGACTACGACGCCGACCCGTTCCCCACCGCACTGAAGATCCTGGTCGCGGGCGGATTCGGGGTCGGCAAGACCACCTTCGTCGGTGCCGTCAGCGAGATCGCGCCGCTCAGCACGGAGGAGCTGCTCACCACGGAAAGCACCGCCACCGACAACCTCGACGGCGTCGAGAACAAGGTCGAGACGACGGTGGCCATGGACTTCGGCCGCATCACCCTCGATCCCGACCACGTCCTGTACCTCTTCGGTACGCCAGGACAGGAACGGTTCTGGTTCATGTGGGACGAACTGTGCGAGGGCGCCCTCGGCGCGGTGATCCTCGCCGACACCCGGCGCCTGGAGGACTGCTTCGCGGCCGTCGACTTCTTCGAGGAGCGTGGCCTCGGATTCATCGTCGCCGTCAACGAGTTCGACGGCGGCCACCGCTACGACCCCGAGGAGGTGCGCGCCGCCATCGACCTCGACCCGGAGATCCCCGTCGTGTGCTGCGACGCCCGGATCTCCGCCTCCGGCGTCCAGACCCTGCTCACCCTCGTACGCCATCTCATCGCCCACGCACCCGTCACCCCCGCGCCGAGCCACGGCGCCCACATGTGACACCCGCACCCACCGCACCGGAGCCGCATATGACGTACGCCCACAGCGACGGGACCCGGCCATGAGGTACGACCCGCCGCGCCCGGCCGGTCGGCTGCTGCTCACCCCCGAGGACAAGGAGGCGCCCGAGAGAACGCGGCGACTGCGCCGGCTGGGCCTGGGGGAGCGTCCGGAGCCCGCTCTCGACGCCTTCGCAAGCCATCTGACGTCGCTGACCGGTGCGCCGTACGCCATGGTCAACTTCCTTCACGAGCACGGCCAGTTCTTCGCCGGCCTGCACGCGCCCGACGTCGGACTCGTCGTCAAGGCGGACGGGACCCGGCCGGTGATGGGCCGCTACATGCCCCGCGACCACGGGTTCTGCCCCCATGTGGTGGTCCGGCACAAGGCACTGGTGCTGGAGGACGTGCGCGACTATCCGCGCTTCGCGGGCAACCCGGTCGTCGACGAGTACGGCATCCACTCCTACCTCGGCGCGCCGCTCATCGACACCACGGGCATGGTGCTCGGCACCGTCTGCGTCGCCGATGTCTCCCCGCGGCCCTGGGGGCGTTCCGGTTTGGAGACCATCAAGGCGGCGGCCGCGGATCTCGCCGTCCGGCTCGAAGGGCCCCAGAGCGGTGGATCTCTGCTCTGACCAGGTGAACGTCGCGCCGGAGGTGTGAAGGAAAGCTGCGGCAGCGGTTAAGAAATCCTCGATGGACCAGGACGGCGGCGTACGGCAGATTGCTGTGCGATTCCACTTCTCTCCCCGTCCGGGGGCTTCTTCGCCATGCCCGCGGCAGGGATCTCACCCTCAGGAGCCGTAGCGGTGAAGGCACTGGTCAAGGACAAGGCGGAACCAGGGCTCCGGCTCATGGACGTCCCGGAGCCCGACGTCGGCCCCGGCGACGTACTGATCAAGGTGCTGCGCACCGGCATCTGCGGCACCGATCTGCACATCCACGCCTGGGACGGCTGGGCGCAGCAGGCGATCCGCACCCCGCTGGTGCTCGGGCACGAGTTCGTCGGCGAGGTCGTCGACACCGGCCGCGACGTCACCGACATCCGGGCCGGCGACCGGGTCAGCGGCGAGGGCCACCTGGTGTGCGGCAAGTGCCGCAACTGCCTTGCCGGGCGACGTCACTTGTGCCGGGCCACGATCGGACTCGGGGTCGGACGGGACGGGGCCTTCGCCGAGTACGTCGTGCTGCCCGCGACCAACGTGTGGGTGCACCGCGTGCCGGTGGACCTCGACGTGGCGGCCATCTTCGACCCGTTCGGCAACGCCGTGCACACCGCGCTGTCGTTCCCGCTGGTCGGCGAGGACGTGCTGATCACCGGGGCGGGCCCGATCGGCCTGATGGCGGCGGCCGTGGCCAGGCACGCGGGCGCCCGCAACGTCGTCATCACGGACGTCAGCGAGGAGCGCCTCGACATCGCCCGCAAGATAGGCGTCAGCCTCGCCCTGAACGTGCGCGACGGGCGGATCGCGGACGGCCAGCAGGCCCTCGGCCTGCGGGAGGGCTTCGACATCGGCCTGGAGATGTCCGGCCGCGCGGAGGCCCTCCAGGACATGATCGCGAACATGACGCACGGCGGGCGGATCGCGATGCTGGGCCTGCCCGCGCAGGAGTTCCCGGTCGACTGGGCCCGGATCGTCACCTCGATGATCACCCTCAAGGGCATCTACGGCCGGGAGATGTTCGAGACCTGGTACGCCATGTCGGTGCTGCTGGAGGGCGGCCTCGACCTCGCGCCCGTGATCACCGGCCGGTACGGCTACCGCGACTTCGAGACGGCGTTCGCCGACGCGGCGAGCGGCCGCGGCGGCAAGGTCATCCTCGACTGGACCGCGTAAGTCCTCTGCATTCATAGGAGCTTCTTCATGTTCGACTCCGTGCGCGACGACCTGCGCGCCACCCTCGACGAGATCCGCGCCGCCGGTCTGCACAAGCCCGAACGCGTCATCGACACCCCGCAGTCCGCGACCGTCAACGTCTCGGCGGGCGGCCGCCCCGGCGAGGTGCTCAACTTCTGCGCCAACAACTACCTCGGCCTCGCCGACCACCCCGAGGTGATCGCCGCCGCCCACGAGGCCCTGGACCGCTGGGGCTACGGCATGGCCTCCGTCCGCTTCATCTGCGGGACGCAGCAGGTACACAAGGAACTGGAGGCGCGGCTGTCCGCGTTCCTCGGGCAGGAGGACACGATCCTGTACTCCTCCTGCTTCGACGCCAACGGCGGGGTGTTCGAGACCCTGCTCGGTGCCGAGGACGCGGTGATCTCGGACGCCCTGAACCACGCCTCGATCATCGACGGCATCCGGCTGTCCAAGGCCCGCCGCTTCCGGTACGCCAACCGCGATCTGGACGACCTCGAGCGGCAGTTGAAGGAGGCGCAGTCGGCCCGGCGACGGCTGATCGTCACCGACGGCGTCTTCTCCATGGACGGTTACGTGGCGCCCCTGCGCGAGATCTGCGACCTCGCCGACCGCTACGACGCCATGGTCATGGTCGACGACTCCCACGCCGTCGGTTTCGTCGGCCCCGGCGGGCGCGGCACCCCCGAGCTGCACGGCGTGATGGACCGGGTCGACATCATCACCGGCACCCTCGGCAAGGCGCTCGGCGGCGCGTCGGGCGGTTACGTCGCCGCCCGCGCCGAGATCGTCGCCCTGCTGCGGCAGCGTTCCCGGCCGTACCTCTTCTCCAACACCCTCGCCCCGGTGATCGCCGCCGCGTCGCTGAAGGTGCTCGACCTGCTGGAGTCGGCGGGCGACCTGCGCGAGCGGCTCGCCGAGAACACCGCGCTGTTCCGCCGCCGGATGGCCGAGGAGGGCTTCGACATCCTGCCCGGCGACCACGCGATCGCGCCGGTGATGATCGGCGACGCGGCACGGGCCGGCCGGATGGCGGAGCTGCTGCTGGAGCGGGGCGTGTACGTGATCGGCTTCTCGTACCCGGTCGTGCCGCAGGGACAGGCACGCATCCGTGTCCAGCTGTCGGCCGCCCACTCGACGGACGACGTCAACCGGGCCGTGGACGCCTTCGTGGCCGCGCGGGCGGAGCTGGACGCCTGACCTGAGACAATCGGTCCGTGATCGAAGCGCGGCGGCTCCACATCCTCCGTGCGGTGGCCGACCACCGCACCGTGACGGCGGCTGCCGCCGCGCTGTATCTGACGCCCTCCGCCGTGTCCCAGCAGCTCACGGCCCTGGAGCAGGAGACGGGGCACCGGCTCGTTGAGCGCGGCGCCAAGGGCGTACGGCTCACCCCGGCCGGCGAGATCCTGCTCAGCCACACCAACGCGGTCCTGGCCCAACTGGAGCGGGCGGAGGCGGAGCTCGCCGCGTACAGCTCGGGCGCCGCGGGCACGGTCACGGTCGCCTCGTTCGCGACCGGCATCGCCCAGGTCGTCGCACCGGCCGTGGCCCGCCTGGCACGGACCGCGCCCGGCATCCGCATCCGCGTCCGGGACGCCGAGGGGGACGCCAGTCTGCCGATGGTCCTGGACCGGCAGGTCGATGTCGCGGTCGCCGTCGAGTACCGCGGGGCTCCGCCCGCCGACGATCCGCGGCTGGCCCATGTCCCGCTGTACGCCGAGCCGTTCGACGCGGTCGTGCCGGTCAGCCACCGGCTGGCGGGGGTGGGCGAGGTGCCGCTGGCGGAGCTGGCCAAGGACCCGTGGATCGGCCCGTATCCCGGCAATCCCTGCCATGACGTGGTGGTGCTGGCCTGCGAGAGCGCCGGGTTCCAGCCCCGGCTGGAGCACTCCTCGGACGACTTCCGCGCGGTCGTGGCGCTGGCCTCGGCGGACGCGGGAGTCGCCCTCGTACCGCGCTCCGCGCTGCGCGGGACGGACCTCACGGGTGTCGTCGTACGGCCCGTGGACGGGGTGGCGCCCACGCGCCGGGTCTTCGCCGCCGTACGCCGGGGCGCGGAGGCGCATCCGCTCATCCGGCCGGTGCTGGAGGCGCTGGCGGAGGCGGCGGAGCAGGCGTGAGCCTTCCGTAACACTGCCGTCTCATATTCGGGATACCGTCCCGAATATGAGACAGGAAGAAGTGGGCACCCCGCACGACGTCGACGCCCGGCTCGGCGCGCGACTCGCCGAACTGCGGGCCGAACGAGGCTGGTCCCTGGGCGAGTTGGCGGAGCGCACCGGGGTGAGCCGGTCGACGCTGTCCCGCGCGGAGCGGGCGGAGATCAGCCCCACGGCCTCGATGCTCAACCGCCTGTGCGCTGTGTTCGGGCGCACGATGTCCCAGCTGCTGAGCGAGGTCGAGGGGGAGCCCGCGCTGCTGGTGCGGGCGTCCGACCAGCCGGTGTGGGAGGACCGGGCCTCCGGTTTCGTACGACGGTCCGTGTCGCCGCCGCACGCCGGGCTGCGTGGCGAACTCGTCGAGGGGCGGCTCGCGGTGGGCGCGGACATCGCGTACGACCGGCCGCCGGTGCCGGGCCTGGAGCAGCACGTCTGGGTGCTGGAAGGAGCCCTCGCGGTGACCGTGCAGGACGCCGAGCACCGTCTCGACGTCGGGGACTGTCTGCGGATGCGGGTGTGGGGGGCGACGCGGTTTCGGTGCGCCGGGGACGAGGATGTGCGCTATGCGCTGGCGGTGGTGCTGCCGTGATCGTGGAACCGCTGAACGAGGCCCAAGTGCTGGGTTGGGCCGGGGAGTTGGCCGATCTGCTGGTCGACACGGTCGACGGCGGCGCGTCGGTGGGCTTCCTCGCTCCGCTCGACCGCGCCGAGGCCCTGGCGTGGTGGCAGGGGCGGGCTGCCGGCGTGGCCGCCGGCGAGCTGGCCGTCTGGGCGGCGTACGAGGGGACGCGGGTGGTGGGCACGGTGAGCCTGGGCTTTCCGGACAAGCCCAACAGCCGGCACCGGGCGGAGCTGGTGAAGCTGATGGTGCACCGGGAGGCGCGCGGGCGGGGCCTGGGGCGGCGGCTCCTGGACACCGCCGAGCGAGCGGCCGTCGCGGCCGGTGTCACGCTCCTGCACCTGGACACCGAGACCGACAGTCCGGCCGAGCACCTCTACCGGACGGCGGGCTGGACCCGGCTCGGCGCGATACCCGACTACGCGGCGAGCCCGGCGGGGGTGCTGCGGCCGACCAGCATCTACTACAAGCAGGTCGCGGCGGCCACGCTCACCGGGTGACTGTCAGTGGGAGGCGCTACCTTGCGTCTCATGCCGGATGCCGAAGACGTACGCAGAATCGCCCTGTCCCTGCCGGACACGACGGAGAAGATCGCCTGGAACATGCCGACGTTCCGGGTGGCGGGGAAGATGTTCGCCACGCTGCCGGAGGACGAGACCTCCATCGCGGTGCGCTGCCCGAAGGAGGAGCGCGACGAACTGGTCCTCGCCGAGCCTGAGAAGTTCTGGGTGGCCGATCACGAGGCGCAGTTCGCGTGGGTGCGGGCCCGGCTGGCCGCGATGGAGGACGAGGACGAGCTGCGGGACATACTCGCCGACTCGTGGCGACAGGCCGCGCCGCCCCGACTGCTGGATGCCCACCCGGAGTTGGGGCTGCCTGCCGGGGGATGAAAGTTCCCTCCGGGGTTGTCAGTGGGGGGTGGCATGATCCGGAGGGGTGGGGCGCCGGCTGCCGACAGGGGGCCGGTGGGCCTTGTGCGGGATCCGTGGGGAGGGGAGCGCGAGGGGATGGGCGGGACGTCGGACAACGTTGCCGAGGCGCGGGAGAGGGGCAAGGAGAGCGGGGGCGGCACAGGGGCCGGGCGGGGAACGCGGGCGGTCTGGTCGCGGGACTTCGGGTTGTTCTTCGTCGGACGGGCGGTCGCCCGGCTCGGCGACACCATGCTCCCGGTGGCCCTCGCCGCCGGCCTGCTCCAGCACGGGTACGGCGCCGGTGCGGTCGGTCTGGCCATGGCGGCGACGGCCGGGGCGTTCGCCGGGCTGGTGGTCTTCGGCGGCGTCATCGCCGATCGGTTCAGCACCCGCAAGCTGATGATCTGGGCCGACGTGGTGCGGCTGGGCACGCAGGCCCTCACCGCCGCGCTGTTCTTCGCGGACCGCGTCGTGCTCTGGGAGATCTGCGCGATCGGTGTCGTGGGCGGCGTCGCGAGCGCCGTCTTCCAGCCGGGCGTCGCCAGCATGGTGCCCCGGCTGGCCTCCGACATCCAGGGCGCCAACGGCGCCATACGCATCGCGGAGTCCGCGGCCCAGCTGGCCGGTCCCGCCGTCGCGGGCGTGCTGGTCGGCCTCGCGTCGGCCGGCGGCGTCTTCGCGGCACACGCCGCCACCTACGCGGTCAGCGCCCTGTGCCTGCTGTTGCTCCGGCTGCCGCCACCGGCGCCGGGCAGCCGTTCCGCCGGGCGTGGGGCGGGTGCCTTCAAGGCCGATCTCGTGGAAGGCTGGCGGGAGTTCAGAGCACGCACCTGGCTGTGGGGTGTCATCGCCGTCTGGTGCCTGTACATGATCGCCGTCTTCGGCCCGACCGTGCCGCTGGTGGCGACGGAGGTGGTCCGCGAGCACGGCCCGCGCGCCTACGGCCTGGTCAACTCCGCCCTCGGCGCCGGCACCGTCGTCGGCGGACTCCTCGCCCTGCGGCTGCGTCCGCGCCGGATGCTGCGGGCCGGGGCGATCGCCCTGTTCGGCTTCGCCGGGTTCCCGGTGACCGTCGGGCTCGGCCTCGACCTACCGGCGATGGCGGCCGGGGCGGCCGTCGCCGGGGCCGGGATGTCCTTCTGGGGCGTCATGTGGGCGACCAGCGTGCAGACCCAGGTCGAGCCCGGCGTCCTCAACCGCATCCACGCCTACGACGTGGCCGGCTCCCTCGCGATGCTGCCCGTCGGCCAGGCCCTCGCGGGCCCCGCCGCCGCGGCCCTCGGCGCCGACCGTGTCCTGCTCGTCTCCGGCGCGATGAGCTTCGTCGTCGTGATCGCCCTGCTCTCCGTGCCCGCGATACGTGGCCTGGTGCGCGTCGACACTCACCTCACGCGCGCGCCGGCGTCCGCGACCCCGTCGTGAACCCCGCGATCCGCTCCCGCAGCGACCGCGCGTCCAGCCCGTGCGCGGCGACGTGCTCCTCGACCGTGCCGTACCGCCGCAGCTCACGGCGCCCCACGCCCAGCCCCAGCACCCGGTGCGGTACGTCGGCGAGGGCGTCGTTCGCGGCGGCCGTCGAGGTGCCCGCCAGGTAGGGCTCGACGAGGACGACGTCCGTCCCGGCCGTCTCCGTGGCCCGACGCAGGGCGGCCGCGTCGAAGGGCCGCACGGTCGTCGCGTACAGCACGGTGACGTCCAGGCCGGCCGTGGCGTCGAGCACCGCGTCGAGGGTGGGCCCGACGGCGACGACCACGCCGGAGCGTCCCTCGCGGACGGTGTGGAAGCGCGCTCCGTCGACGGGGAGGGCCTGTGCGTTCGACTGCACGGACAGCCGGACGTACACCTTGTCGTCGCCGGCGGCCACCGCGTGCCGCAGCAGCGTCTCGGCCTCGTCCGGGTGGCCCGGTACGTGCACGGTCCAGCCGTCGAGGGTGTCGAGCAACGCCACATCGCCGGGAGCCATGTGCGTGTAGCCGCCCGCCGGCCAGTCGAAGGACGCGGCGGCGCTCACCAGCACCGCGCCCGCGCCCTGGTGGCCCAGGTCCAGCTTGACCTGCTCGAAGGGCCGCTCCACCAGGAAACTGGCGAAGGTGTGCACGATGGGCCGCATCCCGGTCAGCGCCAGCCCCGAAGCCGCCCCGATCAGGAGCTGCTCGCGGATGCCGACGTTGATCACCCGGTCGGGATGGCGGCGCCGGGCCTCGTCGAAGCCGGCCGCGCCGATCTCGGCGAGGACGACGGCGACGCGGGGATCCTCGTCGAGCAGGCGCTGGGCGACGGGGGCGAAACGGTCACGCATGGTGTCCATGACTGGGGTTTCCTCCTTCGGTCCGGCGTGTCACTTGGGTTCGACCTGGGCGACGACCGCGTGCGGACGGCCCGGGTGCGGCGCGGTGAAGGCGGCGTACAGCGCCTCGTGATCGCGGCCGTCGACCGTCACGGTGGACCAGCCCGCCGCCTCGAACCGGGCGGCGATGCCGCCGGGCCGGGCATGGCTCGCGGAGGCGTTGTCGACGACGACGGTGTGCAGCCGTTCCAGCGCGGCGGGCCCGGCGAAGGCGATGGCCTCGTGGTTGCTGCCCTCGTCCAGCTCGGCGTCCCCGATCAGGACCCACACCCGCGGCTCGTGCAGACCCTGGGCGCGCAGCCCCAGCGCCGTACCGACACCGATCGGCAGCCCGTGCCCCAGCGAACCGCTGCCGATCTCCACGCCCGGCACCAGCATCCGGTCGGGGTGGTGGCCGAGCGGCGAGTCGTAGGAGCCGAAGCCCGGCAGCCAGTCGACGGGCACGAAGCCCTTGGCCGCCAGGACGGCGTAGTACGCCATCGGGCCGTGCCCCTTGGACAGCAGGAACCGGTCCCGCTCGGGATCCTCCAGCCGCTCCGGGCCGATCCGCAGCACCCGGTCGTGGAGCACCCAGAGCACGTCCAGCGTGGATGTCGCAGCGGGGCCGTGCTTCTCGTCGCCAGTCATGAGCGCCATCAGGCGCGGCAGGTCGGTGTACCCGTACGTCCGCTCGCGTTCCTCGGTGATCGTCATGCGGACGATCGTGCAACCTCAACCAGACTTGAGGTCAAGGGCGGTCGTGCCGGGTGCGGCGGCCGTAAACGGGTGCGCGACCACCGACCCGAGTGCGGTATTGTTTCCATGCGCGTTCGCCCGGGGGAAACCCCAGGTCAGACCGCACCGGGACGTGGCGCAGCTTGGTAGCGCACTTGACTGGGGGTCAAGGGGTCGCAGGTTCAAATCCTGTCGTCCCGACCAGCTTCACCGCAGGTCGGAGGCCGTCTTCTCAGCGATGGGAAGGCGGCCTTTGTTGTGCGCGCGGGGTCGGGCCCGGGAACGACCGAGGCCGTCCGGGCGGCCCCTTTCGGGTGCCTGCCCGGACGGCCTCAGGGCTGACTGAGGTCAGTCTCAGGTCACTCTCAGACCAGGTCGAACCGGTCGAGGTTCATGACCTTGTCCCACGCGGCGACGAAGTCCGTCACGAACTTCTCCTTCGCGTCGTCGCTCGCGTAGACCTCCGCGAGCGCGCGCAGCTCCGAGTTCGAGCCGAAGACGAGGTCGGCGCGGGTGCCGGTCCACTTCACGGCGCCCGAGGCGTCGCGGCCCTCGAAGGTGGTCTGGTCCTGCGAGGTGGACTTCCACGTCGTGCCCAGGTCGAGCAGGTTGACGAAGAAGTCGTTGGTCAGGACGCCCGGGGTCTCGGTGAGCACGCCGTGCGTCGAGCCGCCCTGGTTGGCGCCGAGGACGCGCAGACCGCCGACGAGGACGGTCATCTCGGGGGCGCTCAGGGTGAGCAGGTTGGCGCGGTCGAGCAGCAGGTACTCGGCCGGGAGGCGGTTGCCCTTGCCGAGGTAGTTGCGGAAGCCGTCCGAGGTGGGCTCCAGCGCGGCGAAGGACTCCGCGTCGGTGTGCTCCTCGGTCGCGTCCACACGGCCCGGCGTGAAGGGGACCTCCACCTCGACGCCCGCGTCCTTGGCGGCCTTCTCCACCGCGGCGGCACCGCCGAGGACGATCAGGTCGGCCAGGGAGACCTTCTTGGCGCCAGAGTTGAACTCGGCCTGGACGCCCTCCAGGACGCGCAGGACCTGGGCGAGCTCGTCCGGGTTGTTGACCTCCCAGCCGCGCTGCGGCTCCAGGCGGATCCGGGCGCCGTTGGCGCCGCCGCGCTTGTCGCTGCCGCGGAACGTCGAGGCCGACGCCCACGCGGTGGAGACCAGCTGCGAGACGGTCAGGCCCGAGTCGAGGAGCTTGGCCTTCAGGGCCGCGACGTCGGCGGCGTCGATGGCCTCGCCCTCGGCCTGCGGCAGCGGGTCCTGCCACAGCATCGTCTCCGCCGGGACCTCCGGGCCGAGGTACAGGGACTTCGGGCCCAGGTCACGGTGGGTCAGCTTGTACCAGGCGCGGGCGAAGGCGTCCGCGAACTCGGCCGGGTTCTCGTGGAAGCGCTTCGAGATCGGGCCGTAGATCGGGTCGAAGCGCAGCGAGAGGTCGGTGGTGAGCATCGTGGGCCGACGCTTCTTCGACGGGTCGTGCGCGTCGGGGATGATCTCCTCGGAGTCCTTGGCCACCCACTGCTTGGCGCCCGCCGGGGACTCGGTCAGCTCCCACTCGTAGCCGAAGAGGATGCTGAAGAAGTCGTTGCTCCACTGGGTGGGCTTGGTGGTCCAGGTGACCTCGAGACCGGAGGTGATGGCGTCGCCGCCCTTGCCGGTGCCGTAGGTGGACTTCCAGCCCAGGCCCTGCTCCTCCATGGTGGCGGCCTCGGGGTCGTTGCCCACGTGGTCGGCCGGGCCGGCGCCGTGGGTCTTGCCGAAGGTGTGGCCACCGGCGATGAGGGCGACGGTCTCCTCGTCGTTCATCGCCATCCGGCGGAAGGTCTCACGGATGTCGCGGGCCGCGGCGATCGGGTCCGGGTTGCCGTTCGGCCCCTCCGGGTTGACGTAGATCAGGCCCATCTGGACCGCGCCGAGCGGGTTCTCCAGCTCACGGTCGCCGCTGTAGCGCTGGTCGTCGAGCCAGGTGGTCTCGGGACCCCAGTACACGTCCTCGTCGGCCTCCCAGACGTCGGCGCGGCCGCCGCCGAAGCCGAAGGTCTCGAAGCCCATCTGCTCCAGGGCGACGTTACCGGTGAGGATCATGAGGTCGGCCCAGGAGATCGACTGGCCGTACTTCTTCTTGACCGGCCACAGCAGACGGCGGGCCTTGTCCAGGTTGCCGTTGTCCGGCCAGCTGTTCAGCGGGGCGAAGCGCTGCTGACCGCGCCCGCCACCGCCGCGGCCGTCGCTGATGCGGTAGGTGCCGGCGCTGTGCCAGGCCATACGGATCATCAGCGGGCCGTAGTTGCCGAAGTCGGCGGGCCACCAGTCCTGCGAGGTGGTCAGCACCTCGGCGATGTCCCGTTTCACGGCCGCCAGGTCGAGGGCCTGGAACGCCTCGGCGTAGTCGAACTCCGCACCGAGCGGGTTCGCGACGACAGGGTCCTTGGCGAGGATCTTCAGGTTGAGGCGCTCCGGCCACCACTGGCGGTTGCCGCCGCCCTGCGTGGGGTGCGCGGCGCGGCTGTGCGCGACCGGGCAGCCTCCTGTGCCCTCCATCTTGGGCTCAGTGACGATTGCATCGGGGTTCTCAGCCATGGGAATCCTATCTTCCGGACGTTGCGGATCACGGTGCTCAGGAACTGCGGGTGGAACAGTCGGGGCACAGGCCCCAGTAGATGACCTCGGCCTCGTCGATCGAGAAGCCGTGGTCGTCGGACGCGGTCAGGCAGGGAGCCGCACCGGCCGCGCAGTCGACGTCGGTGACGGTGCCGCAGGAGCGGCACACGAGGTGGTGGTGGTTGTCCCCGACGCGCCCCTCGTAGCGGGCCGGACTGCCGGCCGGTTCGATCCGGCGGACGAGTCCCGCCGCGGTCAGCGCGTGCAGGGCCTCGTACACCGCTTGCAGGGATATGTGGCCCACGCGATCGCGCACGCCGGACGCGATCGCCTCGACGCCCAGATGATCGCCGTCCCGGACGGTTTCGAGCAGTGCGACGCGGGCGGCCGTCACCCGCAGGCCGGCACCGCGCAGCTCGTCGGCGGTGGTCGGGTTCTGGGATGCGGTCATGGGGACGAACGTATCGCGGAAAACACGAACGATTCAAGAAAACGAGGGGTTAAATCATGAGCCGTGTCAGACGACGCCCGGGAACCGGGCGCGGTGGTGGGCGGAGCCGTGGGGGAGAAGCATGGTGACCGACATCGTTCGTCCGAGCCGGGGAGAGGTGACGGCCATGGCAGATCTGCCCGAGGTGGTGTCCCGCGAGGAGTGGCTGGCCGCACGCAAGGAACTGCTGGCCGAGGAGAAGGCGCTCACCCGCGCGCGTGACCGGATCAATGCCCAGCGGCGGCGGCTGCCGATGGTCCGCGTCGACAAGCCGTACACCTTCGAGGGCCCGGACGGGACGGTCGGCCTGCTCGACCTGTTCGAGGGGCGGCCGCAACTGGTTGTGCACCACTTCATGTGGATCTACGACATCGATGCCGACGGCGTCGAGCGCCCCCGCGACCACGGCTGCTCCAGCTGCTCCTCCGCCGCCGACCAGATCCCCGCCCGGCTGCGCCAGCTGCACGTCCGGAACACCTCCCTGGCCGCGGTGTCCAGGGCGCCGTACCCCAAGATCGCCGCGTTCCGCGACCGGATGGGCTGGACGTTCCCCTGGTACTCCGCCGCGGGCAGCGACTTCAACTACGACTTCCACGCCACGATCGACGAGCGGGTCGCCCCCGTGCTGCTCAATTTCCGCACTCAGGCCGAGCTCGCCGAGGCCGGACAGCCGTGGAACGCGAGCAGTCGCGGCGACTGGCCCGGCATCAGCGCCTTCCTCCGGGTCGGTGACGAGGTCTTCCACACCTACTCCGCGTTCGGCCGGGGCCTTGAGGAGTTCCACAACTGCGACAACTACCTCGACCTCACCGCGCTCGGCCGCCAGGAGGCCTGGGAGGAGCCGAAGGGGCGCGCGGAACCGCTCGGCCTGCAGGTCGGCGGCCCCGCGCTGCGGCTCCCGGACGAGTATGACGCCACGGCCGGCGTCACCCCGCCGCGAGGGACACCTCCGTCGCCTTGATCAGGGCGACGACGGGGGCGCCGGGGGCCAGACCGAGATCGTCGACCGCGTCCCTGGTGATCGCGGACGTCAGCTCGCCGCCCTCCACCCCCACCTTGACGGAGGCCATCGCGCCGCCCGTGCCGACCCCGAGCACCGTGCCGCGCAACTTGTTGCGGATGGACAGTCCGTCCACCGAGCCGGTGGCGAGGGCGACCTCCGTGGACTTGACGAGGGCGCGTACGGCGGACCCCTCCGTCAGCCCCAGGTCCCGTACCGCGTCCACGGTGATCGCCGCGGTGATGTCCTGCCCGCCGCCGAGACGGACCGCGACGGTCGCCATGACCTCGCCGGGGGTGATGGCGGTGACGGTGCCGGGCAGCTGGTTGCGGATGCTCAGGGCCATGGTGAAACACCTCAAAGGGGAAGAAATGGTGTTCGCTGCGCGCCCTACCGTAGCCGGGCCGACCCGCAGTGTGATCCGCCCCACACCGGTGACGTGGAACTCCGCCGGAGCCGGACAGGCGCTAACCCCGTCGGCGCACAGGGCGGCCGAAGCGCACCGGCACTCCCGGTGAGTACAGGACGCTCACCGGTTCGCCGACCGGCTCGGGCAGACCCGCCGCGGTGATCAGGTTCTCCTCGCACTTGAGGAGCTCGGCGCGGTGCAGGGGCCAGCGCGGGTGAGTGTTCGGGAGGTGGACGGGGCGGCCGAGGAGGGTGGTGTGCATGCCCCAGCGGGCGGTCAGGAAGTGCTCCAGCTCGGTGGGCTCGGCGATGTGCTCGCCGACCCGCAGGGTGATCCTGCTGTACGCGCCCCGGGGGCCGGGCAGTCGCCGGGTGCTGGTGTAGGTCAGGGCGGTGTCCTCGCGGGACACGGCCATCTTCGACCAGACGTAGGGGAGTCGGAACGCCGAGCGGCCGATCGCCACCGGCAGCAGCCGGGAGGCGTCCAGCGAGCGGAAGACCACGCCCCGGCGGCCGTGGCTGTCGACCGAGTACAGCCGGACGTTGGTCTCCGGAAAGTTCCCCAGATATGGCACACCGGGCAGCCGCAACCAGCCGACCCGATGCATGCGGAACGCCACGAGACCTACGTACGTCACCCCGTCCAACGTGTCCGGCACGCACCCCGACGGCAGCAGCGGCGCCACGTCCTCGGGGTCGGCGGCCCAGTGCAGGAAGGCCAGATCCAGCCACGACTGGGTGAGAAGCGGACGCGGCGTGGAACCGGGCGGATCGGGCGTTATCGCCTCGACGCCGGGGGCAGACGGGGGTTGGGACACGGGTCGAGGATGCCAGAGCGGGAGCAGGCCAGGGAGTAGTGGGCCGTCACCACCACTGGTCGGCCCGAATGCCGTGCTGGTTCCTGCATATGCGTGTGGTCTGTATCACGCGTCTCGGATTGAGTCACCGCCACCACCCTTTTCCGTACCCACCGTTGACGACCGGGCGCCGGATGCGAGGATGAGGGCCGTCATGACTGTTGGGTGGTGTTCTCGCACGGTTCGGGCCGCGGTGTTCGCGGCCGTCTGTGTGCTGCTCGCCGCCCTGGGTCACGTGCTGATGTCCGGCAGCCACGTGCCCTGGTGGGCGTTGGCGGCCGGCGCCGCCGTGACCGGTGCCGCGGGCTGGGGACTGGCCGGCCGGGAACGCGGGTTGCCCCTGATCGTGACCGTCGTCGTCACCGCCCAGACGGCACTGCACTCCGCCTTCTCCGCCGCCCAGTCGGCGGCCACGGCGCAGGACGTGCTCCACCCGCACCCGGGTGCCATGGGCCACGACATGTCGGCGATGCACATGGGCTCTACGCACACCCACTCCATGGACGCCATTGATGTGGGCCACACCGGCGGCTTGAGCTTCGTCATGGACGGCTCGTCCTCGTTCGGCATGCTCGCCGCCCACCTGCTGGCCGCGCTGCTGTGCGGTCTGTGGCTGGCACACGGCGAGCGCGCCGCCTTCCGCATTCTGCGGGCCGTGGCCGGGTGGCTGGCGGCGCCGCTGCGGCTGCCGCTCGCCGTTCCCGCCCCGCCGCACCGCCCGCGCCCCCACCCGCGGCGCCGCGGGTCGGCACGGTCACCGCGACGACTCCTTCTCGTTCACGCGATCACCTCTCGGGGTCCGCCCGTGGGGGCCGCTGTCTGACGACAGCCGGTAACCCGAGGCAGCCCCTGCGCGCCTCGGGCCACGGTCGTACGCCCGCGCGGTCGTTCCGACGCCGCGCAGGACGCCGTACGGCCGACTCCCCACTCACCGGATCCCGGACCGCACGTGCGCCCGCGCGCCTTCGGTCGGGGTACCGGACGACCGCGAAGGACACCAGGTGATCACTCCTGCCCTGCCCGGCCCACGCGAGAGAACCGAGGACCAAGAGAGCGCCGACGACTCGATCACGGCCTGGGCGCTGGCGGCCGGTTCCGGCGACCCGGACGCCGTCGACCACTTCGTCCGCGCCCTGCACCGCGACGTCCTGCGCTACGTCGCCCATCTGTGCGCCGACCCCCAGGCCGTCGACGATCTGGCGCAGGACACGTTCCTGCGGGCGCTCGGCAGCCTGCACCGGTTCGAGGGCCGCTCCTCGGCGCGGGCCTGGCTGCTGTCGATCGCGCGGCGCGCGGTGATCGACAGCTATCGGTACGCCGCCGCCCGGCCGCGCCTGTGCGACGTACCGGACTGGCGGCTGGCCGTGGAACTGGCCCAGCCGCGCGACCTGCCCGGCTTCGACGACGGCATCGCGCTGCTCGACCTGCTGGCCGCGCTGCCCGAGGAGCGCCGGGAGGCCTTCGTCCTCACCCAGTTGCTCGGGCTGCCGTACGCGGAGGTCGCCGTGCTGGTCGGCTGCCCGGTCGGCACGGTCCGCTCCCGCGTGAACCGGGCCCGCGCCACGCTCGTCGACCTGCTCGCGGCGGCGGACGAGCCGGCCGTACTGGTCGCCTGACCCTCGGGAGGGTGCCGGTCCCGACCGGCACCCTCCGTCCGCCGGCCACGAGCAGGCGTGCTGTCACACGCGCGTGCCCACGGCGTCATGCGGACGGCCGGTCAGAACGTCAGCCCCACATGCGCCAGCGCCTGCTTCAGCAGCACCCCGTGCCCGCCCGGCATCTCGCTCTGCAGTGCCGGCGAGGCCGCCTCGTGGGGGTCGAACCACTCCAGGTCCAGCGCGTCCTGCCGGGGCCGGCAGTCGCCGGTCACCGGCACGACGTAGGCGAGGGACACCGCGTGCTGGCGCGGGTCGTGGTACGGCGTGATGCCCTGGGTCGGGAAGTACTCGGCGACCGTGAAGGGCTGGAGGGAGGCCGGGATCCGGGGCAGTGCCACGGGGCCGAGGTCCTTCTCCAGGTGCCGCAGCAGGGCGTCTCGGACCCGCTCGTGGTGCAGGACCCGGCCGGAGACCAGCGTGCGACTGACCGTCCCGTCCGGTCCGATGCGCAGCAGCAGGCCGATGCTGGTGACTTCACCGCTGTCGTCGACGCGCACCGGTACTGCCTCGACGTACAGGATCGGCATGCGGGCGCGCGCCATCTCCAGCTCGTCGGGCGTCAGCCAACCGGGCGTGGTCTCGGTCATGTCAGACATTGCTTGATCATACTTTCAGGTGTCGTCGGAAAACCGGTAGACCCGGCGGGCGTTGTCCCGCCCCGCCCACCCCACGATCCGCAGCGCGTCGGGCAGGCTGAGCTCGTCCGTGTCCACCCGCTCCTGGAGGAGCCCGGCCAGCCCCCGCCGGAAGGCCAGGGCGCCCAGCTGGTGGTACTCGGCCACACCGTAGGCGTCGGAGCTGTACAGCAGTTTGCGGAACGGCGTGATCTCCGTCGCTTCGGCCAGCACCGCCCGGGCCCGGCCCGGACCGACGTGGTGCAGGGTGAGGCCGACGTCGAGGTACACCTGCTCGAACACGGCCGCCAGAAAGGCGGCTTGGCGCTGGTACGGCCAGCAGTGCAGCAGCATGACCGGGACCGTGCCGGACGTCAGGTGCAGCCAGTCGGTCAGGTGAGTGGGGTCCGAGCGGTGCAGCCGGATGTCGTTGTCGCCGAAGCCGGTGTGCAGCTGGAGGGGGAGCCCGAGGCCGACCGCCGTCCACAGCAGGTGCCGTACGAGAACCGGGTCGGCCAGTCGGCCGCCGCCTCGTGCGAGCCAGTGCCGAGCCGCCTCGGTGACCTCGGCCCGCGTTGGGCGGGCCGGGTCCAGGTCGAAACCCGTGCGATAGGCGGCCACCGACTTCACCGCCACCACACCCGGCTGCCGTACCGCCTCCCACGCGGCCGCCTCGAACGCCCGCGCGTAATCGCCTGGTTCGACCCCGGCGGCCGCCACCGCCTCGGCGACATTTTCCAGGCGTACGACCTCATGGGCGACGGCTCCGCCACCGGCGGCCGCGGCCAGCTGCTCCGGGGTGGTGAGGCCGTCCGGGGTGTACCCGGTGTCGACGCAGAACACCTCGGTCCCGGCGGCGGACAGGAACCGCCGGTTCACCTCGTGCGCGCCGAGCTCGGCCCGGCGGGCCACGTACTCCTCGGCCGGGGCGTGGCGGGGCAGGTCCAGCAGGGGCGCGCAGTGGCGGCGGACGGCGATGCCGACGGGGCTGTCGAACGGCGAGATGCCGGGCCACACATCGCCCTCGGTGAGCAGCGACTCGAAGCCGCGCAGGTCGAGGTCGGCGGTGACGACGCCGTGGCAGTGGTGGTCCACCAGGGGCAGTGCGGCGAGCGCCTCCGCGACCGGGCCGGTGGCGGACATGTCAGTACACCCACCGGTACGCCGCCGCCACCCGCGCGTCGTCCAGTCCGGCCACGGCGTCGATCTCCCCGCGCCGGACCGCGAGCACGGCGTCGGCCAGCACCCCTCCCAGCGCGGCCCGCACCTGTTCGTCCCCGCGGAACTCGGCGACGGCCTCCTCCAGCGACCGAGGCAGGCGGCGCACCCCACGGGGCGCCGCCTCCTCGGCGCCCAGCCGCGCCGGATCGCCGGTGGTCTCCTCGGGCAGCGGTGTCGCCGTCGCCAGGCCGTCCAGTCCGGCGGAGATGACACAGCCGAGGGCGAGATATGGGTTGGCGGCCAGGTCGACGGGTTTCACTTCCAGGTTGGCGGACTGGTCGCGCAGACCGGCGGTGCCGGTGATGACCCGTACGGCGGTCTCCCGGGTCTCCAGACCCCACGCCGTGAACACACCGGCCCACTGCGCGGGCTTGAGCCGCAGATAGCTGGCCGGGCTCGGCGCGGTCACCGCCATGAGGCCCGGCAGATGGGTGAGGATCCCGGCCGCGAAGGACTCGGCGTCGGCCGTCATGCCGTGCCTACGGGTGCCGCCGGAGTGCAGGTTGACGCCGTCGCGCCAGGCGGACAGGTGCAGATGGCCGCCGTTGCCGACGCCCTCGGCGGACACGGCCGGGGCGAAGGAGACCTTCAGGCCGTGCCGCCGGGCCACCGCGCGGATGGTCTGCCGCAGCAGCACGCTCCGGTCGGCCGCCGCCACCGGGTCGAGCGCGCCCACCGAGATCTCGAACTGCCCGGGCGCGTATTCCGGATGGACCTGGTCGACGTCCACCCCCTGCGCCGCGCACGCCGCCAGCAGTTCGGCCGTGCAGTCGCTCAGCTCCACCTGCCGGGTGGCGCCGTACGCGGGTCCGGACACCGCGGGTACGAACTCGCCGCCGGGCGCCGAGCCCAGCCCGACCGACCACTCGATCTCGACGGCCGCCCGGAAGGTGACCCGGTGCTGCCGGGCCGCCCGGTCGACGACCCGGCGCAGAAAGGTGCGGGTGCAGGCCGGGTGCGGCTCGCCGTCCTGCGTGATCCGGTCCACCGGCGCCCATGCCCAGCCCGGCTGCGCGCTGAGCACGGTCAGCTGGTCGAGGTCGGGGTAGAGCCGCAGGTCGCCGTCCGGCGAGCCGAGCACGTCGGTGCTGACGATGGCGTCGTTCGCCAGGAACGTGTCGAACACCGGCGACATCCCGACACCCCAGGCCGCGGCCGCCGACAGCCTCGCCGCCGGGATCGTCTTCACCCGGCCGATGCCCGCCGTGTCGACGTACGACAGGACGATCCCGTGCACTCCCCGCGCGGACAGCTCGCCGCTCAGTGCGGAAGCCCGTTCGACCTCACCGGGTCGGCCGCCGGGCACGGGGTCGGCAAGGGTCGTCATACGTCCTCCTCGACGGGCTCGGCGGCCGGGTCTGCGCCGGTGTCAGGGTTTCACGGCCACCGCGCCGTACTGCGGTACCACGACGGGAGCCCGCAGCTCGGCGCGCCAGGCGGAACACGACACCAGGCCCGGTTCGAGCATGTCCAGACCGTCGAGGAATGATGCGATCTCGGCGCCGCTGCGGGCGGTGACCGGCGGGGTGGCGTTCTCGTTCCAGAACTTCATCGCCGGGATCTGGCCCTCGCCGCCCAGCTCGGCGTCGTGCGTGGGGTGCGTCATGACCAGGAAGCTGCCCGAGGGGACGGCGGCCATGACCCGGCGCACGATGTCCCGGGCCTCGTCGGTGTCCAGCACGAAGTTGAGGATGCCGAGCATCATCACCGCGACGGGACGCGTGAAGTCCAGGGTGTCCCGGGCGCGTTCGAGGATGCCGTCCGGGTTGTGCACGTCGGCGTCGACGTAGGCGGTGACGCCCTCGGGGGTGCCGGTCAGCAGGGTCCGGGCGTGGATCAGCACGATCGGGTCGTTGTCGACGTACACGATCCGCGAGTCGGGCGCGACGCGCTGTGCGATCTCGTGGGTGTTGTCCGCCGTGGGCAGCCCGGTGCCGATGTCCAGGAACTGCCGTACCCCACGCTCACCGGCCAGGAACGACACCGCCCGGCCCAGGAACTCGCGGTCCGCCCGGGCGATGTCCCGGATCAGCGGGAACATCGCGGCGACGTGGTCGCCGACCTGGTGGTCGACCTCGTAGTTGTCCTTGCCGCCGATCCAGTAGTTCCAGACCCGTGCGTTGTGCGCCACACCGGTGTTCAGGCGTGCCGTTCCCTCCGCCGGGGTGGGAGCCTCGCTCACGTCTCTTCCTCTCCTCGCCCGTACCGCAGTCGCCGCCATTGTGCCGGGTCCAAGATCAGTGCGTGGCGGGAATCGGGGACCGGGTTCCGGGACCGGGGTGCCACTCGTACGGGGGAGTGTCCCGGGTAGGGTTGACGGCCGCATCCGGAACGACACGCGGCGCGGCCGAGCGCCCCGGGAACGACGACGACCGGGACGGCCGAGCGCCCCAGGAAACAGGACATGCCCTACTCTCACGCGCCCCTGCCCACCACGCACGACTCCCCGGCGCACAGCTCCGCCGACATCCGGCTCGTCGTCACCGACATGGACGGCACGCTGCTGGACGACGACAAGCAGGTCCCTGCCGGGCTGTGGGAGGTGCTGGAGCGGTTGCGGGAGCGCGGGGTGCTGTTCAGCCCGGCGAGCGGCCGCCAGTACGCCACGCTGGCGCGGGAGTTCGCCCGGGCGGCCGAGGGCATGGTGTTCATCGCGGAGAACGGCACGTACGTCGTCCGCGACGGCGTGGAACTGAGCTCCGACCCGTTGGACCCGGCCGTCGTCACGGACGTCGTCGAGGCGGTACGGCGGCTCGCGGCCGGCGGCGTCGACGTGGGCGCCGTCGTCTGCGGCAAGCGGTCCGCGTACGTCGAGCGCACCGACGAGGCCTTCCTGGCCGAGGTGCGCAAGTACTACGTCGAGCACCGCACGGTCGAGGACGTCACCGCGGTCGAGGACGACATCCTCAAGATCGCCCTCTACGACTTCGGCCCGGCGGAACGGACCACCGCCCCCGCCCTCGCCCGCTTCGGCGTCACCCACCAGGTCGTTGTCTCCGGTGAGCACTGGGTCGACATCATGAACCGCACCGCCAACAAGGGCGCCGCCATCCGCCGCCTCCAGCGTGAGCTCGGCATCACGCCCGCGCAGACGATGGTGTTCGGCGACTACCTCAACGACCTGGAGATGCTCGACACGGCGGAGTGGTCCTTCGCGATGGCGAACGCCCACCCGGAGGTCATCCGCCGAGCCCGCCACGTGGCGCCGCCCAACACGGAGGACGGCGTGCTGCGCACGATCAGGAGGGTGCTGGGCCTGTCGGCCGCGGGGCATTGAGGGACGCGACCGGGCCTTGAGCAGGTCTGCGGTGGGAGGGGCTCGTCCGGCCCCTTCTCGCCGCGCCCGCCGCGCGCGGGCCCCGCCCCCGGCCCCGCCCGGCGGTATCGCCGCATTTGTGACCAGCTGTTCCGAATCGCCGCCGGATGATCGTGCTCAGCGCGTCCGCCGTCCTCTCCGGTGTCGTCGACAACATTCCGTACGTCGCCACCATGGCGCCGATCACCGCCGACCTGGTGCAGAACATGGGCGGCGCCAAGGACCACGTCATGTGGTGGTCCCTCGCCCTCGGCGCCGACCTCGGTGGCAACGCCACCGCGATCGGGGCCTCCGCGAACGTGGTCGTACTCGGGATCGCCGAACGCAAGCGCCGGCCCATCTCCTTCTGGGAGTTCACCCGGTACGGCCTGGTCGTCACCGCGGTCACCGCGGTCACCGTGGTCGTGGCCCTCGCCTACGTGTGGCTGCGGTACTTCGGCCTGAGCTGACCCCCGATGCGCCGACGGGGTCCGGACGTCGGCATCAAAAGAGCGTAAAGATTGCCGGAACACGGCAATGAAACCCCGCAACCCCGCATGTGAGGATTCCGTCAACGGGGGAGACCGGCGAGGGGCGAGAGGGGGACGGCACGCATGGCCTGGTTTCTGGGACTCGGCATCACGGGGGTCGTGCTGCTCGCCCTGGCGCTGGTCCTCGACGGGGTGCTGGACGGTGTGCTCGACGGCGTCCTCGACGGGTGGCTGTCGCTGCCGGTCGTCGCCGGGTTCCTGGCGATGACCGGCTTCGGCGGAGCCCTCGCCATGGGCGCGGCCGGGGTCGGCCCGGCGCTCGCCACCGGCTGCGGTGCCGTCTGTGGCGCGGGCACGGCCTGGCTGACGTACCGCCTCAGTCGTGCCCTGATGCGCGATCAGACCGCTGTCACACCGCGTGGTGAGGACCTCGTGGGCACCTCGGGCAGCGTCGTGACCGCCATCCCGGCCGGTGGTTTCGGTGAGGTGCTGCTGCAACTCGCCGGTCAGCCGGTGAAGTTCGCCGCGCGTTGTGCGGTGCCGGTGGCCAGGGGTGCCGAGGTGTGGGTCGAGGCGGCTCCGTCCGCGACCTCCGTCGTGGTGCGCCCGGTGGACTGACCGCTGGTTTTCGTGTGTTTTCTGTGTTTCCCAGCTCTTGGATCGGGGGCATTGTCATGAGTCCTGTCGTCATAGCGGTGGTGGGAGTCGCCGTACTTCTCGTCCTGCTGGCCCTGGTGGTGGTCAGCCGGTACAAAGTGGCTGGTCCGAGTGAGGCGTTCATCGTCACCGGGCGGCGCGGCAAGCAGGCCACCGATCCTGCGACCGGGCGCGTGTTCACCGACAACAGCGGGCAGAAGGTCGTCGTCGGCGGTGGCGTGTTCGTCGTGCCGTTCGTGCAGCAGCGGTTCACGCTCGACCTGTCCTCGCGGCACATCCCGGTGGCGGTGCGCGGCGCGGTCACCCTGCGCGGGGTCAAGGCCCACCTCGAAGGCGTCGCCATCGTGAAGGTGGGCGGCACCGAGGACTCGATCCGGGCGGCGGCGCAGCGGTTCCTGATGCAGCAGGACGGGATCGTCGGCTTCACCCAGGAGGTGCTGTCCGGAGCGCTGCGGGCCATCGTCGGGCGGATGTCGGTGGAGGACATCATCCGCGACCGGGCCGTCTTCGCCGGGCAGGTCGCCGAGGAGGCCGAGGCCAGCCTGTCCGGGCAGGGTCTGGTGCTGGACGCCTTCCAGATCCAGGACATCACCACCGAGGGCTCCTACCTGGAGGACCTCGGTCGCCCGGAGGCGGCCCGCGCCAAGCAGGAGGCGGACATCGCCGAGGCCGAGGCCCGCCGGGCCGCCGAGCAGGCCCGGTTGAAGGCCGAGGAGGAGATCGCCGTCGCCCAGCGGACGTTCGCGCTGCGGCAGGCCGAGATCAAGGCCGAGACCGACGCTGCGGCCGCGCAGGCCAACGCCGCCGGACCGCTCGCGGAGGCGGCCCGCCAGCAGGACATCCTCACCCAGCAGGAGAAGGTCGCCGAGCGGCAGGCCGCGCTGAAGGACCGCCAGCTCGACACCGAGGTGCGCAAGCCCGCCGACGCCCAGCGATACGCCGCCGAGCAGGAGGCCGAAGCCCGGCGGGTGGCGCGGGTCAAGCAGGCCGAGGCCGAGCGGCTGGCCGGCATCGCGGCGGCGCAGGCGGAGGCCGAGCGGTCCCGGCTGACCGGTGAGGGCGAGAAGCAGCGGCGCAGCGCGCTGGCCGAGGCGGAGGCGATCGAGGGCCTGAAGCAGGGTGAGGCCGAGCGGGCCCGGCGGGCGGCGATCGCGGAGGCGGTGCGGCTGGAGGGCGAGGCCGAGGCGGCCGCGATCGGCGCGAAGGGAACGGCCGAGGCACAGGCCATGCGGCAGAAGGCCGACGCCTTCGGGCAGTACGGCGACGCGGCCGTGCTGCAGATGCTGGTCGAGGTGCTGCCGCAGGTCGTCGCCAAGGCGTCCGAACCGCTCGCGGCGGTGGACAAGATGACCGTGATCTCCACCGACGGGGCCGGCCGGATCCCCCGCGCGGTCGCCGACAACGTCACGCAGGGGATCGAACTCCTCGGCTCCACCACGGGGATCGACCTCGCCGAGCTGCTGAAGGGCATCACCCGGCGGGACGCCGCTGCCGAGAAGGTCGAGATCACCGGCTGAGCGCCGGCGCGGGTCGGCCCGTCCGGGAGTCAGAGCTCCTGGGCGGGCCAGTCCAGCAGCCGGGCGCCGATCACGGCCGTCTGCGGGGTGTGGCGGTGCATCGGGTCGGCCGGATTGGCGCCGGTCAGCTCGTGGATGCGCTCCAGGCGGTAGGTGAGGGCCCGCACGCTCAGCGCGAGCCGCCTCGGCCGCGACGCAGCCCGACTCGAAGTACGCCTCCAGCGTCCGCAGCGGCGGCTCCGCGCCACCACGGGCCCGGCGCAGCGGACCCAGGGCGCTCAGCACCAGGTCGGCCATGGCCTGCCGGTCCCGGGTGAGCACCGGATACACCAGCAGCTCGGCGGGGCGCACCACCGGCTCGTCGAGCGCCGGCCGCCGCATGGGCCTGCTTGGCGAAGAACGCGAGCACCTCGTCCTGGTCGCCGGGCGCGATGCAGATCAGCTGTCCGTTCTCGGTGGCGAGCAGGCCGGTCGCCGAAGCGGCTTGGCAGGGCGGTCTCCACGCGGCGGGTCACCGGGTGGGTGTCGGCGTACGCCTCCGGGCCCTCGGCGACCGCGACCGCGTGCGCGCGGGACAGCACCAGCCCGAACCGCTCGGCCCGTTCCGCGAGTCGCCCCAGGTCGCTGCGCCCGTACAGCAGGTCGTCGATGAACTCCCGCCGGGCGGCCTCCTCCTGACGTACCGCCAAGTGCTGGGCCCGCTCACAGCCTTCGGCGATGGCGTCGACGGCCTGGGACACCGCGGCCGGCACACCGTCCGCCGAGCCCGGTACGCCGGGCCGGCAGCGCGGGTGGCGTCGAGGACGCGGCGCTCCTCCAGCTCGTGGCGGGTGGGGCGGCGCCCCGTGGCGGAGACCTCCGTCAGCATGTCGGCGTACCCACGGCTTACGGCATCCGGAGCGTAGTCAACGTTGCCGGAACACGGCAATGCGGACCTCCCCTCGGTCCGGCCATCATGCCGGTGGGGAGCCGCGGGGCTCCGGTGCCGCACACCCGCGACGGGCGGGGGCACCGGGCCCCGCACGCTTTCGCACGGACTCCCGCGGTGTCGAGGCGTGTTCGATTGGGCAGGGTCACAGTGCCCATCGGCCACCGGGGTGGTGGCGCACGTGGATGAGTGGGGGGCGCCATGTCGTCGTCGGTACCGTCTGCCCCTGGCCGGCCGCAGCCGGTGCTGAGCCCGTTGCCGAGTGCGGCGGTCTTCCTGGTGGTCACCGTCGATCCGGGTGGGGAGGACGCGGCCCGGGAGGTGCTGGCGGGACTCGCCGGCCGGGAGCGGGCCCTCGCCTTTCCGTATCCCGACGGCGGTCTGTCCTGCGTGGCCGGGGTAGGGGCCGACGCCTGGGACCGGCTGTTCGGCGCTCCGCGCCCGGCCGCGCTGTACCCGTTCCGCGAGCTGACCGGGCCCCGGCACAAGGCCGTGGCCACGCCGGGTGATCTGCTCTTCCACATCCGGGCGGCCCGCCTCGACCTGTGCATCGCGCTGACCGCGGAGATCATGAAGGGGCTGCGCGACGCGGCCACCGTCCAGGACGAGGTGCACGCCTTCGCCTACTACGACTCGCGCAACCTCCTCGGCTTCGTCGACGGCACCGAGAACCCGGTCGGGTCCGACGCCGCCGACGCGGCACTCGTGGGCGACGAGGACCCCGGCTTCCGCGGTGGCTCCTATGTGGTCGTGCAGAAGTACCTGCACGACATGGACGCCTGGGAGGGGCTGCCGGTCGAGACCCAGGAGAAGATCATCGGCCGTACCAAGGCGACCAACGTCGAACTCGACGCGCCCGGTTCGCACAAGGACGTCAACAGCGTCATGGCTCCGGACGGGACCGAACTGCGCATCCTGCGCGCCGCGATGCCGTTCGGCAGGCCCGGGCACGGCGAGTTCGGGACGTACTTCATCGCATACGCCCGCGATCCCCAGGTGACCGAGACCATGCTGGAGCGGATGTTCCTCGGCACCCCGACCTCGGGGCCGGATCCGCTGCTGGACTACTCGCGGGCCGTCACCGGCACCCGGTTCTTCGTGCCCTCGGCCGACTTCCTGCGGGCCGTCCCGAGGGGCGGGTCTCAGTCGTCCCCGCCGTCACCCTCACCGTCATCGCCTTCGTCGTCCGCCTGACGTCGCCGCTCCCGCTTCTCGTCCTTGGCCTTCTCGCTGGTCTTCGCCGCGACGGGAGTCGGGGACGTCCCGGCGTCCGGTGTGGCGGACGCGCCCGACGGAGACAGCGACGGGGTGGGCGTGGCAGTGGCGCTGGGGGAGTCCTTGGAGCCCTCCGCCGCCGTGTTGTCGGGTGAGAACCACAGCATGCCGATGACCATCGCCGCCAGGAACAGCGCCACCGCGGCCGCGGTCCCCAGCACGCGCGGCCGCATGAGTACCTCGCGCGTCCCCGGCCGACTGCGGCGGCGGGACGCGGTCCTCGGGGAGGACGGCAGCATGTACGTCGTCGCCGGGCCGGTCTCGCCGAGCCGGGGCGACCGCGGCTGCGACCGCGGGGCCACGGGCGTGGGCGCGGCGGGCGTCGGTGCGGTGGCGGGCAGCGGCTCGGGGCGGCCCTGCCAGGCGCCGGCCGCGAACCACTCGGCGACCTGTGCGGCGCCGGGCCGGTGCTCGGGCTGCTTGGCCAGCAGGCCCAGCAGGTAGCTCTCGAAGGCGGGCGGGAGTTCGGCACCGAGCTGCCGGGGCGGTACCGGGGTGGCGTCGAGATGCTGGTGCAGGATGGCGATCGGGGTGTCGGCCTGGAACGGCGGGCGCCCCGTGAGGAGCTGGTACAGCACGCATCCCAGCGAGTAGACGTCACTGGCCGGGCCCGCGGGCCGGCCGAGCGCGCGTTCCGGGGCGAGGTAGAGGCTGGTGCCGACGATCTGGCCGGTGGCGGTGAGCGCGGCGGCCGGGTCGTCGAGGAAGCGGGCGATGCCGAAGTCGCCGATCTTCAGAGTGCCGTCCGCGTCCAGCAACAGGTTGGCCGGCTTGATGTCGCGGTGCACGATGCCCTGCTGGTGGGCGGCGGCCAGCCCGGCGGCAGCCTGCGCGGCGATCCGCGCCACGCGCTCGGCGGGCTGCGGCCCCGCGTCGGCGAGCACCCGGGCGAGGCTGTCGCCGTCGACCAGCTCCATCACCAGGAACAGCCGGTCGTCGTGCGCACCGAAGTCGAGTACGCCCACCACGTACGGGTGATGCAGCCGCCCGGCGGTCTGCGCCTCCAGCCGGAAACGTGAGGTGGCCGTCGGGTCGGAGTCCTGGGGCAGCAGCAGCTTGACGGCGACCGGTCTGCCGAGCGTCTCGTCGTACGCCCGCCAGACCTCTCCCATCGCGCCCCGCCCGATCGGATCCTGCAGCTGGTACCGGCCCGCTATGAGCACCTGTGATTCATCCTCATGGTGTGTGACGTCTAGGCGCCGCAGGCCGTAACTCACCACGGGTGCGGATGAGGTGGGGGGAGTGCCGCAGCTGCCACAGCGTACCGGCCGAGGGGCGGTGCTCATGATCACCCGTACGGATGGCTCTCGAGGACTGACCGGACCGCGTCGGCACGCGGCAGGATGACACCGCAGGCCCCCAACGCCCCCGCACGCGACGCCCGTCGGTGAGCGTGCCTCGTCGGAGGAGAAGGAAGCAGCATGAGCGAACCGGCCGCCGCAGCACGCCTCACCCTCGAACTCACCGCCGGTCTCAAGCCCGACGGCCTGGAGGACCTCTACCGCGATCTGCACCGCCACCCCGAACTCGCCTTCCAGGAGCACCGCACCGCCGACCGGCTGGCCGGCCGGCTGCGCGCGGCGGGATACGAGGTGACGGAAGGGGTCGGCCGTACCGGCGTCGTCGGCGTGCTCGCCAACGGGGACGGGCCGGTCGTCTGGCTGCGCGGCGACATGGACGCGCTGCCCGTCCAGGAGGCGACGGGCCTGCCGTACGCCTCCACCGTCGACGGCGTGATGCACGCCTGCGGACACGATCTGCACGTCACCTGGCTGACCGGCGCCGCCGAGGCGCTCGCGGCGGGCCGGGAGACCTGGTCGGGCACGCTCGTGGTGGTCGGGCAGCCCGCGGAGGAGTCCGGCGGGGGAGCGGCGGCGATGGTCGCGGACGGGGTGCACGAGCGTTTCCCGCGCCCCGACGTGCTGTTCGGCCAGCATGCCGCGCCCGGCCTGGCCGGGTTCTACCCGCACACTCCCGGCCTGATCATGTCGGCCTCCGACGACATCGACGTCGTCGTGCACGGCCTCGGCGGCCACGGCTCACGCCCCGAGTCGACCGTCGACCCGGTGGTGACCGGCGCGTACATCGTCACCCGGCTGCAGTCGGTGGTCTCCCGCGAGGTCGCGGCGGCGCAGTCGGCGGTGCTGACGGTGGGGCAGTTCCACGCCGGTACGCGGGCCAACATCATCCCCGCCGAGGCCCGGCTCGCGCTGAATCTGCGCACCCAGGACCCGGAGGTGCGCGAGCGTGTCCTGGCCGCCGTGCGCCGCGTCGTCACCGGCGAGTGCCAGGCCGCAGGATGCCCGCGGCCCCCCGAGATCACCGTCCACCCCGGCTATCCGAACACCGTCAACGACGCGTCCCTCGACGAGGAGATCGCGTCCGTGCACCGCGAACTGTTCGGCGCCCACTCGGTGTTCGACTTCGGCCCTGCGATGGGCAGCGAGGACTTCTCGCTGCTGGCGCCGGCGGGAGAGCCGTACGACTACTGGTACGTCACGACGACGCCGGCCGACGTGTGGGAGGCGGCGCCGGGCGAGGGCCTGCTGGAGCGGCTGGGGAACGTCCCCAGCAACCACAGCCCGCTCTTCGCGCCGGACCTCTCGGTGCTCGTCCCGGGCGTGCAGACGCTGGTGTCGGCGGCGTTGAGCCGGCTCAGCTAGCCGGCTTCCGGCCGACCCCGCCGTACAGCGAGACCGGCCCCGGGCCGAGGTCCGACTCGCCCTCGCCCAGCTCGGGGCGCCAGTCCGCGACGGACACGATCCCGGGGTCGACCAGCTCCAGCCCCTCGAAGAAGCGGCCCATCTCGGCGTGCGAGCGGGCCACCAGCGTCACCCCGCCCTCGGCGTAGGCGGCGATGCCCCGGCGGACGTTCTCCGGTTCGAAGTCGGCGGTCATCGCGGACAGGACCAGAGCGCTGCCCGGAGCGAGCGCGTCGACGAGGGTGGCCACCAGGTCGTGGGCGCCGTCCTCGTCGGCGATGAAGTGCAGCAGCGCGATGAGCGACAGGGCGACGGGCCGGTCGAAGTCCAGGACCTGGGCCGCCCGTTCGAGGATGGCGTCCGGCTCGCGGGCGTCGGCCTGCACGTAGTCCGTGGCGCCCTTTGGGGTCCCGCGCAGCAGGGCGGCGGCGTGCGCGAGGACGATCGGGTCGTTGTCGACGTAGTCTGGCACGGTCACGCGGCGCGGCGGAGGCTGTCTTCGGCCACCTCCTTGTCCAGCGCGGCCCGCACCAAAGCGGCGGCGAGCACCGCCGGTTCGGCGTCACCGGCGAGCTTCAACAGGCGGTCCGGATCCTTCGGCAGGCCGAGCCGCTCCGCCCCGGACAGCGCCTTGGCGTCCAGGTACGGAGCGGCTTCCGGCCATACGCGCTGGGCCTCGCGCAGGAAGATGTCGGCGCCCGCGGGCCCCATGCCGGGGATCTCCTGCAGCAGCCGGCGCAGCGCGGGGACCTCGCCGTCGGCCTCCTTGCGCAGCCGCCGCAGATCGCCGCCCCACCGCTCGGTCAACAGCTCCGCGCCGTCGCCGAGCTGGGTGGCGGTCCGTTCGTCGTAGCGCCGGTAGCCGCCCCGGCCCAGGGCGTCCACCCGGTCCTGCCAGTCGGACCCGGCCATCCGCTTCGGGTCGCGCAGTCCCGCCTCGTACAGGGCACGCGCGGCGGCGACGACGACCGAGGCCCGGATCCGGGCGCTGAGCAGCAGCGACAGCACCTGGAGCCGGTACAGCGGCTGCGGCGTGTCCCGCAGCCGGATGCCCGCCTCCTCGGCGTACGTCCGCCCGTGCGCCTTCAGCAGTTCGCGTACGACGCGCTGCTCATGGCCGCTCATGGCTTCAGCGGGTCGTGGCCCAGCGTCATCAGCTGGTGCCGGTGGCGGGTCTGTTCGGGCTCGGGCTCGTTCTCCACGTCCGCCTGGGCGCCGACCGTGTCCACCACGTCGTACATCACCTGGATGTCGTCGTCGGTGAGATCGGTGCGCCGCTTCTGCAGGATCGCGAGCACATGCTGCCCGGTGGGTGTGCCGGCCTGCTCCGGCAGCGGCTCCGCGTCCTCGTCGGCGTCGCGGACCCGCAGCCAGGCGGCCAGCTCCTGCGAGGTCATGTTCACCACGCGGTGGAAGTTCTCCCACAGCGCGTCGAGTTCGAGGGCGTCGGTCATGGGGCCCCCTCCCTTCGTGCGAGGGTGCTGCGCGGCGGTCGGCGGGCGGTCAGTCGCGCGGGAAGTTCTCCGCCTCGAACATCCACCGCTGCTTCTCCAGCTCCGCGGTGATGGAGATGAGCAGGTCCTGCGTGACCGGATCCGGCTTCTCGGTCGCCTCGATCCGCGACCGCAGCCCGCCGATCGCCGCCTCGAGCGCCTCCACCATCACCTGGACGACCTCGTTGTCGCGCAGCCAGCCGTCCTTGGGGCTGGGCAGCGAGAAACGGGCGGCGATGGTCTCCGGGCGGCCGTCCGGCGGGGTGCCGAGCGCCGCGGCGCGCTCCGCCACCGTGTCGGCGAAGCCACGGGCGGCCGAGACCACCTCGTCGAGTTGGAGGTGGATCGAGCGGAACCGGGGTCCCACGATGTTCCAGTGCGCCTGCTTGCCGGTGAGTGACAGTCCGAGCAGGTCCACCAGGGTCTCCTGGAGCGCGTCGCAGGCGACCCGTCGGGCGTCGTCGGGCAGAGTGCTCCTCACGACGGTCATGGTGCGTTTCTCCCTCTCATGTCGTGCCTGGTCCGTGACGTACGGAGCAGCGCGGCGCGTTCGTGCTCGCCGGTCCCGCCCCACACGCCCGAGGTCTGCCCGCTGCTCAGCGCGTAGTGCAGACACTGGGTGATCACCGAGCACCGGGCGCAGACGCGCTTGGCGGCCGCGATGTCCCTCAGCGCCGGTCCCGTCGTGCCCACGGGGAAGAACAGTTCGGGGTCCTCACCCACGCAGGCGGCTCGCCGCAACCACTCCATGCGGGCGCGGGTGCCCCGGGCGAACCGGCGCAAACGGCGTGTCTCAGCGTGCGAGCGCCTTGTCCAGGAAGCGGGTCAGGTCGGCGAAGACCTCGGCCCTGTTCGTCTCGTGGAAGACCTCGTGCCGTGCGCCGGGGTAGATCCGTTCGGTCGGGGTGCCCCCGCTCAGCCGCTCCACACCGACCCGGCTCCCGGCCAGCGGCACCAGCCGGTCGTCGTCCCCGTGCAGCCACAGCACCGGCAGCGCGCCCACGTCCCCGCCCCTGGCCACGTCCTCCAGGGTCCGGGCGAACGCCTCCAGCGTCGGTCGCTTCATCGGGCCGTGCCACACCAGCGGGTCGGCGGCGTAGGCGGCGCCGACGGCCGGGTCGCGGGACAGCGCCGCCGGGTTGACCGGGATGTCGGGGATCTCGTCGTGGGCGAGCAGTCGGCCGGGCGTCTCCCAGGTGCCGATCACCGGCCCGGAGAGGACGAGCGCGGCCAGTTCGTCGCCGTGGTGCTGGGCGTGGCGGGCCGTGATCAGGCCGCCCATGGAGTGCCCGACCAGCACGAGCGGGAGGCCCGGGTACGCCGACCTGGCCCGCTCCGCGACCGCGTGCAGGTCGGTGACGACGTCCTCGAAGTCCTCGATCAGCACGCGCTCGCCCGCCGACCTGCCGTGCCCCATGTGGTCCGGGCCGAACACGGCGGCGCCGTGCGCCAGCAGGACCTCCGCCACACCCTCGTACCGGCCGATGTGCTCGCCGTAGCCGTGCGCGACGAGGGCCACGTGGGCCGGATCCGGGTGCGGCCACTCGCGGGCGGTGATCGTGCCCCGGGTTCCGTCGAGGACGTGTTCGCGGGCGTCGGCCATGGTTCCTCCAACTGCGTCGGCGAAGGCCTCCCGGGATCTTCCCAGGGCGGGGTCCGGCGGTCTATAGTCTAAAACTAGCAGTGCTAATTAACCTTCGGAGCCGCTGATCCGGCTCCCGGTCAGGAGTCCTGTCGTGCGTCCCGTCCACTTCGCGGCCGCCCGCCGCACCCCCATCGGCAAGCTGCGCGGAGCCCTGTCCTCCGTACGGCCCGACGACCTCGCCGCGACCGTGATCCGCGGCCTCGTCGCCGACGTGCCCGCGCTCGACCCGGCCCGCGTCGACGACGTCTACTGGGGCGCCGCCAACCAGGCCGGCGAGGACAACCGCAACGTCGCCCGCATGGCCGCCCTGCTCGCCGGCCTCCCCGAGTCCGTCCCCGGCGCCACCGTCAACCGCCTGTGCGCCTCCGGCCTCGAAGCGATCACCCTCGCGGCCCGCACCATCGCCGCGGGCGAGGCCGACATCGTGCTCGCGGGCGGCTCCGAGTCCATGAGCCGCGCCCCCTTCGTGCTGCCCCGCCCCGACGAGGCCCTGCCGCACCGCATGGAGACCGCCGACACCCGCCTCGGCTGGCGCCTGGTCAACCCGGCGATGAAGGACCTGCACGGCCTGCTGTCCATGGGCGAGACCGCGGAGGAGGTCGCCGAGCGGTACGGCGTCCCGCGCGAACGCCAGGACGAGTTCGCGCTGCGCAGTCACCGACTGGCCGCCGACGCCCGCAAGAACGGCCACTTCGACGACGAACTCCTGCCCGTGCGGCGCCTCGACGGTGTGGTGGTCGACAGCGACGAATGCGTCCGTGAGGACACGTCGTACGAGAAGCTGGCGCGGCTGAAGCCGGTCTTCCGCGAGGGCGGCACGGTGACGGCGGGCAACGCCTCCCCGATGAACGACGGGGCGGCAGGGCTCCTCCTGGTCAGTGAGGAGGCGCTGAACGAGCTGGGGCTGGAGTCGCTGGGCCGGTACGTCGCCGGGGCCTCGGCCGGCGTCCACCCGGACGTGATGGGCATCGGCCCCGTCCCCGCCACGCGGAAGGCCCTGGCGCGCGCCCGGTGGAGCGTCGGTGACGTCGAGGAGGCCGAGTTCAACGAGGCGTTCGCCGCCCAGGCCCTGGCCTGCGTGGACCGGCTCGGCATCGACCCCGACCTGGTCAACCCGAGCGGCGGCGCGATCGCCCTCGGTCACCCGCTCGGCTGCTCCGGCGCGCGCATCCTGACCACCCTGCTGCACCGGATGCGCCGCACGCGCGCGACGCGCGGACTGGCGACGATGTGTGTGGGGGTGGGTCAGGGGAGCGCGGTGCTGGTGGAGCGGCACTGAGCGCTCCGCCGTCACGCCGGCCGCCGGGTCCAGGTCGTCCCCCTGAGCGCCGACTTCGACCGGCTCGCGGCGGTCGCCGGGCCGCTGCCGTCGCACGTGACCCGCGAGGCCGACGACCTCCGACGTGGTACGTCGGTTGGCTGTCCCGGATGGGCAGGGGCCACCTGGCGAGACGCTCCTTACGGCGGCCAGATGCATGGGCATAGCATCGGTGTCCGCATGGACACGATAACGCTCTGGCACATCACCGGCTGGGAGTTCGCCGCCCTCGCCCTCGCCGCGCTCCTGGTCGGCTTCTCGAAGACCGCCGTGAGCGGGGCCAACACGGTCAGCCTCGCCATTTTCGCGGCGGTGCTCCCGGCCCGCGCCTCCACCGGCGTGCTGCTGCCGATCCTCATCGCCGGGGACGTGCTCGCGGTCCTCACCTACCGGCGGCATGCCCACTGGCCCACGCTGTGGCGGCTGTTCCCGGCGGTCGCGGCGGGGGTCGCGGTCGGCACGCTGTTCCTGGTGTGGGCCGACGACGAGATCGTACGGACGTCGATCGGGGCGATCCTGCTGCTGATGGCGGGCGTGACGGTGTGGCGCCGGCGTGCCGGGGAGGCGGCGGAGGAGCCGGACTCGGTGACCAGCAGGGCGGGCCGGCTCAAGGCCCGTTCGTACGGCGTCCTCGGCGGCTTCACCACGATGGTCGCCAACGCGGGTGGCCCGGTGATGTCGATGTACCTGCTGTCGGCGGGGTTCCGGAAGCTGGGGTTCCTGGGCACGTCGGCGTTCTTCTTCCTGATCGTCAACGTGTCCAAGGTGCCCTTCAGCGCGGGGCTCGGGTTGATCGACGGGCGGTCGCTCCTGCTTGACGCGGCGCTCGTGGCGTTCGTGGTGCCCGGCGCGTTCATCGGCAAATGGGCTGTGAACCGAATCAACCAGCGGCTGTTCGAGCGGTTGGTCATCGCGGCGACGGTGGTGGGCGGCCTGCAACTGCTGCTGCGCTAGCCGCCTCACGGGCCCCGGTGCAGTCCCAGGAGCGACGGTACGTCGGCGAAGGAGTCGACCACGTGGTCGGGCGTGCCGTCGGCCGACCGGTGCGTCTCCGGCAGATACTTGCCGGTCTTCACCAGCACCCCCGTCACCCCGGCCCGCTGTGCCGCGAGGACGTCGGACTCGATGTCGTCCCCCACCATCACGGCCTCACCCGCGCCCACCCCCAGTCGGCCCAGCGCAGCCTCGAAGAACGCGGCCGACGGCTTGCCGGTCACCTCGGCCTCGGTGCGCGCCGCCCGCTCCAGCCCGGCCAGGAACGCCCCGGTGTCGAGCTGCAAGCCGTCCTTCGTGCGCCAGTACAGGTTGCGGTGCATGGCCACGAGCCGCGCCCCACGTTGGAGGTGCCCGAAGGCCCGGTTGAGTGCCGTGTACGTGAACTCGGGCCCGGCGCCGCCGACGACCACGACATCCACCGACGCGCCGGCACCGCCTGCACCCCCGGCACCCTCCGCGTCCGTGTCGTCCACCAGGGTCACGCCCTCCAGGTCCTCCCGGATGTCCCCGCTGTTCAGCAGCGCGCACCGCGCCCCCGGATAGCGCTCTGCGAGATACGCGGCGGTGACGGCCGGCGCGGTCAGGATGTCCTCCGCCGTCACCGCAAACCCCGCGTCCGCGAGCGTCCCGGCGATGGACGCGCGCGTGCGGGACGTCGTGTTGGTGACCAGGGCGACCGGCAGTCCGGCGTCCCTGATCTCCCGCAACGCCTCGACCGCGCCGGGCAGCGGCTGCCACGAGACGGTGAGAACGCCGTCGATGTCGATGAGGACGGCACGCACTGAGTCCATGTCTGGGACGATAGCCGCCCGTGTGCGGCGCGTCGGGAACGCAGCAGGTCAGACGTACTGCGCGGCGTACTCGGCGGTCGGTTCGACGGGCGTGATGATGTCGATCAGGACGCCGTTGGGGTCGGCCACGATGAAGTGGCGTTGGCCGAAGTCCTCGCTCCTGAGGGCCAGTTCGGGTGTCAGCCCTTCACGCAGGACGAGCCGGTCCCATTCCGCGTCCGCGTCCGCCACCTCGAAGTTGAGCAGGATGCCCTGCGCCGGGACGCGGTGGCCCTCGGGCAGTGTCGGGTGGGTGTGGTCCAGCAGGGCCAGTTCGTAGCCGGGGTCGCCGGGGCGGCGGAGGCTGACATACCAGTCGGCCTCGAAGGTCGTCTCGAAGCCCAGCAGCCGGGTGTAGAAGTCGCGGGACTCCGCCAGCCGCGCGGTGCCGATCACCGGATAGAAGCTGGTCAGTTTCATGGTCATCCCCCAGACCTTTCGCATACCATCGGTATGCGAAAGACCGTAGTTCGCATACCGCTGGTATGTCAATGGAGTGAGGTGCGATGACACAGCAGGGCGTCCGGGCGCGGCAGCGGGAGGAGACCCGGCGCAGGCTCCTGCGGGAGGGGCGGCGGCTCTTCGCCGCCCGGGGTTACGCCGCGGTGGGCCTGTCGGAGATCGTGCGCGCGGCCGAGGTCACCAAGGGCGCCCTCTACCACCACTTCGAGGGCAAGACCGACCTGTTCCGCGCCGTGCTGGAGGAGGTGCAGCAGGAGGTCGGCCGCCGGGTGGCCGCCGCGGCCGACGCGCACGAGGATCCGTGGTCCCAATTCACCGTCGGCTGCCAGGAGTTCCTCACCGCCGGCACCGACCCCGAACTCCAGCGGATCATGCTGGTCGACGGTCCGGCCGTGCTGGGCTGGAGCGAGTGGCGGGCCATGGACGAGGCCGCCTCCGCCCGTCACCTCACCGAGGCACTGACCGGGCTCGTCGAGGCGGGCGTCATCGCCCGGCAGCCGGTGGCGCCGCTGGCCCATCTGCTGTCGGGGGCGATGAACGAGGCCGCCCTGTGGCTCGCGTCCACGGCGGAGCCCGGGGACCTGGCGCCCACCAGGGCGGCACTGGACCGGATTCTTCAGGCACTGCGGCTCGACGTCCGGTGACGGCGCCATGGGCGGGGCCCGCCGCACCTCGTACCCTCGACGCCATGTCCCGTCACGTCCTGATCCTCGGCGGCACCACCGAGGCCCGCGAACTCGCCGCCGAGCTGGCCGCCCGGGCGGAAGTGCGGGTCACGACATCGCTGGCGGGGCGGGTGTCGCGGCCGGGGGCGGTCGACGGAGACCTGCGGATCGGGGGGTTCGGCGGGGCGGAGGGGCTGGCCGAGTGGCTGCGCGTCCATGACGTCTCCGCCGTCGTCGACGCCACGCATCCGTTCGCCGAGGCGATCACCGCGAACGCGGCACACGCCGCCGCCCTGACCGGCGTCCCGGCCGTCGTGCTGCGCCGGCCGGGCTGGCGGCCGGGTCCGGGGGACGACTGGCACCCGGTGCCCTCGCTGGACGCCGCCGCCGAGCTGCTGCCGCGATTCGGCCGCCGCGTGTTCCTCACCACCGGCCGTCTGGGCCTCGCGGCCTTCGCCCACCTGACGGAGCCGCACTTCGTCGTACGGTCCGTGGAACCGCCCGAACCCCCGATGCCACCGGACGTCGAACTCGTCCTCGCCCGCGGCCCGTTCACCGTCGCCGACGAGTCGGCGCTGCTGCGGGAGCACCGGATCGACGTGATCGTCACCAAGGACAGCGGGGGAGAGGCGACCGCCGCCAAGCTCACGGCGGCCCGTGAACTCGGCGTACCCGTCGTCGTCGTACGCCGTCCGCCGCTCCCGTCCCGGGTGACGGCCGTGGCCGACGTGCCTGGTGTCCTGGGGTGGCTCGGGCTCGCCTAGCGAGACCTCACAGCACCTTGCGGTGCACCAGCGCCGACAGCACCAGCGCGCCCGGCAGCAGCGGCAGCCACACCGTGATCACCCGGTACGCGATGACCGTCGCCGTCGCCAGGCCCACCGGCGCGCCGAACGCGGCCATCGTGAACACCAGCGCCGCGTCCACCGGCCCGATTCCGCCCGGCGCGGGCACCGCGCCGACCGCCGTGCTGGCGATGAGCAGCGCGAAGACGACCTGCGCCCAGGACAGCTCCAGCCCGAGCGAGAAACCGACGGTGGCGATCACGCTGCCCTGGAGCAGCGGGGTGGCGGCCGCGCCGCCCCAGAGGGCGAGGACGCGGCTGGGCCGGGTGTGCAGGATGCGGGCGTCGGTCAGCGCGGTGCGCAGGAAGCAGACGGCCGGGCGGCGCAGGGCGGGGACGACGGCCAGCAGGCAGCCGGCCACGACGAAGGCGACGCCCACGCCGCCGGCGACCAGGAGGAGGGTCCGGTCGTCGGGGACGAGTTCGCCGAGATGCAGCATGCCGGGGAAGGCCACCAGGAAGACGATCAGCACAGCCGTCTTCGCCACCGGCTTGACCAGCGAGTACAGGGCGAGCGACGCGGTGCCCCGGGCCAGGGGTATGCCCTGGCTCTGCAGAAAGCGCAGGGTGACCGCGTGGGCGCCGATGCTGGCCGGGAGTACGTGGTTGGCTGCGCCGGCGGCGAACTGCGAGGCGACCAGCAGTCCCGGCGGCAGTCGCTCGGGGATGGCGCCCTGCCGCACCACCGCGGCGGCCGGCCAGCCGAGGCAGGTGAAGAACAGCGCGGCGAGCAGCCAACCGGGGTCGGCGGCGGCCAGCCGGGCGGCGCCGTCGCGCACCGAGGGCCAGTCGACGACCGCCCACCCGCCGATGAGCAGCAGCGGCAGCACGGTGAGACCGTGCCGGGTGAGACGGGAGCGGCGTTCGGCGGAGGGGGAGCGGACAGGGGCGGCGGTCGGGAGCGCGCTGGGGAGAGCGGCGGCGGGCCGAAGCAGGGACACGGCGTACGTCGTCCTTCCGCATCGCGCCCGGAATGAGCGGGGCGGACGGATGCAAGGCGAGACAGGTGGGGACGGGCGAAACGTGCCCGCCCGGTATGACGCCCCGGTGTCCTGCAGCCGACGCGACGCCAGCGCGCAGCACAAGAAAGCGGCCGTGGTGGTGTCCGACCGGCGCATTCACGTCCTGGGGAGCGCCAAAGGAGGGCGTACCGGCACCGTGCGCCCCCTCAGCCCCTCTGGGATGCCGCCGGGCCCTACCGCTCCTTCGGGCTTCGGCGCAGCAGATACGTGTCCATGATCCAGCCCTTGCGCTCCCGCGCCTCGGCCCGCAGCCGCTCGATACGCGGCGCCGCCTCGGAGATCGGGCCCGAGGCGAGGATCTCGTCCGGCGTGCCTATGTAGGCGCCCCAGTAGATGTCGATGTCCTGGTCGGCGTACTGCCGGAAGGTCTGGTGGGCGTCGAGCATCACGACCACGTCGTCCACGCCCTCGGGGAAGCCCTCGGCGAGCCGCCGGCCCGTGGTGATCTGTACCGGTCGGGCGACCCGGTTCAGTCCCGTGCGATGCCGGGCGACCAGGGCGGAGACGCTGCTGATGCCCGGCACGACGTCGTACTCGAAGTCCACCGTGCCGCGCCCGCGGACCTCCTCCAGGATGCCGAGCGTGCTGTCGTACAGCGCGGGGTCGCCCCACACCAGGAACGCGCCGCTCTCGTCCTCGCCCAACTCCTCGGTGACCAGCCGCTCGTAGATGTCGGCACGGGCGCTGCGCCAGTCCCCGACGGCCGGTGAGTACGCCGCGCCGCCCGCGCCGCGGTCCCGCTCCGGGTCGCGCGCCTCGACCAGGCGGTACGTCCCCTCCGGTATGTGCGCGTCGAGCATGTCCTTGCGCAGCCGGGTGAGGTCGGACTTCACCTCGCCCTTGTCGAGCAGGAAGAACACGTCCGTGCTCCGCAGCGCCCGGACCGCCTGGAGGGTCAGCTGCTCGGGGTCGCCCGCGCCAATACCGATGACATGAATCTTTCGCACACCCAGAGTCTGCCGCACCCCACTGACAGCGACCCCACCGCCTCACGCGCGGCGCCCCGGAGCCGAGGCCCGACGGCTCACGCCGCCCGCAGGCCAGGGACTCGTGATCCCGCCGCTCACGCCCGCCGCAGTCGGGTCCCCCGGGTTTCCGTCGTTCGGGCTCGCGCAGTCGGGTCCCCCGGGTTTCCGTCGTTCGGGCTCGCGCAGTCGGGTCCCCCGGGTTTCCGTCGTTCGGGCTCGCGCAGTCGGGTCCCCCGGGTTTCCGTCGTTCGGGCTCGCGCAGTCGGGTCCCCCGGGTTTCCGTCGTTCGGGCTCGCGCAGTCGGGTCCCCCGGGTTTCCGTCGTTCGGGCTCGCGCAGTCGGGTCCCCCGGGTTTCCGTCGTTCGGGCTCGCGCAGTCGGGTCCCCCGGGTTTCCGTCGTTCGGGCTCGCGCAGTCGGGTCCCCCGGGTTTCCGTCGTTCGGGCTCGCGCAGTCGGGTCCCCCGGGTTTCCGTCGTTCGGGCTCGCGCAGTCGGGTCCCCCGGGTTTCCGTCGTTCGGGCTCGCGCAGTCGGGTCCCCCGGGTTTCCGTCGTTCGGGCTCGCGCAGTCGGGTCCCCCGGGTTTCCGTCGTTCGGGCTCGCGCAGTCGGGTCCCCCGGGTTTCCGTCGTTCGGGCTCGCGCAGTCGGGTCCCCCGGGTTTCCGCCGTTCACGCCCCCGCAGCCAGGCCCCGAGTCCCCGCCGCTCCCCCCGGCCGAGCCACCCGGGACCCAGCCGCTCACGCCCCCCGCAGCCAGCCCCCCGGCATCACACCGCTCACGCCCCCCGCAGCCCAGGCGCCCGTGCCCCCGCATCCACGGTCGCCCCGCCCTCCACGTCCCCCGCCAGGCCCCGTGCCCACTCCGCCAGACCCGGCAGATCCAGGTCGTACGGTCGTTTCCGGTCCGTTCGGGTCGCCCACTCCTCGATCGCGCCCGCCCCGCGGCGCAGCAGCCGGGCGCCGCCCGTCGCGTTTCCCCGGGCCGCGTGCGTGAGCCCCACGGCCAGCTGGGCGAGGCCGCGCCACAGGGTGCGTTCGTCGTCGGGGCCCGACTTCCAGGCGTCCTCGAAGACCTCGTGGGCGTGGAACGGTTTGCCCGCGGCGAGGAGGGCCTGCGCCTCGGTGACCGTCTCCTCCGGTGTCCGGACGACCCCCTCCGGCTGCCGGGGCACGCCCTGCGCGTCGTACGGCAGGGGGCGCCCCAGCCCGTCGCGCGGTCGTGCGCTGCGGGCGCGGCCCTCGCTGTCGCGGTCCCGCGCGTCGGCCTGCTGTCCTTCCGATGTGCTGCCCATGCCCCGATTGTCCCGCCCACGGTCCCGCTTCGGCGCGTCCGGGGGTGTGGGGTAAAGTGCTGTCCGCGCGATCACGCGGTTCTCCGCGGTGGGGCGCATCGGGACGTGGCGCAGCTTGGTAGCGCACTTGACTGGGGGTCAAGGGGTCGCAGGTTCAAATCCTGTCGTCCCGACGGTTCGGCGAGGGGCCATCTGTTCGATGGCCCCTTTTCCGTTGGTCCGCGGGGCCGGATGGTACAAGCGGGGCATGACCAACGAGTTCAACCCCGCCGGAACCAACCAGTTCAACCCCGCCGGAATCGACACCCCGGACCGCCGTGGCCGTACCGGGCTCGACCGGGCCGGCCGGGATCTGACCGGCAACCCGCGCGTGAAGGTGCGGGACGTGAAGCTGCTGTCCAGCCACTGGTACGTGGAGCGGACGACCACCTTCGACTTCCAGCACGCGGACGGCACCTGGAGCACCCAGGAGCGCGAGACGCACGACCGGGGCAACGGCGCCACCGTGCTGCTGTACGACATCACACGCGAGACCGTGCTGCTCACCCGCCAGTTCCGCTTCCCGGTGTACGTCAACGGGCACCCCGACGGAATGCTGATCGAGACGCCCGGCGGGCTGCTCGACGACGATGACGAGCACCCGGAGGAGGCCGTACGGCGTGAGGTGATCGAGGAGACCGGGCACACCATCGACGCCGTCCAGCATGTCTTCGACGTCTACATGAGCCCGGGCTCGGTCACCGAACTCATCAGCTTCTACGCCGCCGCCTACGGACCGTCGACCCGCACGCACGAGGGCGGCGGGCTCGGCGAGGAGGGTGAGGACATCGAGATCCTCGAACTGCCCTTCCGCAGGGCCCTGGAGATGATCCGCACCGGCGAGATCGCCGACGCCAAGACCATCATGCTGCTGCAGTGGGCCGCGCTCGAAGGCCCGTTCGCCAAGCGGTAGCGGGTACTGCCTTGACTTGAAGTGCGCTTCAGGCTGAAGACTCCCGTTCGCGCCCGACAACCGGGTGCGAACGGGAGGGACCACCATGAAGTACCGCACCATCGGCACCGATCCGCACAACCGCCGCGAGGTCAGCGCGCTCGCCCTGGGGGCCATGCTCTTCGGCTCGTACACGGACGAGCGGACGTCCTTCGCCGTCCTCGACCGCTATGTCGAGGCAGGCGGCAACTTCATCGACACCTCGGACAACTACGCCTACTGGGTCGACGGCGGCCAGGGCGGCCACAGCGAGGAACTGCTCGGCCGGTGGCGGCGCAGCCGCGGCATCGGCGACGAGGTCGTCATCGCCACCAAGGTCGGCGCCCGCCCCCTCGCCCCCGGCACCGGCTTCATCGACAACCCGGAGGGCCTGTCGGCGAAGGTGATCCGCGAGTCCGCCGAGCGCAGCCGCGAGCGGCTCGGCATGGAGAAGCTGGACCTGCTGTACGCGCACATCGAGGACCCCACCGTCCCCCTCCAGGAAACCGTCGAGGGGTTCGCCGCCCTGATCGCGGAGGGCACGGTCGGACTGCTCGGCGTCAGCAACCACGCGATGTGGCGGGTGGAGCGGGCTCGCGCCCTCGCCGCCGCGGCCGGACTGCCCGGCTACGAGGTGCTCCAGTACCAGCACAGCCATCTGCGCCCCCGGTACGACGTCCCCAGCGACCTCTTCCCCGACGGCAGCCTCGGCCACGCGGGCGCCGAACTCCTCGGCTATCTGCGGGCCGAGCCGGCGCTGACGTTGGTCGCCTACTCACCGCTGCTGGCCGGGGCGTACGTACGCGAGGACAAGCCGCTGCCGTCCGACTACGAGCACCCCGGTACGCCCGCCCGGCTGGCCGTGCTGCGCGAGGTGGCGCGGGAGACCGGGGCCACCGTCAACCAGGTGGTGCTGGCCTGGCAGATGGGTGGACAGCTGCCGGTGATTCCGCTGGCGGGGGCCTCTTCGGTGGCGCAACTGGAGGAGAATCTGGCCGCCGTGGAGCTGGAGTTGACGGCGGATCAGCGGGCCCGGCTGGACGCGGCGCACTGACGTCAGGGACGTACCAGGAGCTGGAAGTCGAAGGCGTACCGGGACGCGCGGTAGATGTGCGTCCCGTACTCGACGGCCCGACCGGTGTCGTCGTAGGCGGTGCGCTGCATGGTGAGGAGTGCGGAGCCCTCCTGCTCGGCCAAGCGGGCGGCCTCCTCGGCGGTGGCGCAGCGGGCGCCGATGGTCTGGCGGGCGCTGTGCAGGGTGATGCCGGCGGAGCGCAGCATGCGGTACAGGCCGGTGACCTGGAGCCGGCCGGTGTCCAGGGGGAGCAGGCCCGCCGGCAGGTAGTTGCACAGGAACGCCACCGGGTGGCCGTGGGTGAAGCGGAGCCGTTCCAGGACGGTGACCTCGCCGCCCTCGGGGACGCCGAGGGCGGCCGCGACGTCCGCGGCCGCGGGGACGGTCTCGTTGCGGAGCACCTGCGTCGTGGGCTGCTGCCCGGCCGCCTCCAGGTCGTCGTAGAGGCTGCTGAGCTCCAGCGGGCGCTTGACCTGGCTGTGCACGACCTGGGTGCCCACGCCCCGGCGGCGGACCAGCAGGCCCTTGTCGACCAGCGACTGGATGGCCTGGCGGACCGTGGGGCGGGACAGGCCGAGGCGGACGGACAGGTCGACCTCGTTGCCCAGTTGGTTGCCCGGCGTGAGGACCCCGCCCTCGATGGCCGCCTCCAACTGCTGGGCAAGCTGGTGGTAGAGCGGTACGGGGCTGGTGCGGTCGAGTGCGAAGCGCACGGCGGCGAGCCCGGAGACAGTACTGGTCATGGCGTCCCTCCCGGCCCACACCGTAGCAGTTTGTTCTTACATTAGGACCTGCTTGTGAAATGATGTCTTAACAAAGTATTGACAGTGGGCGCGACAGGGGATTTGATCCCGTCCCAACGACAGCCTTTCCCCCAGCGCACAGTGAGGTGCAGGAAAGATGTACCGCTCTCGCAGAATCACTACCGCCCTGGCCGTGGCAGCGGCGGCGGCCCTGGTCCTCGCCGGCTGCTCCAGCGGCTCCGGCGGCAAGAAGGCCGAGGAGGGAGCGGACGGTGCCTCGGCGGGCAAGGCCACCACGCCCCGGATGACGGTCGCTCTGGTCACCCACCAGGCGCCGGGTGACACCTTCTGGGACATCGTGCGCAAGGGTGCCGAGGCCGCCGCCGCCAAGGACAACATCAAGCTTGTCTACTCGGCCGACCCCAACGCCGGCAACCAGGCCAACCTGGTGCAGAACGCCATCGACCAGAAGGTCGACGGCATCGCGGTCACGCTCGCCAAGCCGGACGCCCTCAGGGCCGTCCTCGGCAAGGCCGAGCAGGCGGGCATACCCGTCGTCGGCCTGAACTCCGGCGTGAGCGACTGGAAGCAGCTCGGCCTGCTGGAGTTCTTCGGGCAGGACGAGAACGTGGCCGGAGAGGCACTCGGCAAGCGGCTCAACGAGGAGGGCGCGAAGAAGGCCGTCTGCGTGATCCAGGAGCAGGGCAACATCGGCCTCACCCAGCGCTGCGACGGGGTGAAGAAGACGTTCGAGGGCACCACGGAGACCCTGAACGTCAACGGCACCGACATGCCGTCCGTGAAGGCGACGATCACCGCCAAGCTGAAGCAGGACAGCGCCATCGACCACGTCGTCACCCTCGGCGCCCCCTTCGCGCTGACCGCGGTGCAGTCGGTGTCCGAGGCGGGCAGCAAGGCCAAGATCGCCACCTTCGACCTCAACAAGGACCTGACCGGCGCCATCCAGCGCGGCGACATCCAGTTCGCCGTCGACCAGCAGCCCTATCTGCAGGGGTACCTGGCCGTCGACGGGCTGTGGCTCTACGAGAACAACGGCAACTACAGCGGCGGCGGTGAGCAGCCCGTGCTGACCGGTCCGGCGTTCGTCGACCGGTCCAACGTCGAGCGGATCGCCGAGTTCGCCACGAAGGGCACCCGGTGATGAGCATGACCGACCAGGCTGCGCCGGCGGTGACCACACCGCCGGGCCCCGGCGCCAAGCAGACCGACGGACGTACCCGGGAGCGGCCTCTGGCGCTGAGGCTGCTGGCCCGTCCCGAGGTCGGTGTCTTCCTCGGTGCGGTCGCCGTACTCGTCTTCTTCCTGATCGCCGCGCCCTCCCTCCGCCAGGGCGGCTCGATGGCCACGGTCCTCTACCAGGCGTCCACCATCGGGATCATGGCCCTGCCGGTGGCCCTGTTGATGATCGGCGGCGAGTTCGACCTGTCGGCCGGTGTCGCGGTGATCACCTCGGCGCTGACCGCGGCCATGCTCAGCTACCAGCTGACTTTGAACGTCTGGATGGGCGTGATCGTCGCGCTCGTGGTGTCGCTCGGCGTCGGTGCGTTCAACGGCTGGATGCTGGTCAAGACGGGATTGCCCAGCTTCCTGGTCACCCTCGGCACCTTCCTGATCCTCCAGGGCGTCAACCTCGCCGTCACCAAGCTGGTCACCGGCAACGTCGCCACGGACGACATCAGCAACATGGATGGCTTCGACCAGGCCAGGGCGCTGTTCGCCTCGTCCTTCGACGTCGGCGGCGTCCAGGTGAAGATCACCGTGGTGTGGTGGCTGGTCTTCGCGGCCCTGGCCACGTGGGTGCTGCTGCGCACCAAGTACGGCAACTGGATCTTCGCCGTCGGCGGCAACAAGGAGAGCGCCCGCGCGGTCGGTGTCCCGGTGACCTTCACCAAGATCACCCTGTTCATGCTGGTCGGCTTCGGCGCCTGGTTCGTCGGCATGCACCAGCTGTTCTCCTTCAACACCGTGCAGTCCGGCGAGGGTGTCGGCCAGGAGCTGATCTACATCGCCGCGGCGGTGATCGGCGGCTGCCTGCTCACCGGCGGTCACGGCTCCGCCATCGGCCCGGTCTTCGGCGCCTTCATGTTCGGCATGGTGCAGCAGGGCATCGTCTACGCCGGCTGGAACCCCGACTGGTTCAAGGCCTTCCTCGGCGTGATGCTGCTCGGTGCCGTCCTGATCAATCTGTGGGTGCAGCGCACCGCGACCCGGAGGTGAACCCATGACCACCCCCCACGGAGCCGTGCTCCCCGACAGCGCCCCCGGCCCGGACGGGCCCCTCGTCGAACTCCGGGGCGCCGGCAAGTCCTACGGCAACATCCGCGCCCTGCACGGCGTCGACCTGAAGGTCTTCCCCAGCCAGGTCACGTGTGTCCTCGGTGACAACGGCGCGGGCAAGTCCACCCTCATCAAGATCATCTCGGGGCTGCACCAGCACACCGAGGGCGAGTTCCTCGTCGACGGCGCGCCGGTGCGGTTCTCCACCCCGCGCGAGGCGCTCGACAAGGGAATCGCGACGGTCTACCAGGACCTCGCGGTGGTCCCGCTGATGCCGGTGTGGCGGAACTTCTTCCTCGGCTCGGAGATGACCAAGGGCCCCTGGCCCCTGCGCCGTCTCGACATCGAGCGGATGAAGAAGACCGCCGACGAGGAACTGCGCAACATGGGCATCGTCCTCGACGACCTGGAGCAGCCCATCGGCACGCTCTCGGGCGGTCAGCGCCAGTGCGTGGCGATCGCCCGCGCCGTCTACTTCGGCGCCCGCGTGCTGATCCTGGACGAGCCGACCGCCGCCCTCGGCGTCAAGCAGTCCGGTGTCGTGCTGAAGTACATCGCCGCCGCCCGCGACCGTGGCCTCGGCGTCATCTTCATCACGCACAATCCGCACCACGCCTACATGGTCGGCGACCACTTCAGCGTCCTGCGCCTCGGCACCATGGAGCTGAACGCCTCCCGTGACGAGGTCAGCCTCGAAGAGCTCACCAACCACATGGCCGGCGGCGCCGAACTCGCCGCCCTCAAGCACGAGTTGTCGCAAGTCCGCGGAGTCGACGTGGAGGAGCTCCCCGAAGAGGCGGACCTCACCGCACCCGTGGCGCCCTCGGAAGGGAAGTCCTGACATGGCCGACACCCCCGCCCTCGACCGCATCCGCGTCGGCTCGGCCCCGGACTCGTGGGGCGTCTGGTTCCCCGACGACCCCCAGCAGGTCCCCTGGGAACGCTTCCTCGACGAGGTCGCCGACGCCGGCTACTCCTGGATCGAGCTGGGCCCCTACGGCTACCTGCCGACCGACCCCGCCCGGCTCACCGACGAGGTGGACAGGCGCGGCCTGAAGGTGTCCGCCGGTACCGTCTTCACCGGCCTGCACCGCGGCCCGTCCGTGTGGGAGTCCACCTGGGAGCACGTCAGCCAGGTCGCCGCCCTCACCCAGGCCATGGGGGCGAAGCACCTGGTGGTCATCCCGTCGTTCTGGCGCGACGACAAGACCGCCGAGATCCTGGAGCCGCCGGAGCTGACGGCCGGGCAGTGGGCGTACCTGACCAAGGGCATGGAACGCCTCGGGCACGAGGTCAAGGAGACGTACGGCCTCGACATCGTCGTGCATCCGCACGCCGACACCCACATCGACACCGAGGACCACGTCGAGCGTTTCCTCGACTCCACCGACTCCGAGCTGGTCAACCTCTGCCTGGACACCGGGCACTACGCCTACTGCGGCGGCGACAGCGTCAAGCTGATCGAGACGTACGGCGAGCGCATCGGCTATCTGCACCTCAAGCAGGTCGACCCGGAGATCCTCGCGGATGTCGTCGCGAACGAGGTGCCGTTCGGGCCGGCCGTGCAGCGCGGCGTGATGTGCGAACCGCCGTCCGGTGTGCCGGAGTTGGGTCCGGTCCTGACGGCGGCTCAGGGGCTGGGCGTGGAGCTGTTCGCGATCGTCGAGCAGGACATGTACCCCTGTGAGCCGGACAGGCCGCTGCCGATCGCGGTCCGCACCCGCAAGTTCCTGCGGTCCTGCGGAGCCTGACGGGTCGGCCGGTCGAGGGCGGGGGTCACTCCTCGGCCGCGGGCCGCCTCCGCCCTCGTACCACCAGCACCCCGCCCACGACGGCGAGCACGAAGCCCGCGGCGGCCGCGGCGATCGGCACCGTCCGGCCGACCGCGCGCAGCTGTGCGCTGTCCGCCTTCGCCTTGTCGACCGCGAACTTCTGCGTGGCCGGCGTGTGGCTGAGTCTCTTGACGTCCAGGAGCACCACGGCGTCCTTCTCGGCGCCGGGCGCGCGCAGGGTCTGGCGGGGGCCCGTCTGGGCGTACAGGACACGGCCCGTGGCCTGGTCGACGACCAGCTTGATGCCGTGGTTGGAGTACCACTCCTCGGCGAACACCTGGGAGGCCTCGGGCCGTCCGACGAGGGCGCCCGGCACCTGACGGGTGCCGATCTTCGAGGGCGGGACCGTGCCCGTGAAGACGTACCCCTGGTAGCCGCGGATCTTCTCGGTGCCCCGGTAGGCGAGGGTGACCGTCGAGCCGAGTTGGCTGTCCCACCAGCGGTAGGGGCGTTTCTGCACGTCGAACGGGAACTTCAGGTAGGCCTCGCCCTCGTGGTACGGCTGCTCCTGGCAGCAGTGCGCGGGCCGGTTGCTCCTGCGGTCGGTGACCCAGCGGGCGGTCGAGAAGTCCAGCGCGTCGTGCGGGTCGGCGGCGGGCAGCGACTTCTCGGTGTCGACCGTGGTGACCACGTCCCACACCGCCCGGTCGCGGTCGCTGTCGGCGACGTCGCCGCGCACCCGCTGGGTGACGGTGACGGTCCGGTCGTGGACGGTCTCGGTCTCTGCGACGTCGAAATAACTGCCCGTGCCCTTGTAGACGGCGGTCACGTCGATGTCGACCGGGTTCACGGCCGCGCGCGGTTTCACGTACCACGCGAGCATCGGCGCGAGCACGAGCAGGAAGACACCCAGGCCCAGCAGGACCAGGGAGAAGGGTGAGGCGCTACGGCGCATCCGGCACTCCAGGGCTTGGCTGCTCCGGGACGGTAGGCCCTGGCGACACGCCGCGTCTACGCACCTGCGTGACAAACCAGTTGCGGGCACCGCTCATCGGCACACCACAATGGCGCACACCCCGCGCCGACCCCGGAGGTCCCGTGATCTTCCGCCCCCTGTCCGAGCCCGACCTCCCCCGCGTCCTCGCGCTGCTGCCCGCCGGTCAGGTCGGCGTGTGGGCCCCGGCGGACGCCTACCGGGAGGGGCTCGCCAAGCGCGAGTACCGGCCGGAGTGGACGTGGGTCGCGGAGGAGGCCGGTGCGCTGCACGCCGTGGCGCTGTGGTGGGGCAACCCCGGTGACGAGCGGCCCGGAGCGCTCAATTCCCTGAACGCCGTCTCGTCCGGCGCGCGCACGGACCTGGCCGCCGTCTCGTCCGGCGCGCGCACGGACCTGGCCGCCGTCTCGTCCGCCGCGCGCACGGACCTGGCCGCCGGTCTGCTCGCCGCGGCCCACGCCGCCTTCGGGGGACACCTCCGGAGTTCCACATACTGCTGCCCGCCGACTGGCGGGAGCGGCCGGACGCCGTCGCCGACCTCGGCTGGCGGCAGGAGGCGGCCCGGCGTGCCGGGCTCACCGTGGCGGTCGAACGGCTGCGCTACGAGTGGACCCGCGACAGCGGCGTGCCCGCCCCGCCCCGCCGGCTGCGCTTCCGCCCCGAGGCCGACGACGAGGTCTTCGTCGACCTGTTCCGACGTGTCCTCGACGGCACGCTCGACGCCGCGTCCCGCGCGGAGGCCGAGACGATCGGCGCTCAGGCGCAGGCCCGGGCCGACGTCGCGTTCTACCGGGACTCGATGCCCGGCGAGCGCTCCTGGTGGCGGGTGGCCGAGGACGCCGGCGGTCGAACGGTCGGCTTCGCGCTGCCCTCCCGCAACACCGGCTCGCACGTCGTCGGCTACCTCGGTGTCCTGCCCGAGCAGCGGGGCCACGGCTACGTCGACGACCTGCTCGCCGAGATCACCCGCATCCTCGCGCAGGAGGCGGGCGCGGAGGTCGTCCGCGCGGACACCGACCTGACGAACCGGCCGATGGCCGCCGCTTTCGACCGCCTCGGCTATCGGAACTTCGCCCGGCGGTTGGTGCTGTCGGCGCCGTGAGGCGCTGCTCGCGGCCCGGTGCCGTCATCCGGGTGCCGTCATCCGGGTGCCTTCGACGGGCGCCGGAGCGTGCCGTGTGCGAGATTGCCGTCTGAGGAGGCCGGGTGCGAGTCACTGTCCCTCACGTGTGCTGCTCGGGTGCCCGCCCCGGCCTCCCCGCCCTGACGTCCCACGCCCGGGGGGTTCGACCCGATGGCCCTGCACCAGACCAGCCGCCCGGCGCCGGGCCCCGTCGACGACGTCTACGCCCTGCCCATCAGCGGGCGGGCGCTGCCGAAGCACCGGATGCCCGAGGGCGTGTCCGACGCCCGCGCGGTCCGGGCGCTGATCCACGACGAGCTGAGCCTGGACGGCAACGCCTCGCAGAACCTGGCGACCTTCTGCACCACCTGGGCGGAGCCCGAGGTGCACGAGCTGATGGACGAGTGCCTCGGCAAGAACATGGTCGACAAGGACGAGTACCCGCAGACCGCCGCGATCGAGAGCCGCTGCGTCCATATGCTCGCCGACCTGTGGAACTCCCCGGACGGCGCCACCACCCTCGGCTGCTCCACCACCGGCTCCAGCGAGGCCTGCATGCTCGGCGGGCTCGCCCTGAAGTGGCGCTGGCGCGAACGCCGCCGCGCCGAGGGCAGACCCGCCGACCGGCCCAACCTGGTCGTCGGACCGGTCCAGGTGTGCTGGGAGAAGTTCGCCCGCTACTTCGACGTGGAGCTGCGCCAGGTCCCGCTGGAGAAGGACGCGCTGGGACTGCGCCCGCACCAACTGCGCCAGTACGTCGACGAGAACACCATCGGCGTGGTGGCGATCCTCGGCGTCACCTACACCTGCGTCTACGAGCCCGTCGCCGAGATCGCCGCCGAACTCGACCGCGTCCAGGCGGACACCGGCCTCGACATCCCCGTGCACGTCGACGCGGCCAGTGGCGGCTTCGTCGCCCCGTTTCTCCAACCCGACCTGGTGTGGGACTTCCGGCTGCCCCGCGTCGCCTCCATCAACGTCTCGGGCCACAAGTACGGCATGGCCCCACTCGGCGTCGGCTGGGTGGTCTGGCGCTCACCCGACCTGCTCCCCGAGGACCTGGTCTTCCGCGTCTCCTACCTCGGCGGCGACATGGCCACCTTCGCGCTGAACTTCTCCCGCCCCGGCGGCGAGGTCGTCGCCCAGTACTACAACCTCCTGCGCCTCGGCCGCGAGGGCTACGCGAAGGTGCACGGCGCCTGCGCGTCCACCGCCGCGATGCTCGCCGAGCAGGTCGCCGCCATGGGCCCCTTCACCGTCCTCTACGACGGCCAGGACGCCCTGCCGGCCGTGACGTGGACGCTGACCGAGCCCGACACGAGCCCCTTCTCGCTGTACGACGTCACCGACCAGCTGCGCCGGCGCGGCTGGCAGGTCCCGGCGTATCCGCTCGCCCTGGGCCGCGAGGACACCGTCGTGCAGCGCGTCCTGGTCCGGCACGGCACCGCCTACGACAAGATCGCGCTCCTCGCGGGCGACCTGCGCGCCGCCGTCGGCCACCTCACCGAGGCGCCGACGGCGGGCGTGGCGCAGCGGCCGGCGTTCCACCACTGAGTCACACGGCGCGGACCTCGTCGACGCGGACGGGCCGGTGCTCCCGCAGCGACAGCGTGCACGCCTCCGCGATCCAGCCCGCCTCCAGCGCGTCCGCGACCGTGCACGGCGAGGGCCGGCTGCCCGCGACGACCTCGGTGAACGCGGTGAGTTCGGCGCGGTAGGCCGCGGTGAAGCGGTCCATGAAGAAGTCGTGCGGGGTGCCCGCCGGGAAGGTCACGCCGGGCTCCACCGACCGCAGCGGCAGCTTGTCCTCCAGGCCGACGGCGATCGAGTCCGCGAAGCCGTGCAGCTCCATCCGTACGTCGTAACCCCGGCCGTTGTGACGGCTGTTGGAGATCACCGCGATCGTGCCGTCGTCCAGCGTGAGCAGCGCGCCCGTGGTGTCGGCGTCACCGGCCTCCGCGATGTACTGCGCGCCCCGGTTGCCGCCGACGGCGTACACCTCGGTCACCTCGCGTCCCGTCACCCAGCGGATGATGTCGAAGTCGTGCACGGAACAGTCGCGGAAGATGCCGCCGGAGGCGGCGATGTACGCGGCCGGCGGCGGTGCCGGGTCCAGGGTCGTCGACCGTACGGTGTGCAGCGTGCCCAGCTCACCGGCGAGCACCGCCTCCCGCGCGGCGACGAACCCCGCGTCGAAGCGCCGGTTGTAGCCGATCTGCACCGGCACGTCCCGCCCCTCGACGGCCTTCAGCACCGCCACGCCCTCGGCGATGGTGCGGGCGACGGGCTTCTCGCAGAACACGGGCACGCCCGCGTTCACCGAGGCGAGGATGAGGTCGGGGTGGGCGTCGGTCGCGGCGGCGATCACCACGCCGTCGATCCCGGCGGCCAGCACGGCCTCGGGCGAGTCGGCGACCTCGGCCCCGAACCGCTCGGCGGCGGCCTTGGCCGCGTCCGTGAACGGGTCGGCGAGGACGAGCGACTCGACCGCGTCGAGTCCGGAGAGGGTCTCGGCGTGGAAGGCGCCGATGCGGCCGAGGCCGAGGATTCCGATACGCATGAAGGTGTTGCTCCTTGGGGGCTTGTACGAGGGTGGGGCCGGGTCAGTCGAGTCCGCCGAGCACGTTCTGGTCCCAGTCGATCACCGAACCGGTGACCACTCCGGAGCGGTCCGAGAGCAGCAGGACCACGAAGTCGGCGATCTCGTCCGGTTGGCCGAGCCGGCCCATCGGCAGTTTGGCGGCCGCCTGTTCGCGCCAGTCGTCCCCGGCGCCGTGGAAGGCGCGCTGCGTGGTGTCCTCGCCCTCGGTCGCGGTCCAGCCGATGTTGAGGCCGTTGATCCGGATCCGGTCCCAGCGGTGGGCGTGCGCGGCGTTGCGGGTGAGCCCGGCGAGTCCGGCCTTGGCGGCGACGTACGGGGCGAGGAACGGCTGGCCGCCGTGCGCCGAGGACGTGATGATGTTGACGATCGTGCCGGGCGCCTTGCGCGCCAGCATGTCGGCGACGGCGGCCTGCATCGCGAAGAACGGTCCCTTGAGGTTGATCGCGATGTGCTGGTCGAACAGCTCGGGGGTGGTGTCCAGCAGCGTGCCCCGCGAGGTCAGGCCCGCGCTGTTGACCAGGCAGTCGATCCGGCCGTACGCGGCGACGGTCCGCGCCACCGCGTCCTTCGCCTGCCCGGCGTCCGCGAGGTCGGCCCGGAGGAACTCGGCCTTGCCCCCGGCCGAGGTCAGCTCGTCCACCAGCGCCTCACCGGGCTCGGGGCGCCGCCCGGTGACGGCCACGACCGCCCCTTCGCGCACCGCCGCCCGCGCGACGGCCGCGCCGACGCCCTGGCTGCCGCCGTTGACGAGGACGACCTTGTCGTCGAGAAGTCCCATGTCGTGCCGCTCCTTTCAGCTCTCGCGCCGCTCGGCGCCGGCCCGCAGCGCGGCCCGCAGCGCCTCGGGGGTCCAGTCCTCGCGCAGCGCCCGCCGTACGAGATCCGCCTGCGAGGGCGGGGCCAGGCCGTCGACCGGCGGGTCGCTGTCGAGGTTGGTGGGGAAGGCGTAGCCCTCGGCGCTCGCTGCGATCACGTTGTGCAGCCAGTGCTCGTCCGCGCCCTCGGCCCGGCGTTTCAGCAGCACCGGGAAGACGGCGTTCGCGACGGCCTCCCGGTCCACCGTCTCCATCGCGCGCCCGAACGCGGAGGACACCTGGAGCAGGTTCGCCATGCGCCGCACGTCCTGCGAGCGGTTGGTGCCGGCGGCGTGGAACAGCGCCGGGTTGAAGAAGACGGCGTCGCCCTTGGCGAGCGGGAGCTGGACGTGCCGCTCCTCGAAGTAGGCCCGGAAGTCCGGGAGCCGCCAGGCCAGATACCCCGGCTCGTACGTCTGCGAGTACGGCAGGTACATCGTCGGCCCGGACTCCACCGGCATGTCGCAGTGCGCGACGGCGCCCTGGAGGGTGAGCACGGGGGAGAGGCGGTGCACATGCGCCGGGTAGGCCGCCGCGGCCTCGTTCGACAGGAACCCCAGGTGGTAGTCGCGGTGCGCGCTCTGCGCGGCGCCGCCCGGGTTGACCACGTTGACCTGCGAGGTGACCTGGTAGCCGGGGCCGAGCCAGGCCTGGGACACCAGGGCGAGGATGTCGCTCGCGTAGTAGCCGGCGAACGCCTCCGGGTCGTACAGGGCGGCCTTCTCCAGCGCGTTCCACACCCGGTCGTTGGCGCCCGGCTTCGCGAAGTGGTCACCCGCGGCGGCGCCCGAGGCGCGCTGCTCGGCGATCAGGGCCTCGAACACGGCCGTGACGGCGTCGACGACCGCCGGGTCCGGGAAGGCGCCCCTGAACACGACGATTCCGGGGCCGTCCGAGAGGGCGCGGACCAGCTCGGCCTGGACGGCGCGCCGGTCCGGGGCCGTGCGCAGCCGCTCGCTGTCGTAGACGAGGACGTTCCGCTCGACGGAGGCGGCGTACGGGTAGTCGGCGGCGTCGGTGGTCCGCTCGACGTGGGCCCGGAAGGCGTCGAGATCGCAGTCCCGCTCGGACAGCCGGGCACCGCGGTGTACGGGGGTGAAGGACATCGGCGTCCTCTCGGTGACGGGGTGGCGCAGCGCTGTCATTCTTGTCAGTACAAACCCCTCGAACAACCGGCAGCAACCCATCAAAAATCCCTCAAGGAGCCGTCCGTGGGCCACCCCTTCCCGATCCGGGAGATCGCACGTCAGGCCGGTCTGAGCGAGGCCACCGTCGACCGGGTCCTCAACGGGCGGGGCGGCGTGCGCGAGAGCACCGCGCAGGAGGTGCGCCGCGCCATCGCCGACCTGGACCGGCAGCGCACCCAGGTCCGGCTGGTGGGCCGTACCTTCATGATCGACATCGTGATGCAGGCCCCGGAACGGTTCTCCACCGCCGTACGCGCCGCTCTGGAGGCGGAGCTGCCGTCCCTGCACCCGGCCGTCGTGCGCTCGCGGTTCCACTTCCGGGAGACCGGGCCCGCCGAGGAGCAGGTGCGGACCCTGGACCGGATCGCGAGGCGCGGCTCGCAGGGTGTGGTCCTCAAGGCCCCGGACGTCCCTGAGGTCACCGCCGCCGTGGCCCGGCTGGTCGCGGCGGGCATCCCGGTCGTCACCCTCGTGACCGACCTGCCCGCGAGCGCCCGCCTGGGCTACGTCGGCATCGACAACCGGGCGGCGGGCGCGACCGCCGCGTACCTCATGGGCCAGTGGCTCGGCGACCGCCCCGGCAATGTCCTCACCAGCCTCAGCAGCGGCTTCTTCCGCAATGAGGAGGAGCGCGAGATGGGCTTCAGGAGCGTCATGCGCGCCCGGCACCCGGAGCGCACCCTCGTCGAGATCGCCGAGGGACAGGGCCTGGACGCCACCCAGTACGACCTGGTCCGCGCCGCCCTCGAACGCGACCCGGACATCCGCGCGGTCTACTCGATCGGCGGCGGCAACATCGCCACCCTGCGCGCCTTCGAGGACCTCGGCCGCGAGTGCGCGGTGTTCGTCGCGCACGACCTCGACCACGACAACACCCGCCTGCTGCGCGACCACCGCCTGTCCGCCGTGCTCCACCACGACCTGCGCCAGGATCTGCGCGAGGCCTGCCACCTGGTGATGCGCGCGCACGGCGCGCTGCCGCCCGCCGCGCCCACCGTGCCCTCCGCGATCCAGGTGGTGACGCCCTACAACATGCCGTCGCAGGCGGCGGCCGTGTGACATCGGCGCTCTTCGGCGGCATGGCCCGGGCGTGTATCCCCGCGCGCCGGGCCACGCCTCCCTACCGTCCTGCGCATGTGGAAATCGATCCCGGACGGGGGGCCCGAGCGGCTGGTGGCGCTCGCGGACGGCGTCTTCGCCATCGCCATCACCCTGCTCGTCCTGGATCTCTCCGTGCCACGGGACCTGAACTCCGAGCAGTATCACGAGGCGTTGCTGGAGCTGCTCCCGGACCTCGGTGCCTACGCCCTCAGCGTGGCGGTGCTGGGCGGCTTCTGGCGCGACCACCGCAGGATCTTCCGCGCCGTGGGGCAGGTGGACGGCCAGCTCATCGTCGTGTCCTTGCTGGGCCTGGGCGTCGCGGCCCTGCTGCCCTTCCCCACCCGGCTGCTCTCCGACTACGGCTACGAACCCGTCTCACCCGCGATCTACGGGGCGGCGGTCGCCGCGCTCGGCGCCTGCCACCTGGTGCTGGGCGTCCTGCTGGGCAGGCGCCCCTGGCTGCGCGCCCCGGGCGCCCCCGAACTGGGCACCGGACTCCATCTGCTCGACCCCGCCGCGACGGTGGTGGTCTTCCTGCTCACCGTTCCGCTGGCCGCCCTGGTGGGGTCCGCGGCCATGTGGTGGTGGCTGGTGCTGATCCCGGTCAAGGTCTGGATCGGCCGACGGGTCCGCTGACGCGCACGGTCACGGTCGGGCGTCCACGGCGACCCACGCGCCGCTCTCCACGGACCGCGCCATCGCGTCCAGTACGACGGCGCTGTGCACGGCGTCCGCCGGCGTGGCCCCGTGCGGGCTGCCCTCGGCGATGGAGCGCAGGAAGCGGTACGCCTCGACGACCTTCAGGTCGTCGTAGCCCATGGCGTTGGCGGCACCTGGCTGGAAGGCGGCGAACTCGCCGTGGCCCGGGCCCACGTACACGGTGCTCACGGGCTGGTCCTGGTAGGCGGTGCCCCGGCTGATGCCGAGCTCGTTCATGCGCCGGAAGTCCCAGAACACCGCGCCCCTGGTGCCGTGCACCTCGAAGCCGTAGTTGTTCTGCTCGCCGACCGAAACCCGGCAGGCCTCCAGGACACCCCGGGCCCCGGAGGCGAAGCGCAGCAGACAGCTGACGTAGTCCTCGTTCTCGACCGGGCCGAGTTCACCGCCGGTGGCGCGGGAGTGGCCGGCGGTGGCGCCGGTGGGGCGGGCCCGCTCCGGGACGAAGATCGCCGTGTCGGCGGTGAGCGCCGCGATGTCGCCGAGCAGGAAGCGGGCCAGGTCGGCGCCGTGCGAGGCCAGGTCGCCCAGCACTCCGCTGCCGCCACGCTCCCGCTCGTAGCGCCAGGTCAGGGCGCCCTCGGGATGCGCCGCGTAGTCGCTGAACAGCCGGATCCGGGCATGGGTGACCGTGCCGAGCTCACCGGAAACGATCAGCTCGCGGGCGGTCTCCACGGCGGGCGCGTTGCGGTAGTTGAACCCGACCGCGCCCTGCACCCCGGCCTTGGCCACCGCGTCGGCGACCGCGCGGGCGTCCCCGGCCGTGAGGCCGACCGGCTTCTCGATCCAGATGTGCTTGCCGGCCTCGGCCATCGCCACGCCGATCTCGCGATGCAGGAAGTTCGGCGCGGTGATGCTGACCGCGTGCACGCGCGGGTCGGCGGCCACCTCGCGCCAGTCGCGGGTCGCCGAGGCGAACCCGAACTGCTCGGCGGCCTGCTCGGCCCGGCCCGGCACCTCCTCGGCCACGGTCACCAGCTCGGGGCGCAGGGGCAGCTGTGGGTAGTGGTGCGGGAGGCGCGCGTAGGCCTGGGTGTGGACCCGGCCCATCCAGCCGAATCCGACGACGGCGACGCCGAGCGTGTCCACCATGAGAGAGCCCCTCTTTGGACCGTTCCAGAACCTGTCCAGGCCACCCTGAGCGCGGCCACCGCTGAGTGTCAACCCTTTGACAAGCCCAGGCGCCGCATGGAACGGTCCATGCCATGAGACCGCCGACGATCCGTGACGTGGCCGAGCACGCCGGCGTGTCCAAGTCCCTGGTCTCGCTGGTCCTGCGCGGCTCCGAGCAGGTGCGGCCCGAGAAACGGGAGGCCGTGCTGCGGGCCGTGCGCGAACTGGGCTACCGGCCGAACGCCGCCGCCCGCAGCCTCAGCGAACAGCGCACCCGCACGGTCGGCGTCCTGCTGCACGACCTGCGCAATCCCTGGTACGTCGACCTGCTCGACGGGCTGAACTCCCTGCTGCACGCGGGCGGTCTGCACATGCTGCTCGCGGACGCCCGCCTCAACCGCCGTACCGGGCAGGACCCCACCGGCCCCTTCCAGAACCTCGGCGTCGACGGCCTGGTCGTGGTCGGCACACTGCCGGATCCGGCGGCGCTCGGTCCGGTCGCCGAGCGGATACCCGTGGTGCTGGCCGGCGCCCGCGAACCCGTACCGCCCGGGGTGGACGTGGTCGCGGGCGACGACGAGAAGGGCGCGCGGCTCGTCACGGAGCACCTCATCGGCCTCGGACACCGCCGCATCGCGCACATCGCGGGCTACGGCGCCGTCGGCGACCTGCGGCGGCGCGGCTTCGAGGCGACGATGCGCGAGCACGGCCTGGCCGACCTGGCCGTGGTGGAGCCGAGCGACATGACGGAGGAGGGCGGCTACCGCGGCACCGTCCGGCTGCTCAGCCGCCCCGACCGGCCCACCGCCGTCTTCGCGGTCAACGACATCGCCGGCGTCGGCGCGCTGTCGGCGGCCGGGGAGTTGGGACTGCGGGTCCCGCACGAGCTGTCGGTGGCCGGTTACGACAACACCAGCATCTCCCGGCTGCGCCACCTGTGGCTCACCACCGTCGACAACGCGGGCCACGAGGTCGGCCGCCGGGCCGCCCGCTGTCTGCTCGACCGGCTGGAGGCCGCCGGGGGAGAGGGACGGCTCCGACTCGCCGTGCCGACGCTGGAGATCCGCGGCACGACGGCCGCCGTCACTGATTGATCGCGTACGCCTTGCGCAGCGTCTCGTGCACGGTCCACGTCGTGCGGTCGCCCTCGCGCAGTACGGCCATGTCACCGGGCCCGACACGCAACGTCGGCCCGTCCGCCACCTCGATCGTCGCCGACCCGCTGATCACCACGAACAGCTCGTCGGCCTCGGTGTCGGTCACGACACCCGGCGTGATCTGCCAGATGCCCCGGACCTGACGTCCGTCCTCCGACTCCCAGACCACCTTCCCGGTCACCTCGGGCGTACCGGAGACGATCTGTGCCGGGTCGAGCGGCTCCGGTTCGAGCTCGGCGTCGGGGATGTGGAGAGCGAAGCTGTGGTTCATGGGGCGACCCTAACCAGGGCTGACGCCCGCCGGGTGCCGACAAGGTGTGCGGGATCGACACTCCAGGGCGGACACTTCGTCGCGGTGTCGGCGACCAGACTTCGGACGAAATTGTTGACAATCTTGTTTGGCTAGATTTACGTTCGACAGGCACTCACTCAGGGAGGGCAACGATGCCGAAAGAAGCCCGTCCGAGCACCGGAGAGCAGGCCAAACAGCTCGCGCTCACGCAGCTGAGGCAGGCGATCCTGGGCGGCGAGATGGCACCGGCGCAGCGGCTGGTGGAGAACGAACTCGCCGAGCAGTTCGGTGTGACCCGGGCGAGCATCCGGGCGGCGCTGATCGATCTGGAGGCACAGGGCCTGGTCGAGCGGATCCGCAACCGCGGCTCGCGGGTGCGGGTGGTGACCGTGGACGAAGCGGTCGCCATCACCGAGTGCCGCATGGTCCTGGAAGGACTCTGCGCGGCGAAGGCGGCCGTCGCGGCCGGCGACGAGCAGCTGGACGAACTGACCGACCTCGGCACGGCCATGACCAAGGCCGTGGCCGACGGCGAGCCGGTGACCTACTCCGACCTCAACCACGAACTGCACGCCCGGATCCGGGAGTTCTCCGGCCAGCACACGGCCGTGGAGCTGCTGGAGCGACTCAACGCCCAACTGGTACGCCACCGCTTCCAGTTGGCGCTCCGGCCGGGGCGTCCGCAGCAGTCCCTGAACGAGCATCTGGCGATGATCGAGGCGATCAGGGCCAGGGACCCGAAGGCGGCCGAGGAGGCCGTCCGCGCCCACCTCTACAGCGTGATCCAAGCGTTGCGTGACTGACGCGCTGCGCGACTGACGCACGCGGGGCGGGCGCCCACCTGTCCATCAAGGAGACTCTCTGCAATGACGCATGCCAACGCGCCCGCCGCAGCACCACGTTCGACGCTCGTCGTCACCGCGCACGCAGGCGACTTCGTCTGGCGGGCGGGCGGTGCCATCGCCCTGGCCGCCGCCCGCGGCGAGCGGGTCACCATCGCCTGCCTCACCTTCGGCGAGCGCGGCGAGTCCGCCAAGGCGTGGCGCGAGGGCAGGCAGCTGGACGAGATCAAGGCGATCCGCCGGGACGAGGCCGAGCGCGCCGCCGCCACCCTCGGCGCCGAGGTCCGCTTCTTCGACGCCGGCGACTACCCCCTGATCGCCACCCCCGAACTCACCGACCAGCTGGTGGAGGTCTACCGCGAGACCCAGCCGGACGTCGTCCTCACCCACCCCACCGAGGACCCGTACAACGGCGACCACCCGGCCGCCAACCGCATGGCTCTCGAAGCCCGCGTGCTCGCCCAGGCCATCGGCTACCCCGGCAAGGGCGAGATCATCGGCGCCCCGCCGGTCTTCTACTTCGAGCCGCACCAGCCGGAGATGAGCGGCTTCCGGCCCGAGGTGCTCCTCGACATCACCGAGGTGTGGGAGACCAAGCGCAAGGCCATGGAGTGCCTCGCCGCCCAGCAGCACCTGTGGGACTACTACACCGACCTCGCCGTCCGCCGCGGCGTCCAGCTCAAGCGCAACGCGGGCCCCAACCTGGGCCTCGCGCACAAGACCATGGCCGAGGCCTACATGCGCCCCTACCCGCAGATCGCCAAGGAGCTGGCATGAGCGGCGTGGTCGTCACCAACCCGCCGAAGGCGGACGCGAAGGACGTCGAGGCGCTGGCCGGCTACGGCGTGGCCACCGTCAGCGAGGCGATGGGCCGCACCGGACTGCTCGGCACCGAACTGCGCCCGATACAGCAGGGGATCAGGGTCGCCGGCACCGCCGTCACGGTGATCGGCTGGCCCGGCGACAACCTCATGATCCACGCCGCCGTGGAGCAGTGCGGCGACGGCGACATCCTGGTCGTCACCACCACTTCCCCCTCGACTGACGGCATGTTCGGCGAGCTGTTCGCGACCGCGCTGCGGCAGCGGGGCGTGCGGGGGCTGGTCATCAACGCGGGCGTCCGGGACACCCAGGAGCTGCGCGAGATGGGCTTCCCCGCCTGGGCGCGGGCGGTCTCCGCGCAGGGCACAGTGAAGGCCACCGGCGGCTCGGTCAACGTGCCGGTCGCCATCGGCGGCCAGGTCGTGCGCCCGGGTGACGTGATCCTCGCCGACGACGACGGCGTGGTCGTCGTACCGCGCGAACGCGCCCGCGAGACGGTGGCGAAGTCCGAGGCCCGGGAGGCGAAGGAGGCCAGGTCCCGCGCCGCGTTCCTGGACGGCGAACTCGGCCTGGACCGCTACGGGCTGCGGGACACGCTCAAGCGCCTCGGCGTCGAGTACGTCTCCTACGAGGAGTACGCCGGCGAAGGGACGGGCTCGTGACGTTCGAGGCGGTGCCGTGTCTGCTGATGCGGGGCGGCACCTCCAAGGGCGCCTACTTCCTCGCCGACGACCTGCCCGCCGACCCGGCCGCACGCGACGACCTGCTCCTGCGGATCATGGGCAGCCCCGACCCCCGCCAGATCGACGGGCTCGGCGGAGCCCACCCGCTCACCAGCAAGGTGGCGGTCGTGTCGCCCTCACCCGACCCGGACGCCGACGTCGACTACCTGTTCCTGCAAGTCGCCGTCGACAAGCCTGAGGTGACTGACCGTCAGAACTGCGGGAACATCCTCGCCGGGATCGGCCCGTTCGCCGTCGAGCGCGGGCTGGTCCCGGCGGGGGAGGAGCGGACCTCCGTACGGATCCGGATGCTCAACACCGGCGACCACGCCACGGCGACCTTCCCCACGCCGGGCGGCCGCGTCGACTACACCGGCGACGCCGAGATCTCCGGCGTGCCGGGCGGCGCGGCGGCCGTGCTGATCGAGTTCCCGCCCGGCACCGGACCGCTGCTGCCCACCGGCAACGTCCGCGACGAGATCCACGGCGTCCCCGTGACCTGCGTGGACAACGGCATGCCGACCGTGCTGGTCGAGGCCGCCGCGCTGAAGGTCACCGGCCATGAGTCGCCCGCCGAGCTGGAGGCCGACGAGGAGCTGGCCGACCGGCTGCGGGAGGTCCGACTGGCGGCGGGGGAGTTGATGGGTCTGGGTGACGTGTCGGAGACGACCGTGCCCAAGGTGACGCTGCTCGCCGCGCCGCGCGACGGCGGCGCGGTCTGCACCCGCACCTTCATCCCCGTGCGCTGCCACCCGTCGATCGGTGTGCTCGGGGCGGCCAGTGTGGCCGCCGGCCTGCGGATCGAAGGCGGCGTCGGTGCGAACCTCGCGGAGCTGCCCGCCGACAGCGACCGCCTTCGTATCGAACACCCCTCCGGATTCATGGACATCGAGGTCAGCCTCGGCGGCGACACCGGAGGACTTGTCTCCGCCCGTCGCACGGCCGTGGTCCGTACCGCTCGCAAGATCTTCGACGGCACCGTGTTCCCCAGGGCCGCCGCACAACCCCTTGGAGGTCGAGGATGACCCCGCCGCTCGGCGACATCGCCCATGTCGGGCACGCGCAGCTGTTCACGCCGGACCTGGACGCCAGCGTCGCCTTCTTCACCGACTACCTCGGCCTCACGGTCAACGGTCAGCACGGCGACACCGTCCACCTGCGCACCTTCGACGACTACGAGCACCACAGCCTGGTCCTCACCGCCCGCGACCGGCCCGGCCTCGGCCGGCTCGCCCTGCGCACCTCCAGCGAGGAGGCCCTCCAGCGCCGGGTGAAGGCGGCCGAGGAGGCCGGCCGCCCCGGCCACTGGACCGAGGACGAACCCGGCCTCGGCAAGCTGTACGTCACCACCGACCCGGACGGCCACGAGCACGCCCTGTACTGGGAGAGCGAGCACTACCGGGCACCCGACGAGCTGAAACCCGCGCTGAAGAACCAGCCGCAGGCCAAGCCCAACCGGGGCGTCGGCGTACGCCGCCTGGACCACGTCAACTTCCTCGCCGCCGACGTGCTCGCCAACGCCGAGTTCCAGCAACAGGTGCTCGGCGCCCGCCCCACCGAGCAGATCCGGCTCGACTCCGGGCGTATCGCGGCCCGTTGGCTGACCTTCACCAACAAGTCGTACGACGTCGTCTACACCGAGGACTGGACGGGGTCGAACGGCCGGCTGCACCACATCGCCTTCGCCACCGACACCCGCGAGGACATCCTGCGCGCCGCCGATCTCGCCATCGACACCGGCGTGTTCATCGAGACGGGCCCGCACAAACACGCCATCCAGCAGACGTTCTTCCTCTACGTCTACGAGCCGGGCGGCAACCGTATCGAGCTGTGCAACCCGCTCACCCGGCTGGTGCTGGCGCCCGACTGGCCGCTGATCACCTGGACCGAGGCCGAGCGGGCCAAGGGGCAGGCGTGGGGGCTGAGGACCATCGAGTCGTTCCACACGCACGGGACCCCGCCGGTGGGCTGAGAGGCGTGCTGGGAGCCATCCCGGACTGTCGGCGATGGATTGTCGATGAGATTGTTGACAAAAACGTTGACTGTCGCGGGATGGCTCCTTAACGTCTTGCGCACCCCGCACGAGAGGAAAACAAGGATGTCCTCCTCCCCCGCTCTGTCCGCCCGCGGCAGCAGACTGGCCGTTCTGGCCGTCGGTCTGTGCTGGCTGGCCGTCCTCTTCGACGGCCTCGACATGTTCATCTACGGCTCGGTGCTGCCGCACATGCTGGAGCAGCAGGCCCTCGGCATCACCCCGGACCAGGCCGGCGACCTCGGCAGCTACGCCACCTTCGGCATGCTCGTCGGTGCGCTGACCGCGGGGACGGTCGCCGACCGGATCGGCCGCAAGAAGCTGATGGTCGCCTGCGTGACGCTGTTCTCGCTGGCCTCCGGACTGTGCGCGATCGCCGACAGCGTCGCGGTCTTCGGCCTCGGCCGGACCCTCGCCGGTGTCGGCCTCGGCGGTCTGCTGCCGACCGCGATCAGCATGGTCTGCGACTACGCCCCGCGCGGCCGCGGCGCCCTCACCATCGGCATGCTGATGACCGCCCACCACGCGGGCGGCATCCTCTCCGCCTACGTCGCCCTGTGGGTCGTGGAACCGCTCGGCTGGCGCGCCGCCTTCTGGGTCTGTGTCGCCCCGCTGCTGTTCGCGCCGGTGCTGGTGAAGTTCATGCCGGAGTCACTGAGCTTCCTGCTCGCCAAGGGACGGACCGAGGAGGCGGCCGAACTGGCCCGCCGCTACGACGTCGAACTCCCCGCCGCCCCGTCCGGCAGGCAGGGCGCCACCGACCGTTTCCACGCCCTGGCGAACCTGTTCCGCGGCGGCGAGTGGATCCAGACCCTGCTGTACTGGCTGGCCTCCTTCGGCGGACTGCTCCTCGTGTACGGCGTCGCCACCTGGCTGCCCACCCTGATGCGTGGCGAGGGCTACGAGCTGGGTTCCGCGCTGACCTTCGTCGTCCTGTTCAACCTCGGCGGCATCGTGGGCATGCTGATCGCCGGCCGCGCCGCCGACTGCTTCGGCGCCCCGCGCATCTCGGCGATCTGGTTCGCGCTGACCGCCGCCGGTGTCTTCCTGCTCAGCGTCCACATGCCGCCGGCGGTGACCATGACGCTGGTCTTCCTGACCGGCGTGTTCCTCAACAGCGCCCAGACCATGATCTACGCGACGGTGTCGATCCGTTCCGTCCCGGAGAACCGGGCCACGGCGGTCGGCTGGACGTCCGGGATGGGCCGCTTCGGCGCCGTGTTCGGCCCGTGGCTGGGCGGCCAGTTGCTCGCCGCGAACAAGGGCGACTGGGGCTTCACGGCCTTCGCGCTCGCCGGTGTCTCGTCGATGGTCTTCATCGGCGTGGCCGCACTCCGTGGCGGGCGGAAGTCCTCGGGCACCGGCGCTCAGCAGGAGCTGGCCACGGCTCACTGAGGACCCCCGCCGGCCTCTCAGGCGCGCGCCAGCTCCGCCGCCCCGAACGAGACGTCGAACCGGTCGCACCAGATGCTCACGCTGGTGAAATCGGCCGGGTCGACGCTCGCCGGAATCGCGTAGTTCTGGTCGCCCTTGTTGCCCTTGAGGTGACCCAGACTCTCGTACGCCCCGTCGTCGAACACATGCCAGCCCGCCCGGCCCTCCTTCACCGGCGCGTCCGTCAGCCACACCCGCAGGTCCGGGCCGTTGCTGGTGTTCAGGTCCGTCAGTCGCAGCACATGGGAGCCGTCGGCGAGGCGCAGCAGGCTCACCGTGCCGGACGTGGCGTGCTCATGGCTGATCAGCTCCCCTTGGGCGACCGTCACCGGCTCCGTGGGCGTGGGAGTGGGTGACTCGGGCGGGCTGTCAGCGCCCGGCCCGTCAGGAGTGCCGGACGCGACCGGCGGCGCCGCGGGCACCGCCTCCTGCACGGTCTCGTCCACCCACAACTTCCACGGCTGGAACCAGTACAGCCCCACCGCGACGACCACGAGTGCGACGACCGCACTCACCGGCACCCAGAATTTGCGCCCCATCTCCGGCTCCTTCCGTCCTGTTCGAAGCCATTCAAGACGCCCACACCGACGGAACGCGACACTCGGCGGATGACGAAATCCTTACGGCCACCAACACCGGCCAAGCAGCGGCATCATAAATCAGTAGTCGCTTATATAAGTCGAGCATGATACGTTTCCGCCATGCACGCCTTCGATGTGCTCGGCGACCCGGTCCGTCGCCGCATCCTGGAGCTGCTCGCCGACGGTGAGATGACCTCCGGGGCGGTCAGCGATGTCATCCGGGAGGAGTTCGGGATATCCCAGCCCGGCGTCTCGCAGCATCTGAAGGTGCTGCGGGAGAACGGTTTCGCGACGGTACGCCCCGAGGGAACCCGGCGCCTGTACGCGGTGAACTCCGAACCACTGCGGGACATCGACGCCTGGCTCGACCGGTTCCGTCGCTTCTGGACCCCACGCCTGGACGCCCTGGCCACCGAGTTGGCCCGCGGCAAACGCGAGCGCCGGCTGCGCGGCGCAGACGACCCACCGAGGAGCACCACATGATCGACGTCACCCATCAGATCAACTCCGTGAGCCGCCAGGTCGGCAAGCGCGTATTCAAAGCCGGCGAGGCCCGTGTGGTCACCGTGAGCCAGACCTACGACGCCTCGCTCGACGACGTCTGGGACGCCTGCACCAACGCCGAGCGCCTGCCCCGCTGGTTCGCGCCGGTCACCGGCGAACTCCGGCTCGGCGGCCGCTACCAGGTGCAGGGCAACGCCTCCGGCACCGTCGAGCGCTGCGATCCGCCCAAGGGCTTCTTCGCGACCTGGGAGTTCGGCGGCGACGTCAGCTGGATCGAGCTGCGCCTCACGCCCGAGGGCGACGAGCGCACCCGCTTCGAGCTGGAGCACATCGCCCACGTCGACGACGAGCGGTGGGCGCAGTTCGGGCCCGGCGCGGTCGGCGTCGGCTGGGACCTGGCCGTCATGGGCCTCGCCACCCACCTGTCCTCCGGCGCGGCCGTCGACCCCGCCGAGGCCGAGGCCTGGGCGACCTCGGAGGAGGGCATCCGCTTCATCACCCTGTGCAGCGAGGGGTGGTACGCCGCGAGCGTGGCGTCCGGCGAGGACGAGACGGCGGCCCGGGCGGCGGCCGACCGGACCACCGCGTTCTACACGGGCGCGGGCGAGCAGGGCACCGGCGAGTAGCGAGGACCGTATGAGGTAGTGTTTACCTGCGCGTTCACCCGGAACACCGGGCGACGGCGCACCGGGACGTGGCGCAGCTTGGTAGCGCACTTGACTGGGGGTCAAGGGGTCGCAGGTTCAAATCCTGTCGTCCCGACGGTGCGCGGAGGGCCTTCGCCGGTGAGAGCCGGCGAGGGCCCTTCGTGCGTCACCGGGTGCGCCTGCCGCGCAGCAGTCGCCACAGCAGCCAGGCCTGGGCCAGGCCGCCGGCGGTCAGCAGCGCGACGTGTCCCTCCGGTGAGGCGGGGATCGCCAGCAGGGGAACAGATACGGGCAGGGTCAGGGCGATGAGCCAGATCCCGCCCATGCCGGGGTCGCCCACCAGGACCAGCGTGCCCAGCCAGGCGGCGACGCCGACCACGAGCAGGGCGTAGCCACCGGCCACGAGCAGGGCGGTGTCTCCACGGGAGTACAGACCGGCGGTCTGCCGGGGCGAACGCATGGAGGTCTCCTCCGTTCGGGACTGCGTACCTCCAGGAGTACCCCTGCGCGGCGCGCTCATGGCATGGCGTGGTCGGAGCCCGTCACCCTCCCCCGAAGGTGACGGGCCCCGACCGCTCCCCCGGTGCCGGAGTGTGGTCCAGCCGCCCGTGTGGCGCGGGGTCGTGCGGTCACCAGCACATGACCGCTGTCTCGCCCGGACCCCACGAGGAGTACAGGCGCACACGGACGAAGTAACGGCGGCCCTTGACGAGCCGGGCCCGGACAGTGGCGTTGCCGGAGGCGCCTCCGTCGTCCTGTCCGGCCAGGTAGCGGGGTTCGCCGTCCCGCTCCTCGAAGACCACGACGACGGCGTCGCTCTCGCCGAAGGTGCCCACCGTGTACGTGCGGGTCTGAGGCGGCTCGACAGTGAAGTCGGCCTGCTCGCCCGGCCCCAGACGGAGCGGCTCCGAACGGAACGGCACCAGCGCGGGCGGCCGCGCCCCGTCGGCCGACGGGTACCAGCGGAGTACGAACTCCTTGTCCAGGGCGGAGAGCGTGCCGGGCGGGTTCAGTCCCGCGCGGAACTGCTCGGGCTGAAGGATCAGCCCCGACGGGAACGGGTACTCCATGATCGACTGCGGGTCCCAGACAGAGCCGTTGACCTCGTCCGGGTCGAGCTTGCGCAGGACGTTGAAGAAGGTCCGGTCGCGGTTCCAGAAGTTCGGCGGGCCCGCCAACTCGTCGTAGACGGCCTCGTCGTCCCAGTGGATTCCGGCGAACGGGCTCTGGTGCTCGTGCAGCATCCCGAGCGCGTGCCCGATCTCGTGCAGGGCCGTCCCGCGCTCCCCTTGCTCGGTCAAATCCCAGCCGAAATTCATGGTGCGGTCGTTCAGGCCGACCTGGAGCGCGTCCTTGCCCACGGTCGACCACGAACCGTCGCCCAGCTGGAAGCCGATCCGCAGCTCGGCCTCCGTCCGGTCGTCGACCTCGGTGAAGGTGAGGCCGATGCCCAGGCCCTGCCACTCCTCGAAGCACTCGCGGACGACGTCCTGCTGCTCCTTGGCACCACCCCACGACACCCGCCGGGTCTCCGTGGTCCCCGGGACGGGGATGACGGAGCCGTCGGCGTCGCCGTCGAAGAAGTAGTAGTGCAGCACGGTGCCGTTGACCCACATCCGGCGGCCGCCGACGAGCGCACTGAGCCGCTCGGCGGTCAGCCCCGGCGCGAAGACGGGGGCCGACGCCTGCGCGAGGGAGCAGTAGCGTCCGGGCATGCGCACAGACTGCCCGCCCCCGCACCCGGGCCGCCTGAGTCGGGGGCTACTCAAGTCGCCCTGTATCAGGACTGAGTAGTGGCGCTCTGGTTGACGTGATGACTTACGAACAGGACGCGAAGACCCTGGAGCTGCCCTGGCCGTTCACCGGGCGGGAGGACGAACTCGAACTCGTGCGCCGCTCGCTGACCGCCGGCCGGTCCGGCATCGTGGTGACCGGGCCCGCCGGGTACGGCAAGACCCGACTGGTCACCGAGGCCGTCCGCGGCACCGACTGCGCCAGGGCCGCCGGAACACCCGAGACCCGGCAGCTCCCCTTCGCCGCGTTCGCCCACCTGCTGCCCGAGCGGGTCACCCTGCACCGGGCGGTGCAACTGCTGTCCGGCGTACGGCTGTTGCTGGTCGACGACGCGCACCTGCTCGACGACGCCTCCGCCGCCCTGGTCCACCAGCTCGCCGTGCACGGCCGCACCCGCCTGCTCGTCGTCGCCACCGACGGCGCGCCCGTGCCCGGCGCGATCTCCCGACTGTGGACCGGCGAACTGCTGCCCCGGCTCGCCCTGGAACCGCTGCCCGCCGAAGAGACGGCACCGCTGCTCACCGCCGGCGCGGGCGGCCCGCCGGCGCCGCTCACCGCGGGCCGGCTGCTCCGCCTGTGCCAGGGCGATCTGCGGCTGCTGCGCGACCTGCTCGGCGCGGTGCGCGAGCGCGGACTGCTCAGCCGCGTCGAGGGCACGGACGAACGGGCCTGGCGCGGGCCGGTGCCGGTCACCGCCACGGTCCGTGACCGCGTCGCCCCCGCCCTCGACCGCACCGCCCCCGACGAGCGCGAGACCCTCGACCGTCTCGCCTTCGCCGAACCCCTCCCGTTGTCCATGGACGCCCTCGACCTCGGCATCCTCGAACGGCTCGAACACGACGGCCTGATCCACATCGGCGACCACAGCACCGTCCACCTCGCCCACCCCCTCCTCGGGCCCGCCCTGCGAGCCACCGCCGGCAAGCTCCGTGCCCGGCGCCTGGCGGGCACACCGGACCGGTGCGATGCCGCCCTGGCCGCCGAACAGGCGGAGCTGCTGCGGCGCATCGAGCAGGCCGACGTACGCCCCTTGGCCACGCCCGTGGGGGAGTGGCTCGCCGCCGAGGGCGCCTCGGTGCCGGCCGGGTACGCCGCCGTACGGGCGCGGTTCGCGCGGCTGCGCGGAGAGCTGCGGGAGGCCGGGGCGTGGGCCCGGGAGGGGTTGCGCGGCACGGCCGACGACGCGTCCTGCCGTACCGAAGTCGCCCTCGCCGCAGCCCAGTCGGGCGATGTGACCGCCGGTGCGGAGGCCGAGGTGAGCGGTGCCGTGGCCCTGTGGGCGGCGGCCGCGCGCGGCGACCTCGACCGGGCGCTGGCGGCGGTCGAGGCGGACAATGCGTACGACGCCGTACGCCTCGGTGCGCCGGAACACGCCACCGGACGCCTGCGCGGCGTCTTCGCCGAGCACGCCGACGCGCTCGCCCGCGGCGACGGGCCCGGCCTGGACCGGGCGGCCGAACGGCTTCAGGAGCGCGGGTTCATGCTGTTCGCCGCCGAGGCACACGCCCAGGCCGTACGGGCGCACCGCGACCCGCGCGCCGCCCGCACCTCACGCACCCGCGCCGCCGCCCTCGCCCGAAGCTGCCAGGGCGCCCGCACCCCCGCCCTGTCCGGCCTGGCCCTCGGCGAACTCACCGCCCGTCAGCGCCAGATCGTCACCCTCGCCGCGGCCGGCCTCAGCAACCGCCAGATCGCCGAACAGCTCACCCTCTCCGTCCGCACGGTCGGCAACCACCTCTACAGCGCCTACGCCCGCCTCGGCGCCGGCGACCGGGCGGCCCTGCCGTGGCTGGTGGAACTGCCGGACGCGCAGCCCGCGTAACCGCGACGCCGCGTCACGCCGCCCCGAACGCCGTGAACGCCCACCCCGTCGCCTGGTGCACCGCGTCCCCCGGCACGGCCGCACGGGCGTCGCGGAGGGCCTCGGCCAGGGACAGGCCGGTCGCCAGGCCCTTGTGGAGGGCCAGCATCAGCGGGACCACGGCGGCGTCGTTGACGGGCGCGCTGCTCGCGACGACGCCCGCCGTGCCCAGCGGGAGCAACGCGGTGACCAGGCCGAGGAGTTCGTCGGCGCCCACCGAGGCGAGGCGGGCGGTGTCGCAGCTGGAGAGGATGATGCGGTACGGGCTGCGGTCCAGGCGTTCGAAGTCGTGCACGATGAGCGGCCCGTCGGCCATCCGCAGCGCCGAGAACAAGGGGCTGTCCGCACGGAACGTGCCGTGCGCGGCGATATGGGCGAGGGCGGCCCCGTCCAGTTCCTCCAGGACGCGCGGGACGCGGGCCTCGTCGTGCTCCAGGACCGTCGGCCTGCCGTACCGGTCGGCGACCTCGGGCACCTCCGCGCCACCGGTCGCAAGCCCGGGCCCGCGCACCAGCACGTGCCGCCCGCCCGGCGGCGGCTCGGTCTCCCGCGCCCGCAGCCAACTGCTCGCCGACGGCGACACGCTCAGCACCCGCTCCCGCAGCGAGGGCAGCAGCGCCCACGGCACCCGGTGCAGCCGCGCCGGCGGCACCACCACGACCGGACCGGGCCCGAGCTGCGCGGCGGCCGGCCCGAGCAGCAGCTCCTCCAGCCGCCGCCCCGCCGCCTCCACCACCGGCAGCCGCCCCTCCGCGCCCGGGTGCGCGAGCCGCCGCAGCCCCGCCTGTACGTGCTCGGCCTCGGCCTCCGCCTCCGCGAGCCGCCCCGCCGCGAACCGTCGTACCCGCCCCTGACCGCACAGCAGCACATGCACGCGCCCGTCGAGCACGGCGAGTTCGACCAGCCGCGTCTCACCCAGCCGCGCCAGCAGACGGCCCACGTCGAACCGGTCCCCGTCGCCGGGCGAGTCGCCCCGCATGTGCAGGGTCCGCGAGCGGACCTCCCGCTCCAGACGCCGCTGCTCGCGCTCCAGCGCCGGCACCGGGCGGCCCTCCATCCGGGCGGCCTCCGCGCGGGCGGCGATCTCCCGGAACGCGGTCAGGGAGCGCACCAGCGCCGGATCGGCGGGCGGCCGGGTGGGCGGCGCGGACAGTACGGTGGCCCGCCACCGCTCGCTCCACATCAGCAGCCGCCGCGGCCCCCCGCAGGCGAGGCTGACCTGCTGTGCCAGCGCCGCCAGCTCCGCACCCTGCTCGGTGGCGCGGGCCCGCAACTCCGAGGCGCCGAGCGTCATCCGGTGGTCGTCCAGGACGTCGAGCCCGCGCCGGCACGCCTCCAGCACCCCCCGACTCGAACCGGCGGCACGCGCGCGCAGGGCCTGCGCCGCCCAGCCCGTCATCCGCGCGTGCGGTGGCCCCGTGTGCCTGCTGCGGGCGGCGACCGCGAGATGCCGCTCGGCGTCCGTGCGCCAGCCCAGGGCCAGCGCGATCCGGCCCGCGAGCAGCGACGCCTCCGGCGCGGCCGGTGCCCCGAACGCGGCCAGCCGGTCGGCCACCGCGGCGGCGTCCGCGACCAGTCGGCCCGAACGGCGCCCGGCGGCCACCCGGGACTCGATCAGCACCAGCCGGGCGTGCGTCTCCCACCAGGTGCGCCGCTGCGCGGCGAACAGCCGCACCGCCAGCGCCGCCCGGGCGATCGCCGTGTGCGGATCGCCCGCCAGCCGGGCCGCGCGGGCGGCGACGAGCAGCAGCTCCGCCTTGCGGGTCGACTGCCCGCCGATACCGTCCAGTACGCCGGTCGCCGCGTCCGCCTCGGCCAGCGCCTCCGGGGCCAGCCCGGCCGCCATCAGCACCTCGCAGCGCCGGATGTCGAGCATGAAGGAGGGCGTGCCGAGCTTGGCGTACCGCTCCTGCGCCTCGTCCAGCAGCCGCAGCGCCGCCGGGATGTCACCCGACCGGAACGCGGCCAGGCCCCGGCTCTCCACCGCGTCGGCCTTGTCGTGCTCCTGCCCGGTCGTGTCCCACAGTCGCTCGGCCGCCGTGAAGTCGGCATCGGCCCGCTCCACCGCGCCCAGCGCCAGATGCACGGTCGCCCGCAGGGTCAGTGCCCGGGCCGTCCAGATCACGTCGTCCGCCTGCCGCAGCACGGGAATCGCCCGGCGTACGTCCTCCAGCGCCTGACGGTGATGGCCGAGCACCCACCACACGTAGGCCCGGCGGTACAGCACCCGCGCGCGCGTGTGCCCCGTACCGCGCAGCACGCCCCGCTCGAACGCGGCCAGCCCCTGCCGGGTGCGGCCGGCGTGCACCAGCGCCACGCCGAGCGTGCCGAGGACGTCCGCCTCCCGCTCGGCCGACTCCGCGCGCGCCGCCAGATCGCGGGCGCGGCGCAGATGGTCCAGGGCGATCCGCAGATCGCCGAAGTCCCGCTGCCAGATACCGATCACCTGATGGGCGACGGAGGCGTGCAACGGCGGCGGATCGGTGTCGAGAACCCGCTGAGCCCCTGCCAGCGCGTCGTTCGGTGCGGCGAACACCATCGGCAGCAGTTCGAGAACCGAGTCGCTTCCCGCTGTCACCCCTCGGATGGTAGTGGCCCCGGAACCATGCCACACGGGTTTGTCTCTGTATCAATCAGCGGCCCAGCTGCTCTAGTTGTCGACCAATGCTCCAGTGAGGGGACACGCCATGGCACCACAGCGATTCCGCGAGCAGTTCGACCAGATCCAGCGCTCGATGCCCGACGTCCCTCTGGCGATGGGGCCCGACGACTCGGCCGAATTCATGTACGAGAAGGGTGTCGTGCTCGCCCGCGACGGCGAGGAGGCCCGGATCGTCGAGGACACCGTGCGGGCCCACTTCACCGAGACCGCCGGTCTGGTCGGGGAGCGGGTACGCCGGACGAGCCCCGAGACCAACCGCTCCGGAATCACCCGTATCCAGGTCGGCGACCCCGGGCAGGGCGACCGCCGAGGCGACCCGGCGGTGGCGAACGCCCTGCGCGCGCTGCGCACGGCGGAGGGACGCGCGGGACGCAGGCTGGTCAGCCGCAACCACGTCGTGCACATCGCGGTCAACGCCTGCCCCGGTGACGAGCCCGTGCCCGCCCAGCCCACCGAGCAGCCCAACCCCGCGCCCGCCGAGGGCCTCTACGACTCGGACACCGCGGTCGGCGTGCTGGTGATCGACACCGGCCTCATGCGGGACTACCGCTCCTACCCGCTGCTGGCCCGGGCCCAGGGCGACTTCCAGATCAAGGAGTGCGACGACGACGGCATCCTCCAGCAGTACGTCGGGCACGGCACGTTCATCGGCGGACTGGTCGCCGCCGTCGCCCCCAACACCGACCTCACCGTCAGCAACTCGCTGAACGACGCGGGCGCCGTCCTGGAGTCGGAGTTCGGCGACAAGCTCTTCGAGGCCGTCGACACCAGCGGCTGGCCCGACATCCTCAGCCTCTCCGCCGGCACCTCCAACGGCCGCACCGACGGCCTGCTCGGCGTGCAGGCCTTCATGGAGGAACTGCGCACCCGGCACACCCTGCTGGTCGCCGCCGCCGGCAACAACGGCAGCGCCACCCCGTTCTGGCCCGCCGCCTACGCCGACCTGCCGGAGTACGCGAGCAGCGTCCTGTCGGTCGGAGCGCTGCGCAGCGACGGCGAGTTCGGTGCCTGCTTCAGCAACCACGGCGCCTGGGTGAAGGTCTACGCCCCCGGCGAGCGCCTCACCAGCGCCCTCACCGGCTTCGCCGAGCCCGTCCCGTACGTCTACCAGCACTCCACCTACGCGTCCTGCCGCTACGGCTTCGGCTACGCCTGCACCTGCACGTCCCCCCGGCACACGGGCGTGCTCAGCGGCGACCGGGCCGGCCCGGACCAGCCGGACCAGGTGATGTTCGAGGGGCTCGCGAACTGGAGCGGCACCTCCTTCGCCACCCCCGTGGTGGCCGGGATGATCGCCTCGCACATGGTCGCCCACAAGGAGACCGACCCGCGCGCCGCCCGACAGCAACTGCTCGCGGGCAACACCGAGTTCGCGGAGGTACGCGGCGCCATCGTGCCGGCTCTGCGTCCGCCGACCTGGCGCCCGGGGCCGGTCGGCACCGCCGGACCCGCGGCATGACGGTCCTGGCGGTCCCCGCCACGGCGTACGATGACGTGTCGTACACAAGGGGTGGGGCCGTGGACCGTGCAGATGTCGGCGTGCTCGTCCAGTCCGCCGTCGACGGTGACGCGGCGGCCTGGAAAGCGCTGGTGGAAGGGCTCAGCCCGCTGGTGTGGTCGGTCGCGCGCGCCCACCGGCTCTCCGACGCCGACGCGCACGAGGTGTACCAGACCGTCTGGTTCCGCTTCGCCCAGCACCTGGGGCGGATCCGGGAACCGCAGAAGGCCGGGGCCTGGCTGGCGAGCACCGCGCGGCACGAGAGCCTGAAGGTGCTCAAAAGCCTCCGCCGGATGACACCGACCGACGATCCGCAGCTGCTGGACCGGGTCAGCGAGGACCGGACGCCCGAGCAGACGGTGATCGACTCGGAGGAGGCGGCCGCCGAGAGCGAGCGCATCCGGCGGCTGTGGCAGGAGTTCGAGGAACTGGGGGAGCGCTGCAGGCAGTTGCTGCGGGTCCTGATGGCCTCGCCGCCGCCCAGCTACCAGGAGGTGTCCGCCGCCCTGGGTATCGCCGTCGGCAGCATCGGGCCGCTGCGCCAGCGCTGTCTGCGTCGCCTGCGGGCCCGACTCGACGCACGGGGAGCACTGTGAACGCCAACAACGAGGACGGCTTCGACGGCACCGAAGGCGTCCTGGACGACACGGAGTTCGACGGCGGCCTGCTGGAGGAGGAGCTCCGCGGCGCCGCCGCCGTCCTGGACCCGGTGCCGGCCGAGCTGCGCCGCATCGCCGTCGACGCCTACGCGCTGCACGACCTGGACGCCCGGCTCGCCGAGCTGACCTTCGACTCGCTGGTCGACGCGATCCCCGTGCGGGGGGTGACGGACGCGCCGCGGATGCTGACCTTCCGCAGCGGTGACCTGACCGTCGACGTCGAGGTGACCGCCGAGGGCCTGATGGGGCAGGTGCTGCCGCCCCAGCCGGCCCGCATCGAGGTGCTCTGCGGCCCCCAGCCGGCCGCGCCGGACACGCTCACGGCCGACGCCATGGGCCGCTTCGCCGGTGACGTGGCCCCGTCGGGCCCCTTCGCACTGCGGCTGCGGACCGGCGGGGAAGTGGTCGTCACGGAGTGGCTGCGGGCCTGATTCCGCCCGCGGAACGTCACCTGGTGACGTCGTCCACCAGCCGGGCCAGCGCCGCGCCGAGCCGGGACAGCCCCGGTCCGGCCGGCCCGCCCGGCTCGGTCATGTAGGTGTCCCGGCGGATCTCCACCATCAGCGCGGATACCCCAGGCTCGGTCCCGTAGTACTTCAGCGGTACGTACGTCCCCCTGAACGGACTGTCGAGCCCCACGTCCCCGACCACCGCGAACGCCTCACGGGCAGCGGCGAGCAGCGCGGGCGAGGTGTGGAAGGAGTCCGTCCCGAGACAGACGGCGGGCCGGGCCCCGTCCCCGTGCAGCTCGTACGGCAGCCGCGCGGTCGGATAGGAGTGCACGTCGATGATCACGACCCGCCCGAGCGCGGCCAGGCGGGCGGCGACGGCGTCGGTCAGCGCCTCGGCATAGGGCCTGAAATACCGATCGACGAGCGGCTGCGGATCGACGTCGTCGGTCCGCAGCACACCCCGGTGCGTGGTCCTCGTGTAGACGGCGCCCATGCCGACGGCGAGCATCTCCTCCCGCTCGTCCGGGAACCGTTCCGGATCGACGACCAGCCGCGACAGCCGGTTGACGAACCGCCAGGGCGCGACGTCGGCCAGCTCGGCCGCCTCGGCCGCGATCCGCTCGGTGTGCGCGTCGGTGATGTGGTCCAGCTCCCGCCGCAGCTCCTCGTCGCCCAGCGCGATACCGGCCCGCACGTCCTGCGGTATGTCCCGGGCGGAGTGCGGCACATGCAGGATCACGGGCGAGTCGTCGGCGCCGGGCAGCAGCTCGAAGGAGGACGGCGTGGGGCGGGTCATCGGCGGCTCCGGGCGTAGTCAGTGCTGTGTCGGGTGATCAAGCTGCGGATCAGGGTGCCATGCCGCCGGACACGGCTCCGCCCCGGCCGGGCGGTGCACCGGTCGGGGCGGAGACGGAAACGGGCGGCCTTCGGGCCGGGGCGTCAGCTCAGGGACGCGAGGGCCTCGTTCCAGGTGGCCGACGGCCGCATGATCTCGGCGGCCCTGGCCGGGTCGGGCTGGTAGTAGCCGCCGATCTCGGCCGGCTTGCCCTGCACGGCGATCAGCTCGTCCACGATCTTCTGCTCGTTCGCGGTGAGCGTCTCGGCGAGCGGCGCGAAGGCCTTCGCCAGCTCGGCGTCGTCGGTCTGCTTGGCCAGCTCCTGCGCCCAGTACAGGGACAGGTAGAAGTGGCTGCCGCGGTTGTCGATGCCGCCGACGCGACGGGTCGGGGACTTGTCCTCGTTGAGGAAGGTCGCCGTGGCGCGGTCCAGCGTGTCCGCGAGGACCTTCGCGCGGGTGTTGCCGGTGGCGGTCGCGTACTGCTCCAGGGACGGCACCAGGGCGAAGAACTCACCGAGGGAGTCCCAGCGCAGGTAGTTTTCCTTGACCAGCTGCTGGACGTGCTTCGGCGCGGAGCCGCCGGCGCCCGTCTCGAACAGGCCGCCGCCCGCCATCAGCGGGACGACCGACAGCATCTTGGCGCTGGTGCCCAGCTCCAGGATCGGGAACAGGTCGGTCAGGTAGTCACGCAGCACGTTGCCGGTGACGGAGATCGTGTTCTCGCCGCGGCGGATGCGCTCCACCGACAGCTTGGCCGCCTCGACGGGGGCCAGGATGCGGATGTCCAGGCCCTCGGTGTCGTGCTCCGACAGGTAGGCGTTGACCTTCTCGATCAGGTTGGCGTCGTGGGCGCGGGTGGCGTCCAGCCAGAACACCGCCGGGTCGCCGGTGGCGCGGGCGCGGGTGACGGCCAGCTTCACCCAGTCCTTGATCGGCGCGTCCTTGGTCTGGCAGGCGCGGAAGATGTCACCGGCGGACACGGTCTGCTCGATGACGGCGGTGCCGTTCTGGTCGACCAGGCGGACCGTGCCCGTGACCGGGATCTCGAAGGTCTTGTCGTGGCTGCCGTACTCCTCGGCCTTCTGCGCCATGAGGCCGACGTTCGGGACGGAGCCCATGGTCGACGGGTCGTAGGCGCCGTTGGCCCTGCAGTCATCGATCACGGCCTGGTAGACGCCCGCGTAGCTGGAGTCCGGGATGACCGCGATGGTGTCGTGCTCCTGGCCGTCCGGGCCCCACATGTGGCCGGAGGTGCGGATCATGGCCGGCATGGAGGCGTCGACGATCACGTCGGACGGCACGTGCAGGTTGGTGATGCCCTTGTCGGAGTCGACCATCGCCAGCTCCGGGCCCTCGGCGAGCTCGGCGTCGAAGGAGGCCTTGATCTCGGCGCCGTTCGGCAGGGACTCCAGACCCTTGAAGATGCCGCCCAGACCGTCGTTCGGGGTCAGACCGGCCGAGGCGAACGTCTCGCCGTACTTCGCGAAGGTCTTCGGGAAGAAGGCGCGCACCACGTGACCGAAGACGATCGGGTCGGAGACCTTCATCATCGTGGCCTTCAGGTGCACGGAGAACAGGATGCCCTCCTGCTTGGCGCGGGCGACCTGCGCGGTCAGGAACTCGCGCAGCGCGGCGACGCGCATCACGGAGGCGTCGACGACCTCACCGGCCTGCACGGGTACGGACTCGCGCAGGACGGTGGTGGAGCCGTCGTCGCCCTTGAGCTCGATCCGCAGGGAGCCGGCCTCGGAGATCACGACGGACTTCTCGGTGGACCGGAAGTCGTCGACGCCCATGGTCGCCACGTTCGTCTTGGACTCCGGCGTCCAGGCGCCCATGCGGTGCGGGTGGGTCTTGGCGTAGTTCTTGACCGAGGCGGGGGCGCGGCGGTCGGAGTTGCCCTCACGCAGGACCGGGTTCACGGCGGAGCCCTTGACCTTGTCGTAGCGGGCCTTGATCTCCCGCTCCTCGTCGGTCCTGGGGTCGTCCGGGTAGTCCGGCAGCGCGTAGCCCTGGCCCTGCAGCTCGGCGACGGCGGCCTTGAGCTGCGGGATGGACGCCGAGATGTTCGGCAGCTTGATGATGTTGGCCGCGGGCGTCTTGGCCAGCTCGCCCAGCTCGGTCAGCGCGTCCGGGATGCGCTGGTCCTCGGTCAGGTACTCCGGGAACACCGCGATGATGCGGCCGGCCAGCGAGATGTCCCGCGTCTGAACGGCGACGCCCGCCTGCGAGGCGTAGGCCTGGACCACCGGCAGGAAGGAATACGTCGCCAGGGCCGGGGCCTCGTCAGTGTGCGTATAGATGATGGTCGAGTCAGTCACCGGGTGCTCCGCTCCACGTCTGCAACATTGCTCGACATCAAGATATCTCGTGCCGGGGGCTTACTCGACCGGGGTCCGTGTCCATGGAGACCGACGCCACGTCCTCCGTCTCCCCGGCCCCCCGCTGCTGCGGAATGACCACCGCACTCTGCTGCAACGACACCGTCCGCGTCGGCGCCGGGATCCGGATGCCCTCCGCCCGGTACCGCTTGTGCAGGCGCTTGATGAACTCGTGCTTGATCCGGTACTGGTCGCTGAACTCGCCCACACCCAGGATGATCGTGAACCCGATCCGGGAGTCGCCGAAGGTGTGGAAGCGCACCGCCGGCTCGTGCTCCGGGACGGCGCCGTCGATCTCGTTCATCACCTCGGCGATGACCTCCATGGTCACCCGCTCGACGTGCTCCAGGTCGCTGTCGTACGCCACGCCCGCCTGGAGCAGGATCGTCAGCTGCTCCTCGGGCCGGTTGTAGTTGGTCATGTTCGTCCCCGCGAGCTGCCCGTTGGGGATGATGACCAGGTTGTTGGAGAGGTTGCGGATGGTGGTCTGGCGCCAGTTGATGTCGGTGACGTAGCCCTCCTCGCCGCTGCTCAGCCGGATGTAGTCGCCCGGCTGGACGGTTTTGGAGGCGAGGATGTGGATGCCCGCGAAGAGGTTGGCGAGGGTGTCCTGCAGGGCGAGGGCGACCGCCAGACCGCCGACGCCGAGGGCGGTCAGCAGCGGGGCTATGGAGATGCCCAGCGTCTGCAGCACCACCAGGAAGCCGATCGCCAGCACCACGACCCGGGTGATGTTCACGAAGATCGACGCCGAGGCGGCGACTCCGGAGCGGGACTGGGCGACCGTACGCACCAGCGCGGCGACCGCCCGGGCCGCCGACACCGACACGACGAGGATGAACAGCACGGTCAGGGACTGGTTGACGTGGTGCTGGACGGTCCGGGTCAGCGGCAGCACCGCCCCGGCGGCCGCCGCGCCGCCCACGATCGCCCCCCACGGCACCACGGTCCGCAGGGCGTCCACGATGACGTCGTCGCCACCCCAGCGGGTCCGCAGGGCGTGCTTGCCCAGCCAGCGCAGCAGCGTGCGCAGCAGGAACGCCGCGACCAGCCCGGCCGCCAGCGCGATCCCGGCGAGGACGAAGTCGTCCAGGGTCAGCGCGCGGGTCATCGGTCACCTCCGCGGAAGCAGTCCGCGGCGTACCGGATGTGAAGTCGCGTCAAGTTGTCACCTGCTCGAAGACGGGATGTGCGATCGCGCCGGCCACCGTGACGGGTCGACGCGATCGCTCATCCTGCCGTATCCGGCGCGCCAGTTCGTACCTGGCTCGGTGGCCGGATCGCGCAGCTCAGACGATTCCCTCGGCCATTTCCGCCTGTTCCCGGTCCGATCCGTACGCGGCCGTGGTGGGTGTTCCGTACGAACGGCGGGCGACGTACCACCACGCGGTGGCGAGGACGAGTACGACGAGCAGGGCGACGGACGCGTAGTTCATCGTGTCGACCGTCACCGGCGAGGACTGCGGCAGACAGAACAGGACGGTCACGCAGGCCACCCAGCCGACCGCGATCCAGCCGATCGGCCTGCTCCACCGGCCCAGGTGCCACGGCCCCGGCCGGAACCGGTCGCCCGCGCGCAGTCGCAAGTACACGGGGATGACGTAGGCGGGCGTGATCCCGATGACGTTGATGGCGGTGACCGCCCCGTACGCCGTCGCCGAGTACAGGGACGGCAGGGCGAGCACGCAGGCCACGCCCACCGACAGCCAGACGGCGGCCACCGGCGTCTGGGTGCGGCCGCTGACCTTGCGCCACAGCTCCGAGCCGGGCAGGGCCCGGTCCCGGCTGAACGCGAACACCATGCGGCTGGCCGCGGCGACCTCGGCGTTGCCGCAGAACAGCTGGGCGACGATCACGACCAGCAGCAGCGCGCCGGCGGCGTCCGTGCCGAGGCCGTCGAGGAGGATCTGCGCGGGCGGCACCCCGGTCTCGCTGGCCCGCGTGGCGGCGTAGTCCTGGATGGCGAAGGTGAGACCGGCGAGGAGCACGAAACCGGCGATCCACGACACCCAGATGGCCCGCACGATGCCGCGCGCCGCCGACACCGAGGCGTTGGCGGTCTCCTCGGAGAGGTGGGCGGAGGCGTCGTAGCCGGAGAAGGTGTACTGCGCGAGCAGCAGGCCGATCGCGGCGACGTAGACCGGGTTCTCCCAGCCGGTCTCGTTGACGAACTCGGTGAAGACGAAGGACGGCGACTGGTGGTGGTCGGGGACGATCGCCAGCGCGCCGACGATCAGCGCGACACCGGCGAGGTGCCACCACACGCTGATCGAGTTGAGCACGCTCACCAGGCGGACGCCGAACAGGTTCAGCGTGGCGTGCAGCAGCAGGATCACCATGAAGATGAGGAACGTCTTCTCCGGTGTCGGCTCGAAGCCGAACTGGAGGTTCAGGAACGCGCCGGTGAACAGGGCGGCCCCGTAGTCGATGCCGGCGATCGCGCCGAGCAGACCGAGCAGGTTCAGCCAGCCCGTGTACCAGCCCCAGCGGCGCCCGCCGAGCCGGTCGGCCATGTAGTACAGGGCGCCGGACGTGGGATACGCGCTGGTCACCTCCGCCAGCGCGAGCCCCACGCACAGCACGAACAGCCCGACCCCGGCCCAGCCCCACAGCATCACCGCGGGACCGCCCGCGCCCATGCCGAAGCCGTACAGGGTCATGCAGCCGGACAGGATCGAGATCACCGAGAAGCTGATCGCGAAGTTGCCGAAGCCGCCCATACGGCGGGCCAGCACCGGTTTGTAGCCGAGTTCGCGCAGGCGCTGTTCCTCGTCCTGCGGCGGAAGGGCGTTGCTGGACATGCGCATCCTTCGGATAGACGAACGGAGACAATCAGGGGCGGTGGGCCGTCGAGCGGCCGCGGGCCTGGAGGAAGACGTCCACGGCGCCGGCGTGGTCGGACGCATCCGACGTGCGGTGGGCCCAGGGCAGGGGCGCGTAGTACGGGCCGATCGCGTCGAATACCCGGGCCGCCTCCGGGAACTGCAGGGCGCCCCACAGGGCGTGGGCGAGATGGTTGAGGTCGATCGGGGAGCGCTCGGCGGCGGTGGTGAGCTCGAACCAGGAGTGGAACGCCCGGCGTGCCTCCCGGGTCGCGTCCTCCGCGACCCAGTGCAGGTCGAGGGCGGCGTCGTGGCCGCCCGCCCGCCGGTAGCGCTCGACCCGTACGTACAGCGGCAGGACGTGCAGCGCGGAGCCCGGTGGCGCCCCGTCGGCCGCCCACTGCGCGAAGCCGACCGCCTCCGCGAGCCTGCCCGAGGCGGCCCGCCCGAACAGGAACTGGAGCATGCGGTGGTGGGCCTCGCGGTTGTACGGATCGCGCTTGCCGGCCTCGGCGAGGAGGCCCCACGGGCCGGGCGGCAGCATCGGCTCCGGCGCCGGAACCCGGTGCTCGTCCCAGCGCTGCTCCCGGTCCAGCCGGGCCAGCGCCAGCAGACAGACCCACGGCACCGGGTCGTGCGGGGAGGCGCGGGCCGCCGCGTCGGCGGCCAGCCACGCCTCGTGCCACAGCTGCTGCGTACGGCGATGGTCCCCACGGGCGGCGCGCAGCGCGCGTTCCACCGCCACCCGGGCGTGCATCACCACCGCCGGGAGGCTGTCCGGTTCCTCGGCGAGCCAGGCCCGCACCACGTCGGTGCCGGCCGCCGCGGCCGCCAGGACCTGGGTGCGCCGGGTCCACTGCCACCAGGACGAGGTCTCCGCGAGCAGGGTGCGCATCGACATCCAGCGTCCGGCGCGCACCTCCTGAAGGGCCGTGCGCAGCGCGGCGTCGGGTCCTGCCGGGTCGTAAACGGGTCGTGCTCCGTCTCTGGCCATCATCCGCCCGTCCCCTGCGAGGGGTGGACGGGAACGGAAGGCTGGAGTAACAACAGGGCTCCCCCGAGCGGCGGTTGACAAGCTCATGTCCGGTCGGCGGTCACTATAGAGGCGGAGCTTCCGCGTTCTCCTCATGGTTGGCCGATCCATGAGGGCTTCCTCGTGTCACCTGTTCACCATGTGAAACTGACAGACCGTCAGCGGCGCTTGACGCAGGGTGGTGGCCGACGGCAGGCTGTCGCACCGTGATCGCCCAGGAGCCGGAGGGGGCTCGATGACAGGTCCGGTGCTCGCCGTCGACCAGGGCACGTCCGGCACCAAGGCCCTGGTGATCTGCCCCGAACGCGGCGTCCTCGGCAGCGCCTTCGCCGCCGTGCGCCCCCGCCCGCTGCCCGGCGGCCTGGCCGAGGTCGACCCCGCCGAGCTGTACGACTCGGTGGTCGAGGCAGGCCACCGCGCCCTCGCCGAGGCCCGCGAACCCGTGGTCGCGCTGGGCCTGGCCAACCAGGGCGAGACCGTGCTCGCCTGGGACCCCGTGACGGGCCGCCCGCTGACCGACGCGCTCGTCTGGCACGACCGCCGAGCCGAGACCGTGTGCGCCGAACTCGCCCCGTACGACGACGAGTTACGGCACCTGACGGGCCTGCCGGTCGACCCGTACTTCGCCGCGCCCAAGATGGCCTGGATACGGCGGAACCTCACCCGCGAGGGAGTCGTCACCACCAGCGACGCCTGGCTCGTGCACCGGCTCACCGGCGCCTGCGTCACGGACGCCGCCACCGCCGGCCGCACCCAGCTGCTCGACCTCGACCGCACCGCGTGGTCGCCGCGCGCCCTCGACCTCTACGGCCTGTCCGGCGAACGGCTCCCCGAGGTCGTCGACAACGCCGGTCCCGTCGGCACCACCACCGCCTTCGGCCCCGGGATCCCGCTCACCGGTCTGGCCGTCGACCAGCAGGCCGCGCTGCTCGCCCAGCACATCACCCAGCCGGGCGGCGCCAAGTGCACTTACGGCACCGGCGCGTTCCTTCTCGCGCACACCGGCGACACGCCCCGGCGCGGCGACTCCGGCCTGGTCAGCTGCGTCGCCTGGCGGCTCGACGGTCGGGCCGCCTACTGCCTCGACGGGCAGGTCTACACGGCCGCCTCCGCCGTCCGCTGGCTCACCGACCTCGGCGTGATCGAGGGCGCCGCCGACCTCGACGCCGTGGGCGCCTCGGTCCCCGACAGCGGCGGGGTCACCTTCGTGCCCGCCCTCGCCGGGCTCGCCGCCCCCTGGTGGCGCGGCGACGTGCGGGGCTCGCTCACCGGACTCGGCCTCGACACCGCCCCCGGCCATCTGGTCCGTGCCCTGTGCGAGGGCATCGCCGCCCAGGTCGTCGAACTCGCCGACGCGGCCGCGAAGGACCTCGGAGCGCCGCTCGACACCCTGCGCGTCGACGGCGGCCTGACCCGCTCGGCGCTCCTCATGCAGACCCAGGCCGACCTGCTGCAACGCCCGGTCGAGGTGTCCGCGCTGCCCGACGCGACCGCCCTCGGCGCCGGCGCGCTGGCCCGGCTCGGCGCGGAGCCGGAGCTGACCCTGGCGGACGCGCTGCCCGACTGGAAGCCCGCCGCCGTCCACGAACCCCGGATCAGCGCCGACGAGGCCGCCGAACGCCTCGCCGCGTTCCGCCGCGAGGTCGCTGCGCTGCTCGACCGGATCCCGGCATGACGCGACGGGACGTCGATACGACGCGGCTGGAGGCAGGCTTGGCGCGGCGGGACGTGGATACGCCTCCGCCGAACGCCCCTATGACCGGCGTCTACGACGTGGCGGTCGTCGGCGCCGGAGTCGTCGGCAGCGCGATCGCCCGTGAACTCGCCCGGTACCCACGGCTGAGCGTCGCCCTCGTCGAGGCCCAGGACGACGTCGGCCAGGGCACCTCCAAGGCCAACACCGCGATCCTGCACACCGGGTTCGACGCGGTCCCCGGCTCCCTGGAGGCACGGCTGGTGCGCGAGGGGGCGCGCCTGCTCGCCGCGTACGCCGCCGAGTCCGGCATCCCCGTCGAACCCGTCGGCGCCCTGCTCGTGGCCTGGGACGAGGAACAGCTCGCCGCCCTGCCCCGCCTCGCCGAGAAGGCCGAGGCCAACGACCACCACGCCACCCGCCTGCTCGGCCCCGCCGAACTGTACGAGCGCGAAGCCCACCTCGGCCCCGGCGCGCTCGGCGCCCTGCACGTGCCCGGCGAGTCCGTCATCTGCCCCTGGACGACCACCCTGGCGTACGCCACCCAGGCCGTCCGGCACGGAGTCGAGCTGCACCTCGACACCCGGGTGGAGGAGGTCGGTCGGCAGGACGGCGTTCATGTGCTGACGACCGGCGCGGGCACGCTGCGGGCCCGCTGGCTGGTCAACGCGGCCGGACTGCACGCCGACACACTCGACGCCCGCCTCGGACACCGCGACTTCACCGTCACCCCGCGCCGCGGCCAGCTCATCGTGTTCGACACGTTCGCCCGCACGCTGGTCAACCACATCCTGCTGCCCGTCCCCACCGCCCTCGGCAAGGGCGTCCTGGTCGCCCCCACCGTCCACGGCAACGTCCTGCTCGGCCCCACCGCCGAGGACCTGGACGACAAGCGGGCCACCGGCTCCACCGCCGACGGACTGGCGGCCCTGCGTGCCAGGGGCCGCCGCATCCTGCCCGAACTGCTCGACGAGGAGGTCACCGCCGTCTACGCCGGTCTGCGCGCCGCCACCGAGCACGACGACTACCGCATCCGCGCCCACCCCGGCCAGGCGTACGTCACCGTCGGCGGCATCCGCTCCACCGGCCTGACGGCGTCCCTCGCGATCGCGGCCCACGTCACCGGCCTGCTGACCGAGGCGGGCCTCGACCCGGGGCCGGTCCGGGAGCTGGAGCCGGTCCGCATGCCCAACCTGGGCGAGGCCTCCCCGCGCCCCTGCGAGCGCCCCGACCTCATCGCCGCCGACCCGCAGTACGGCACCCTCGTCTGCCACTGCGAGCGCGTCTCCCGCGGCGAGATCCGCGACGCCCTCGCCAGTACGATCCCGCCGCGCACCCTCGACGGACTGCGCCGCCGCACCCGCGCGCGGGCGGGCCGCTGCCAGGGCTTCTACTGCGGGGCCGCGCTACGGCAGCTGCTCGAGGAGGCCCGGCCGTGACGGACGTACGCCAGGTCGACGTGCTCGTCGTCGGCGCGGGCCCCGCCGGACTCGCCACCGCCGCCCGGCTGGCCGGCGCCGGGGCGGGCCGGGTGGAGGTGCTGGAGAGGGAGCAGCGGGCGGGCGGGGTGCCACGGCACTGCGCGCACGGCGGCTTCGGCACCTTGCTGCGCCCGCTGACCGGCCCCCAGTACGCCCGCCTGCTCACCGCCGCGGCCGTACGCGCCGGAGCGGTCGTCCGCACCGGCGTGACCGCCCTGGACTGGGCGGGCCCGCTGACGCTGACGACGGTCGGCCCGCACGGCCTGGAGGCGGTCACCGCGAGGGCGATCGTGCTGGCCACCGGCGCCCGCGAACGCCCCCGCACCGCCCGGCTGGTCCCCGGCACCCGCCCGGCCGGCGTCTACACCACGGGCGAACTGCAGCAGGCGGTGCACCTGTACGGGCAGCCGATCGGGAGCCGGGCCGTGGTGATCGGCGCGGAGGACGTCTCCTACTCGGCCGCCGACACCGTACGGGCGGCCGGCGCCCGGGTCGTCGCCATGGTCAGCGACCTGCCCACCCCGCGTACCGCGCGGGCCTTCGACGCCCGCCTCCGCCGGGGCATCCCGCTCCTCACCCACACCGGCGTCACCGAACTCCTCGGGCACGGCCGCCTGTCCGGCGTCCGGGTGCGCCACCGCGACGGCCGTACGACGGTCCTGCATTGCGACACCGTGGTGTTCACCGGCGACTTCGTGCCCGACAACGAACTGGCCCGGCGCGGCGGCATCGCCCTGGACCCCGCCACCCGGGGCCCCGCCGTCGACACCGCCCTGCACACCTCCCGCCCGGGCGTGTTCGCCGTCGGCAACGCCGTACACGCCGTGGAACGGGCACCGAAGGTGGCCCGCGAGGGCGTGCGCGCGGCCGCCGCGGTCCTGTCGGAGCTCGGACTTACTGGTCCGTGAACGAGCCGTGCGGCCCGGCCCCGGCGGTTGAGGCATTCTGTCGGCGCGCTTGGGCGTGGGGAGTGACGGCGAGTGGCTATGGCGGGTGTCGGCGGCGGCTCACGCGGGCCGTCAGCGGGCCGTGCCGCCCGGTCCTGGCGGCGAGACAGGCGGCGCCCTTGAGGCTGTTGCCGGGCGCGCTCGTGCCTTGGCGGGAGTTGAGCGCGTAGGGCCGCGAAGGGGGCGCCGTCGGTGGCCCGCGAGGGCGTTCGCGCGGCGGCCGCGGTCCTGTCGGAGCTCGGTCTCACTGGTCCGTGAACGAGCCGTGTCGTCCGGCCCCCGCGGTGAAGCGGGCGGCGCCTTCCAGGCTCTGCGCCAGTACGCCCGTGCCGTGCCGGAGTTCGCCGCGCATCGCCGTCTGCTCGTCCAGACCGTCCTGCTCCAGCAGCGAGGCGCGGTCGGTGCGCAGGCAGGCCTGGGGGAAGCGGGCGATGGCGGCGGCGAGTTCCTCGGCCTCGGCGCGGGCGCGGCCGGTGGGGACGAGGCGGTTGGCGAGGCCGATGTCGTAGGCCTCGCGGGCGGGCACCGGACGCCCGGTGAGGATCATGTCCAGGGCCCGGCTCGTGCCGATCAGCCGGGGGAGCCGTACCGTGCCGCCGTCGATCAGCGGGACACCCCAGCGGCGGCAGAACACCCCGAACACGGCGTCCTCCTCGGCGACCCGCAGATCGCACCACAGCGCCAGCTCCAGACCGCCCGCGACGGCGTGCCCCGCCACGGCGGCGATCACCGGCTTGCTCAGCCGCATACGGGTCGGGCCCATCGGCCCGTCACCGTCCTCGGCGACCCGGTTGCCGCGCTCGGTGCCGATCGCCTTGAGGTCCGCCCCCGCGCAGAAGGTGCCGCCCTCACCCCACAGCACCGCGACCCGCGCCTCGTCGTCCGCCTCGAACTCCCGGAAGGCGGCGGCGAGCTCCGCCGCGGTAGGGCCGTCCACCGCGTTACGGGCCTCGGGGCGGGCGAGGACGACCGTGGTGACGTGCTGCTGACGCTCGACGCGGACCGGCATGGTGGAGCCCCCTTCGTTTTCGTCGGGGCAGCACGTTACTGGTCGTTCGGGCCGCAGTGACTGGCTCAGATCACCTTCAGCCGCACCAGCGCGCCCAGCGTCAACGCCCCCGGCAGCAGCGGCAGCCAGACGGTGATGATGCGGTACGCCAGGACCACCGCCGTGGCCACGGCGGCCGGGCTGCCCGCCGCGACCAGCGCCACGATCAGCGCCGCCTCGACCGAGCCGAGCCCACCCGGCGTGGGCACCACGGCGACCGCGACGGTCGCGGCCAGATACGCGACGACCATGTGCCACAGGGGTATCTCCAGCCCCAACGCCAGCCCCACCGCGACCAGCCCGGCCGCCTGCAACGCGGGGAACGCCAGCGAACCGCCCCACAGGGCCAGCGCCCGCGACGGACGGGTGTGCACCGAGCGCGCCTCGCCCAGTGCCGTGCGCACGAAGGAGAAGACGGCCGTGCGCAGCCGTCGTACGAGAAGCAGCACAGCCGCCGCCACCAGCGCGGCCGCGCCCAGTACGAGCAGCAGCGGGCCGGCCACGTCGTCCGGCAGCAGGGTGCCGAGCCGCAGCGCGCCGGGGAAGGCGATCAGCAGCACGGCCAGCATGCCGACCCGGGCGATGCTCTCGGCCAGCAGATAGAGCGCCACGGCGGCCGACGAGCGGGCCAGCGGCAGCCCGCACACCGTCATGAACCGCAGGTTGACCGCGCTGGAGCCCAGCCCGGTCGGCAGCATGTGGTTGGCCGCCATCGCCGCGACCTGCGTGGCGAGCAGCCGGAAACCCGGCAGCCGCTCCACGACCGCGCCCTGCCGGGTCACCGCCATCGCGACCCAGGTCAGGCAGGTGGCGCCGCCCGCCGCCAGCAGCCACGGCCACTTCGCCGTCGCCAGGTGGTGGAAGCCCTCGCCGAGCACGTCGCGGTGCCGCACCGCGAGGTACGCCACGAAGGCGAGCGGGAGCAGGCCCAGGATCAGCCGGAAGGGGATGCGTCTGGGGCGCCGTCCCGCGGGTTGTTGTTCGACCGCTGTCACACTTCGAGAGGTTTTCCGCACCGCCTCAACTGCGGGTTGCGGAAGCGCGGACGGGGGATTACGTACGGGGAGCGAGCCGACAACGATCTCCCCGAGGGCCCGCACAGAACGCTTGACCTCAAGTTTGGTCGAGGTTCTACCGTCGGCTGTATGAGCATGGAGACCACGGCGTGGACGCAGCTGCACAGCGTCATGAACGCCACGCAGGAACGCCGCCCCCTCGCCCGCGCCACGCTGCGCCGCATCGCCGCGTTCGCCCGCCCGCACCGCCCCCGGATCGTGCTGTTCGTACTGCTCGGGGTGGCGACCGCGCTGCTCGCCGTCGCGACCCCCGTGCTCGCCGGACGCGTCGTCGACGCGATCGTGACGAACGGCGACGAGCGGACCGTCGTACGCCTCGCGCTGCTGATCGCGCTCATCGCGCTGGTGGAGGCGGCCCTCGGCATCCTCGGGCGCAGGCTCTCGGCGGCGCTGGGAGAGGGGCTCATACTCGATCTGCGGACGGCCGTGTTCGACCATGTGCAGCGTATGCCGGTCGCGTTCTTCACCCGCACCCGCACGGGAGCGCTCGTCAGCCGGCTCAACAACGACGTGATCGGCGCCCAGCGGGCGTTCAGCAACACCCTGTCCGGCGTGGTCAGCAACCTCGTCACGCTGGTGCTCACCCTCGCCGTCATGCTCACCCTGTCCTGGCAGGTCACCCTGCTCGCGCTGGTGCTGCTGCCGGTGTTCGTGATCCCGGCCCGGCGGATGGGCAGCCGGATGGCCCGGATGCAGCGGGAGGCGGCGACGCTGAACGCGGCCATGGGCACCCGGATGACGGAACGCTTCTCGGCTCCCGGCGCCACGCTGGTCAAGCTGTTCGGCCGCCCGGAGGAGGAGTCCGCCGAGTTCGCCGTCCGGGCCCGCCGGGTCGCGGACATCGGTATCCGTACGGCGACCGCGCAGTCGGCGTTCATCACCGCGCTGACCCTGGTGTCGGCGCTCGCCCTGGCCCTGGTCTACGGCCTCGGCGGCTGGTTCGCCCTGCGCGGCACCCTGGAGCCCGGAGCCGTGGTGTCGCTCGCCCTGCTGCTGACCCGCCTGTACGCGCCGCTCACGGCGCTCGCCGGGGCGCGCGTCGAGGTGATGAGCGCCCTCGTCAGCTTCGAGCGCGTCTTCGAGGTGCTCGACCTCAAGCCGCTCATCGAACAGAAGCCGGACGCCGTCGAGGTGCCCGAAGGGCCGGTGTCGGTGGAGTTCGACGACGTCCGCTTCGGCTACCCCTCCGCCGACAAGGTCTCCCTCGCCTCCCTGGAGGAGGTGGCCGCCCTCGACAGCCGCGGTGGCGCCGAGGTCCTGCGGGGCATCTCCTTCCGCGCCGAACCCGGCCGGACCATCGCCCTCGTCGGCTCCTCCGGCGCGGGCAAGTCGACGATCGCGCAGCTGCTGCCCCGCCTGTACGACGTCGACGGGGGCGCCGTCCGGGTCGGCGGCGTCGACGTCCGCGACCTGAACGCAGGGTCCCTGCGTGCCACCGTCGGCATGGTCACCCAGGACGGCCACCTGTTCCACGACACGGTCCGCGCCAACCTGCTGCTCGCCCGCCCCACCGCGACGGACGACGAACTGTGGGACGCCCTGCGCCGGGCCCGCCTGGACACTCTCGTCCGCTCGCTCCCCGACGGCCTGGACACCGTGGTCGGCGAACGCGGCTATCGCCTCTCCGGCGGCGAACGCCAGCGCATGACCATCGCCCGCCTGCTCCTCGCCCGCCAGCGGGTGGTGATCCTCGACGAGGCCACGGCCCACCTCGACAACACCTCCGAGGCGGCCGTGCAGGAGGCCCTCACCGAGGCACTTCAGGGCCGCACCGCCCTCGTCATCGCCCACCGCCTGTCCACCGTGCGGTCCGCCGACCTGATCCTCGTCCTCGAGGACGGCCGCATCGTCGAACGGGGCACGCACGAGGGGCTGTTGGCGGCGGGGGGACGGTACGCGGAGCTGTATCGGACGCAGTTCGAGGAACGGGCGGGGGAGATGGAGGCGGGGGAGATGGCGGAGGTGGCGGCGGCCTGAGGGGCGGCGCTGTCGTGCTGGAGACCGCCGCGGCGGAGGGGGTGCAGGAGCCGGAGTACGTCCGGGACAGGGTGGTCACTGCGGACCTGGGGAAACGTCGGCCCCGGGTCTCGAAGGCCGACGTCACGCAAGGCCCCGAACAAACCAACAGAATCCCTGCCTGCCGGTCCGGTGCAGTCCCAAGGGTCTGCAGAGATGGGACTCAGGGGTTCCTTGACGGCGGTGGACCGGGGCTGACCAGGGAGGTTCCGGGACCCTGGCTACTTGGTGATCCGGATCTCCACGAGCATGTGGTCGCGGCCCTCGGGGTCCGCGGTCTCGCCCACCGGCGTCCAGGTGTTCTTGGTAATCTCGTAGGACTTCTCCTCGCTGCCGACGGTCATGTTGACCGTGGTGGAGTAGTCATTGCCCTTGAACGAGAAGACGGCGGGGATCTCCAGGGTCAGCCAGCCCTCGTTGCCGACGGTGTTGAAGCAGATCTTGTCGGCCCTGTCGCGGGCCAGGAGCTCCAACTGCCCGGTTCCTGACACGCAGTCGGCGAGCGTGATGTGGCCGTCGCCCCGCTTCAGGACGATGTTCTGCTCCGCCAGGATCTTGTCGGCCTGGGGGTAGTCGAAGTCCTCCACGGCATAGCCGGGGGTGTCCCCCGCGACCAGCGCGGCGGTGTCGCCGGCCTCTGCGGTGCCTGTGCCCCCGTCCTGCGCGCCGCCGACAACCGCGATCCAGGCCAGCGCACCGCCGGCGGCGGCGCCGAGTACCCGTACCGTGAGCCGAATTCTCCGCGGCTTTCCGACGTTGGTGCTGATTTCCTTCATCGCATCCCTAATTTCGTAGCCACTGCCCGGACTTGGACTTGAAAACCACCGGTCGCGAAAAAGGGAAAGCCGCACACGCGGAATGAAAGCCCCCCTTGCGCACCATTGGCGCGCCTCCGCGACGCACTGTTCGAACCCCCGGTGATCGTCATCGGCCCTGGCATCCCAGCACGGCGACGCACCCACGTCCAGCGCCGTGAACTGCTCATACCTGGACATTGGATACAAGTCTTCCGTGACCTGTGTCACGACGGGAGAAGGCTGTATGAGCTGGCGTCAGGATTCCGTAAAAAGATTGTGCCGATCCGTCAAATCACCATGTATCGACGCCTGTTGGAGTCCCGGCAGGTCCAACGTCCCGAGAATTTCTATGACGTTGATACTGTTCGAATTGTGGCGGGGGTCGATCCATGGATCCGCCGTCCGTCACGGCGCGAGATTCGACACGTCAGCGCATTACTCTTAGAAGGGCAAGTCCCGTATGCAGACAGCTTTCTGGAGCAGACGCCGCGTCCTCGGCGCGCTCGCGGCCGCGACCGCTGTCGCCGCCACCCCCTCGGTCCTGCGACCGGCCACCGCCGCGGCCGCCGAGACGGCAGGCGCCGACCCGGTGCCGCTGCCGAACACCGATCGCGCCAAGGTCGTCCGCGCGTGGCTGACTGGCGGCAGGGGCGTCAAGGCCACTGCCACCATGGCCCTCTACGGGACCGACACCGAGATCCAGACCTTCCTCGCCGAGACGCTGCCGCAGCAGACCGTGCAGGACAACCGGGTCGCGATCGTTCGCAGCCTGGACCGCGCGGGCAAGGGCCTGCGCCGCGAGGCCGTCGCCGCCCTGGACAACGGCGACCAAGCGATAGCCGACTTCCTCTCGGCGGGCTTCGCACCCGCTATCCGCGAGGACCTCCAGGTCGCCACCAGCATCGTCTCGTCCACCGGCGGCAGGGGAGTGGTGCGCGAGGCCAACGCCGCGCTCAACGCCGGCACCGAACAGGCCCTCGTCGCCTTCCTCGCCGACAAGCAGTACGACGCGCGGCTGGAGGACACCCGGGTCCAGGTCACCGCCATGCTGATGAACGGCGGCCCGGAGGTGCAGAAGTACGCGGACCGCGCGCTCAGCGGCACCGCCCAGGACGTCGAGTGGTTCATCGAGACCGGCCAGCACATCGCGCGCGCCCGCGACCAGGAGTCGGCGACCATCGAGGAGCTGGTGGCCGTCGTCGAGCGCGAGGGCAAGCGCGCCGAGCGCGAGACGAACCTGGCCGTCGAGGCCGGGGCCCGCGCCGAGACCGCCGCCACCAAGGCCAAGGAGGCCGCCGAGAAGGCCGCCGCCGAGGCCGCCGCCGCCCAGAGCGACGTGCAGAAGTCGGGGGCCGCGGCCCGCAAGGCGGCGAGCGCGGCGAAGGGCGCGGCCGACGCCGCCCGCAACGCCGTCAACGCCTCCAACGCCGCCGTGAATGCCTCCCGCCGCGCCTCCTGGGCCGCCGCAGGCGCCGCCCAGGCCGCCGCGAAGGCCGGCAACGCCGCCGCCCGCGCCTACAACGCCGCGATCGCCGCGTCCAAGGACGCCGGCAAGGCGGAGGCCGCCAAGAACGCCGCGGTCGCCGCCCGCAACGCCGCAGCCAAGGCCCGCAGCGCCGCCGCGGCTGCCGACAAGGCGGCCCTCGCCGGCGACGCGTCCGCCTCCGCCGGGCTGGCCGCCGCCTCCGCCGCCCGCAACTCGGCCGCCGCCGCGACCGCCGCCGCCCAGGCCGCCGTCTCCGCCGGTGCCGCCAAGGCGGAGGCCGACGAGGCCAAGCGCCAGGCCGCCATCGCCACCAGCGCCGCCAACCGCGCCACCAATGCCGCCTCCGCCGCCCAGGCCCTGGCGACCGCCGCCGCCAAGGCGGCCCGCACCGCCCGGGACGCCGCCAACTCCGCCGCTGCCCACGCCGACAAGGCCGCGGCCGCCGCCGAGGAGGCCGTGAAGTACGCGGGTCAGGCCGTCGACTACGCCAACAAGTCGACCGCCCACGCCACGGAGGCCGTGAAGGCCGCCAACGTCGCCACCAAGGCCGTCAGCGACGCCATCGAGGTGGAGAAGAACGCCCGCGCCGCCGAGGCGCAGACCCTGGAGCAGGACAAGCAGCAGGCCATCGAGGAGGCCCAGCAGCTCGCCGCCATCGAGCAGGCCGAGCTCTCCGACGTCCGCGAGAAGCGGCTGATGGAGGAGCGCGACACCCAGGCGACCAAGGACCTCATATCCAGGGCGGAAGAGGCCCTGTACTCCGGCGACATGGCGGTCGCCGCGACCCTGGGCCGACAGGCCGCGGTCGCCCTGATGGAGGCCCGCGGGGCCAACACCCGGCAGGCCGCCCAGCACGCCCTCGCCGGCTCCGACGACGACGTCTACGCCTGGATCGACCTCGACCGAGCCCTCGCCCAGACGCAGGACGACCGCGAAACCACCCTCCACGTGGCGACGATCGGCGGACCGAAGGTCGCCGCGGCCGCCGCGGCCGCGCTGGAGAGCAACGACTCCAAGGCCGTCGGCGACTTCCTCACCGGCGGCATGAAGCGCGCCTCGGACGAGGACCTGCGCGTCGCCATCACCAAGATCCTCGGCGACAACGCGGGCCGGGCCGTCACCGAGGCCGGTAACGACGCGCTCGACAAGAACACGACCGAGTCCCTCAACCACTTCTTCGACCATGCCTACCCCGTGGCCGTCCAGGAGGACGACCGCGTCCGGGCGAGTGAGCTGATCCACACCGGGGGCGCCTTCACCAAGGCCTACGCGGAAGTCGCGCTCGAAGGACCGCAGTGGATGCTGCGGAACTTCATCACCGTGATCCAGTACCGCACGGCCCAGCTCGACTTCGACACCGCCACCCACGTCGCCGCCGTCCGCGGGGCCATCGCCGCCGCCGCGAAGATCGCGGAGAAGGCGCAGCAGGACGCGGCCCTCGCCTCGAAAGCCGCCGCCGACGCCCGCAACGCCGCCGCCGAGGCTCAGCAGTGGGCGCAGAAGGCGCTCGACTCCGCCGCCAAGGCCGATGACTACGCCCAGCAGGCGCGGGACAACGCCGACGCCGCCGACAAGTCGGCCGCCGACGCCCAGGCCTCCGCCGCCACGGCGAAGAACGCCGCCGCCACCGCCCGCGGCGCCGCCCGCTCCGCCAACTACTCGGCCAACAAGGCCGTCGACTCGGCGCGCGCGGCCCTCGCCTCCTCCGCCGCGGCCCAGCGCTCCGCCGCCGCGGCCCGCGCCGCCGAGCTCGCCGCCTCCGCCGACGCGAAGGCCGCCGCCGCCGCGTACGCCCAGGCCAAGCAGATCGCCGCCGACAAGAAGCGGGCCGAGGAGATCGCGAAGGCCAAGGAGGCCGCGCGCAAGGCCCAGGAAGAGCGCGAGGCCAAGCAGGACCCGGCCAACAACGACAAGAACAACCAGGTCAACCCGAACGGCACCGCGGACGGCGACGCCGACGAGTGGTGGAACGACGCCCAGTTCTACGCGGACGCCGCCAACATGGTCAGCATCGGCGCCGGGTTCCTGGCGGCCGGCTGCGCCCTCGCCGCCATCGTCTTCCCGCCGGCCCTCGCCGCGGCCGGCTTCTTCGCCGGCGTCTCCGCGGGCGCGGGCGCCCTCGGCACCCTCTTCACGGGCATCGAGCACGGCTTCACCAGCGGCGCCTTCTGGGAGTCCGCCGTCGGCACCGGCCTGAGCCTGGTCTCCTTCGGCGCCTACAAGTGGCTCGGCGCCGCCGACAAGGCGCTCGGCGGCAGCGTCGTCAAGCCCGTCGTCAGCAAGATCACAGACACCGGCGAGGACCTGGTCTCCGGCATCACGAAGAGCCTCAGCGACATCTGGGGCAAGGCGGCCTGATTTCCCTCCCTTCTCTTTCCTGGGGGTGCCGCAATCAAGCGGCACCCCCACCCCCCGTGCTCTCAATGAAAGGTCCTGCCCCTATGCATGGAATACGTGGCGGGCGCGCGACAAGGAGACGCGCCCGCTCGACGGTCCTGACCGTCCTCACCGCCCTGACCCTCGTCGTCACGACAGCCGCGACGAGCCAGGCGGCCGAGCCGCCCGCGACGGCGAAGACCTCGTCCACCGCCAAGTCCGCAGCGCCCAGTGCGGAGACCACCGGGACCAGCAAGTTCGCGGCCGGCTCCGGTGAGGACTGCACCGCCACCGCGCCGGGCTCCAAGGAGCGCCGCGCGGGCGCCGTCGAGTCCTGTGTGACGGTCACCCCCGCCCCTGCGAAGGCGAAGACCCGCGCAGCCGGCGCCGCTCCTGCTACCACTGCTGCTACCACTGCCGCTGCCGCCGGAAGCTGCGACGTCACCAACCCGGCAACTACAGCTACGAGCGCTTCTCGTACTGCGTGACCGGCATCAACGTCACCTACATCCTCCGCGACAGCAGGGGTCTGGAGATCGGACGCGGCACCCTGGCGGTCTCCACCGGCGCCGACCTCTCCGCGACCGCCACGACCTGGAACGAGCAGGTCAACGTCACCATGACCAGCGCGTCCGGCGATGTCACCTCTCTGAACGCCAAGTTCCGCGCCTCCTGCGACGCCGGCTGCACGGCCACCAAGACCGCCCCCTGGTACGGCGGCGCCATCACCCTCGGCCAGACCCTCACCGGCAACGTCACCTTCTCCTCGGCGCAGACGGCGGGCTCCTCCGCCTCCTTCTACACGTCCTACGCGATGTATGTGACGTCCCCGGGCGCGACGGCGACCGACCCGAACGCGTCGTGGAAGAACGCGCGTCAGATCAGGTGCGACCACGCGGTCGGCGGCACTTCGGTGGCGGGGTGTGCGGTTCCGTCGGTCATGCCGGAGCTGTCGATGAGCACGCAGGGCTCGGATCAGGGCGGCGCGGTGGCGGCGTATCTGTGGGCCCAGAAGAACCTCACCGACCGCTGGGGGCTCAACACCGCACTGACCCGGTCGACGAGCGGCGTGGACGGCCGTACGAGCAGCACCTGTGGAAGCGGGGCGTCGGAGCCGTTCGCGGACGCCAGCGACCTCATACCGACCGACACCTGTGCCCAGTTCCCCTTCGCGGAGACGAAGGAGGGCGGAAGGGACGGTGCTCAGTGCGCCGAGCTCATTCCTTACTACGGCAACGGCGGATGGGTCATCCACGAGCTCAACGGCGGTTCGAGCCTCGACACCTCCCAGCGATGTGTGCGCGCCCATGTCGCCGCCGCTGACAAGCAGTTCGCGGACAGCCAGCTCGCCGACGGCTTCGCGGGCCAGCGGGTCATCGACGCCGACCAGTTCAAGCTGACGTTCACGGCGTCGCTCGACGGCTCGCACGCGGAGTGCCTGGGGATCTCGCCGGGGGGTGCGCGCCCGGCCGGCAACGGCTGGATCCTGAACACCACCGAACCGGTCCCGCACGTCAGGAAGAACGACCAGACGAGCGCGGCCGGCCACCGGGCGACCAAGGCCACCGCCTGCCTGGGCAAACAGCTCGGCCCCGGCAGTGAAGCGGGCGGAGACATCACCGGCTGGCAGGACGCGGCCGACTACGCCTCCGCGCGCAATCTCACCGAACAGCTCGCCCGGTGTCACCTGATCGCCAACATTCTCGGCGGGCGGATCTCGAAGAACCTCGTGCCCTGCTGGCAGGTCGGGATGAACACCGGTGCAGGCAGCATGTGGGAGTACGAGGAGCAGGTCCGGGACGAGGTGCGGCTGGCCTCGTTCAGCGAGGACGACGCGATCCTCTACGAGGTGACTCCCATCTATCTGAGCGCCGACAGCACGATTCCGGTGCGCGTTACGATGAGCGCCAAGATCGAGCGCGAGGACGGTTCGGTCGTACCGATGTTCCAAAACGTCGACATCTACAACACCCAGACCGGCGGAGCACACAACCTCGGCAACTGATCTCTCTACACCTTGTTCGTGCCCTCGGGAGCCAGCATGAGTTTCACCACCCCGCCGCGGCCGCTGGACGTGACCGCGCTCTTCCCTCAACTGGCCCCGCTGGCGCGGACGGCGACCCGGCTGCATCCGCGGCCGGGGTCACCGACGGTGCACGACAGTTCCGTCGGTGGGCCGCTGCTGTGGCCCACCGACGAGCCGTGGCCGCACTGCGAAGGACCGCACGAGAGGGGTGCGACGCGCAGGGTTCTGTCCCCGGACGACATCCGGCGCCTCCGCCATATCCAGGCGGCGATAGAGAGCCGGCGGCACCTCGGCGGCCCGGCCTCCCGGCCCACGCCTGAGGAACTGGCCACCGAGAAGCGGATCCTCCAGGGTCGCCCCTGGCCCGAGGACCCGGTCCCTCTGCTCCCTGTCGCCCAGCTGTACGCCCGTGACGTCCAGCTCCCGTTCAGCCCGCCCGGGGCCGACCTCCTCCAGGTCCTGTGGTGCCCCTTCGACCACCCGGCCCACCCCCGCACCGCGGTCTTCTGGCGCTCCGCCGGCACCGTCACCGACGTCCTCGGCGCGGCGCCCGAGCCGCCCGCGATCAAGTCCCAGGGCTATCTCCCGGAGCCGTCCCTGCTGGCACCGGAGCGGGTCACGGAGTACCCCGCCTTCATGGAGCTGGACAAGGAGCTGCGGCAGGAGCTGGGCGACCCGAGCCGGTGGGACGGCTCCTGCCCCGCCACCCCGCGGGAGTTCTACGAGAACGAGCTGTCCACTTCGCCCGGCTGGAAGACCGGCGGCTGGTCCCGCTGGGGCCTGTCCGACCCCATGCCCCGCCGCTGCCCGGAATGCGGCACCGAGGCGCTCCCGCTCCTCACCGTCGCCACCCTCGAATGGGATGCCGGCAGCGACAGCTGGGCCCCCGAGGAGGAGCGGACGCACCCGACTCCCCTCCTCCGCGGCACCCCGCCCGCAAACTTCACCCTGATCGGGATCGCCGGCGGCCACAGTCTCCAGCTCCACGCCTGCCCGGCCGACCCGTCCCACGCCCATATCGAGCTGGTGCAGTGACCGTCACGCCGGGAGCCGGCATGAGTTCACCACCCCACCGCGGCCGTTCGACGTGACCGCGCTCTTCCCTCAGCTGGCCCCGCTGGCGCGCACGGCGACCCGGCTGCACCCGCGGCCGGGGTCGCCGACGGTGCACGACAGCTCCGTCGGCGGGCCGCTGCTGTGGCCCGCCGACGGAGCTGTGGCCGTACTGCGCCGAGCCGCACGACCGGCACGCGGCGCCGGTGGTCCACTCCCCGGACGACGTCCGGCTCCTCCGCCGCGATCTCGCCGTAGCGGCGGAGCGGCGGCGCCTCGAACCCGAGGCACCCCAGTGGACCCGAGGAACGGGCGACCTGGGAGCGGCTCGCGGACCGCCCGTGGTTCGACGGCCCGATCCCCCTCCTCCCCGTCGCCCAGCTCTACGCTCGCGACGTCCCCTTCCCGCACCCGCCCGACGCGGACCTCCTCCAGGTCCTGTGGTGCCCCTTCGACCACGAGATGGCCCACCCCCGGACCGCCCTCTTCTGGCGCTCCTTTGCCACCGTCACCGATGTCTCACCGCTCCTGGCTCGCGCCTGGTCGCGGAGGCGAGCCGGACCGCCGGCGCGGAGGCCATCTGATCTTGGGTGCCCTCGGGAGGCGACCCTTCCTGTGCCCTTCACGTTCCTGATGTGGCGTCAGGCGCGTGCTCGGTGACGTCACAACAGCCTGGTTCGCACGGGAACGCAGGCAGGAGCCATGTCGTCAGAGTGAAGAACGCCCTTGACCTGCAGAACGCGGGCAGGGAGCCGTCTTTCGGGAGTCCAAAGTGCTGCGCACCATGTTCAAGTCCAAGACCTAACGCTTGGTCATTCCCGAAGCAAAGGCATGTTACCGGGCTGATGTCAGCAAGCAGTCGGCATCAAACGTGGTTGCGTCCTGGTGTTGCCGACCTCGGGCCGGGGAGTCAAGGACGGCTACTGTGCCAAGCCGACCCGTTGCCTGCACCCGTACGCGATTCGGTTCCGGGAACTCGGTAAGCAGCGTGAAGTGGCTGGCCAAAGCGCCCAGGACGACGCGGTCGAGCGTCTCACGCAGATCTACGCGGAGAAGAACACGACGGCATCAGCCATTGCCGAGGCCCGCCGCGAACTCGGTCAGCAGACGGTCGCGGAATGCGCGAAGCAGCGGCGCCCCCGGCAGCGCAGGGTGACGGAGCCTCGAAGGGGAGCAGGCGGTCGCAGGTCGCGGTGATGGCGGAGGGGCGGGCGGAGGTGCGGGGCAGGCGGTGACCGGGTATGTCCAGCTCCGGCTGCAGGGCGGCCATCTCGTCCAGCGGGTCGATCAGGCGGCACGCCGCTCGCCGGAACCTTCCGGCCGGGGTGTCCGTCACGGGCGCCCCCAAGTCCAGCGCGCTGCGCATCATCGCGGCGCTGGAGACCGCCCGCCGCGCAGTCCACGCAACCCACGGAGGAGACGGAAACGACATCCTCCTCCACCCGCTGAGACCGGCGGGACCCGCGCCCGGCGGGGTCGTGGCACCGCCATGTGCGGCGACCCCGCCAGGTTCGTGCTGCCGCACAGGGATCCCGACCAGCTGGGAGAACCCTCGTCGCGCTCCTTGACCCCCGGTCGGCGCTCAACGATGCTGTGTTGCGACACGTGAGATGTGTGCCGCAATGAGCAACATCTGATTCAACTCTCGACCAGTCGAGGAGTGGCCATGACGCACCAGGTCCGTGCTGTCGTCGCGCGGGGCAAGGGCGCCCCCGCCAGCCTGGAAACGATCATCGTGCCCGACCCGGGTCCGGGTGAGGCGCTCGTGAAGATCGAGGCCTGCGGGGTCTGCCACACCGATCTGCACTATCGCGAGGGCGGCATCAACGACGACTTCCCGTTCCTGCTGGGGCATGAGGCCGCGGGGATCGTGGAGTCGGTGGGGGAGGGGGTCACCGATGTCGCGCCCGGCGACTTCGTGATCCTCAACTGGCGTGCGGTGTGCGGCCAGTGCCGTGCCTGTCTGCGCGGAGAGTCGTGGTACTGCTTCAACACGCACAACGCCGAACAGAAGATGACCTTGCTGGACGGCACCGAGCTGTCGCCGGCCCTGGGCATCGGCGCCTTCGCGGAGAAGACGCTGGTCGCGGCCGGGCAGTGCACCAAGGTCGACCCGACCGCTTCGGCGGCCGCCGCCGGTCTGCTGGGGTGCGGCGTGATGGCCGGCATCGGCGCGGCCATCAACACCGGCAACGTCGGCCGAGGTGACTCGGTCGCCGTCATCGGCTGCGGCGGTGTCGGGGCGGCGGCGATCGCCGGGGCGAACCTGGCGGGCGCGGCCAAGGTCATCGCGGTCGACATCGACGACCGCAAGCTGGAGACGGCCGAGAACCTCGGCGCGACCCACACCGTCAACTCCAAGGAAGCCGACGCGGTCGAGGCGATCCGCGAGCTGACCGGCGGCTTCGGCGCCGACGTCGTCATCGAGGCGGTCGGCCGCCCGGAGACGTACAAGCAGGCCTTCTACGCCCGCGACCTCGCCGGTACGGTCGTCCTGGTCGGCGTACCGACCCCGGAGATGAAGCTGGAACTGCCGCTGCTGGACGTCTTCGGCCGTGGCGGGTCCCTGAAGTCCTCCTGGTACGGCGACTGCCTGCCCTCCCGCGACTTCCCGATGCTCATCGACCTCTACCTCCAGGGTCGGCTCGACCTGGACGCCTTCGTCACGGAGACCATCGCGCTGGACGAGGTCGAGAAGGCCTTCGAGCGGATGCACCACGGCGACGTGCTGCGCTCGGTGGTGGTCCTCTGATGGCCGCCCGCATCGAACACCTCGTCACCTCGGGCACGTTCTCGCTGGACGGCGGCACCTGGGACGTCGACAACAACGTGTGGATCGTCGGCGACGACAGCGAGGCGATCGTCATCGACGCCGCGCACGACGCCGAGGCCATCGCCCGGGCCGTCGGCGACCGGCGCCTCGCCGCGATCGTGTGCACGCACGCGCACAACGACCACATCGGCGCCGCGCCCGAACTCGCGGCGCACACGGGCGCCCCGGTCCTCCTCCACCCGGACGACCTGCCGCTGTGGAAGCAGACCCACCCCGACAGGACGCCGGACGCCGAACTGACCGACGGTCAGGGCCTCACGGTGGCCGGCACCGAGCTGACCGTGCTGCACACGCCCGGCCATGCCCCCGGCGCGGTCTGCCTATACGCGCCGGCCCTGTCGGCGCTCTTCAGCGGCGACACGCTCTTCGCGGGCGGGCCGGGGGCGACGGGACGGTCGTACAGCCACTTCCCGACCATCGTCGAGTCGATCCGGGACCGGCTGCTGACGCTGCCCGGAGGCACCGTCGTGCACACCGGACACGGGGAGACGACCACCGTCGCCGCCGAGGCCCCGCACCTCCAGGAGTGGATCGACCGCGGCTTCTGACGCCACCGGCGTTCCTCACGCGCCCGCCCTCGGCTCGCGGTCACCGCGAGTCGATGCGGCGGGCTGTTGTTGTTCTATGTGGATTGAGTTCTGGATAACGCAACGCAGTGCACGGCTCGGAGTGCCCTCTGAATGCCTTGACAAGGGTTCTGGGCGACCTCAGACTGATGTTGCGCTTACCGCAATCCGTTTCGTTATACGCACCGAGGTGTCATGATGATTCCCGCGTGCCGTCTCGAGGATCTCCCCCGAGGCGAGGCCCACCGGCTCGACATCGATCCGCCGGTCTCGGTGTTCCACACCGACGACGGCGAGCTCTTCGCCATCGACGACACCTGCACCCACCAGGATGCGTCGCTCGCCGACGGCTGGCTGGAGGGCTGCGAGGTGGAATGCCCGCTGCATGCTTCGAAGTTCGACCTGAGGACCGGTGCGGTGGACGCCCCGCCGGCCAAGCTTCCGGTCCGGACGCACGAGGTCGTCGTCGAGGACGGCATGATCTACGTCCAGCCGTCCACCGAGGCGCCCAACCTGCCGCCCTGCATCTCGGCGCGGCTCGCCGGGGGTCCCGCGTGAGGACCGTCGCCGTGGTCGGCGCCTCGCTGGCCGGACTGTCGGCGGCGCGCTCACTGCGGAAGCAGGGCTACGACGGCCGGCTGGTCGTCATCGGGGACGAGCTCCACCGCCCGTATGACAGGCCCCCGCTGTCCAAGGAGTTCCTGGCCGGCAGGCTCGGCGAGGCCGAACTCGCCCTGGAGGCCGACGGCGAGGACCTCGGGGCGGAGTGGCTGCTCGGCGTCCGTGCCGCCGGACTCGACCACGCGCGGCGTGCCATCCGGCTCGCCGACGGACGGGAGGTGTCCGCCGACGGAGTCGTCATCGCGACCGGCGCGGCGGCCCGCACCCTCCCCGGCTCCGAGGGACTGGCCGGCGTGCACACCCTGCGCACCCTGGACGACGCCCGCGCCCTACGGGACGAACTGGCCCGCGGCGGACGGCTGGTGGTGATCGGCGGAGGCTTCATCGGAGCCGAGGTCGCCTCCACCGCGTACGCCCTCGGCCTCGACGTCACCGTCGTCGAGGCCGCCCCGACGCCGCTCGCCGGACCGCTCGGCGAGACCATGGGCGCCATCGTCTCCGCCCTCCACGCCGACCACGGCGTACCCCTGGAGTGCGGGGTGGGTGTCAAGGGGCTGAGCGGGGAGACCCGCGTCGACGCCGTCCTGCTGGAGGACGGCCGCAGCATCCCCGCCGACATCGTCGTCGTCGGTGTGGGCGCACGCCCGAACGTCGAGTGGCTGCAAGGTTCCGGCATCGTCCTCGACAACGGCGTCAAGTGCGGCGCGGACGGCCGCACCAGCCTGGCCGGCGTGGTCGCGGTCGGTGACTGCGCCAACTGGTACGACCCGCGCGCGGGTTTCCATCGCCGCGTCGAGCACTGGACCGGCGCCCGGGAACGGCCCGACGCCGCGGTCGCCACGCTGCTGGCGGCCGGTGCGGTGAAACCGGGTGTGCCCCGGCCGCCGTACTTCTGGTCCGACCAGTACGGGGTGAAGATCCAGTTCGCCGGTCACGCGGCCGGCGCGGACAGCGTCACCATCGAGGCCGGCACCGCGGACGACCGCGATGTCCTGGCTGTCTACCGGCGGGCCGGGGACCCGGTCGCCGTGCTCGGGATGAACCAGCCGCGGCTGTTCATGCGTCGGCGCAAGCAACTCGCGGCCACCGCATCCTGACACCGCCCGCATCTTGACACCGCCCCTGCGGCATCTCATGCTTCGGTTGCGCATCGCACGCAGTGTTGCTTCATATACAACGCCGTCCGGAGTCGCTCTTCCCGGCGCGTGAATGACCCCTCCACGACGTTCTCCCGAGGAGTGCACCGTGACCTCGACCAGCCTGCCGGACAGCTTGATCGCCACTCTCCCCGGCTCCTCCTACACGGATCCGGGAATCTTCGCCCAGGAGCAGGAGCGCATGTTCGAGACCATGTGGTTCTGCGTGGCGCGCGCCGCCGAGCTGGCGAAGCCCGGTGCCTTCCGCACCGTCGACGTGGGTCGCGAGAGCATCCTCGTCACCCGGGCGCGGGACAACAGCATCCGTGCGTACTTCAACGTGTGCCGGCACCGGGGCGCGAGGCTGTGCACCGAGGAGACCGGCGAGGTGAAGCGGGCCTTCCAGTGCCCGTACCACGCCTGGACGTACGACCTGAACGGAAAGCTCGTCGCGGCGCCCAACCTCACCAAGATGCCCGACGTGGGCCGTACCGAGTACGGCCTGGTGGGTGTGGCCGTGCGCGAATGGCTCGGCTATGTGTGGGTCTGCCTCGCGGAGAACCCCCCCTCCTTCGAGGAGGACATCATCGGTGAGGTGGTCGCCCGTCTCGGCGACGTCGAGTCGATCGAGCGCTACGGCATCGAGAACCTCTCCGTCGGCAAGCGGATCGTCTACGACGTGAAGTCGAACTGGAAGCTCATCATCGAGAACTTCATGGAGTGCTACCACTGCGCCACGATCCACCCCGAACTCACCGAGGTGCTGCCGGAGTTCGCGGACGGTTACGCCGCCCAGTACTACGTGGGTCACGGCGCGGAGTTCGGCGAGGACGTCCAGGGCTTCACCGTCGACGGCTCCGAGGGCCTGGATCGTATTCCCGGGGTCGCGGACGACCAGGACCGCCGCTACTACGCGATCACCGTCAAGCCCCAGGTGTTCATCAATCTCGTGCCCGACCACGTGATCTTCCACCGGATGTATCCGGTGTCCGTGGACCGCACGATCGTCGAGTGCGACTGGCTGTATCTGCCGCATGTCGTCGAGAGCGGCAAGGATGTGAGCCGGTCCGTGGAACTCTTCCACCGGGTCAACCAGCAGGACTTCGACGCCTGCGAGCGCACGCAGCCCGGAATGAGCTCCCGGATGTACGCCAAGGGTGGCGTGCTGGTGCCCAGTGAGCACCACATCGGCGCGTTCCACGACTGGGTGAACGAGCGCCTGGGGACCCCTCAGGGGTGACTCAGCCCAGGTAGCCCATCCGGTAGCTGATCTCCTCGGCGCCCTTGAGCAGCACCGAAGAGAGCTCGTGGAGGCGCTCCTCGGTGAACCGGTAGGCGGGTCCGGAGGCGCTGAGCGCGGCGATGACCTCGCCCTCCCGGTTACGGACCGGCGCGGCCATCGCGTGCAGACCGACCTCCAGCTCCTCCAGGGTGAAGGCGTAGCCGCGCTCCCGCGCCTCGGCGAGATTCTTCTCGAGCTTCGTCTTCGTGGTGATGGTGCGCGGCGTGACCTTCTTCATACCGGCGGCGGTCAGCAGCGCGGCGCGCTCCTTGGTGGGCATGTACGCCAGCAGGATCTTGCCGCTGGAGGTGGCGTGCAGGGGAGTCAGCTGGCCGACCCAGTTGTGCGCGGTGATGGCTCCGGGGCCGCGCACCTGGTACAGGTTGATCGCGTAGTGCTCCTGCATGACGGCGATGTTGACGGTCTCGCCGATCTCCTCGGCGAGGCGCTCGCAGACCGGACGGCCCTGCTGGGTGATGTCGATACGGCCGGTGACCGCGCCGGCCAGGCGGACGATGCCGAAGCCGAGCCGGTACTTGCCGCGCTCCCCGGCCTGCTCCACCAGGCCGCGCGCCTCCAGGGCTCCGAGCAGCCGGAAGGCGGTGGACTTGTGCACCTCGATCTCGCCCGCCACCTCACTGACGCCCGCCTCGCCGCGCTGGGCGAGGATCTCCAGGACGCTGATGGCTCGGTCTACCGACTGCACGCCGCCGGTTTGCGAGTTTGACGTTTCCGTGTCAGGGCTGTAGTTGCTCACAGTGAAACTATACGCGTAGTAAACAACGTAACGACAAGTAACTGTCGCGTAATGAAGTCGTTGGAAGTTGCGCACTTCGCAACCTGGTGCGTATGGCGATACCGGCGCTAGCATGCCTCGCACATCTACGGCGCGAGCGAGGCGAGGCACCATGGCTCCTGTGCAGTACGACTTCGTCATCGTCGGCGGCGGATCGGCCGGCAGCGCACTGGCGAACAGGCTCTCCGTCGACCCGGCCAACCGGGTCCTGGTCCTGGAGGCGGGCCGCTCGGACTATCCGTGGGACGTCTTCATCCACATGCCCGCGGCGCTGACCTACCCGATCGGCAGCCGGTTCTACGACTGGAAGTACGAGTCCGAGCCCGAGCCCCACATGGGCGGCCGGCGCGTCTACCACGCGCGCGGCAAGGTGCTGGGCGGCTCCAGCAGCATCAACGGCATGATCTTCCAGCGCGGCAACCCCATGGACTACGAACGCTGGGCGGCCGACCCCGGCATGGAGACGTGGGACTACGCACACTGTCTGCCCTACTTCCGGCGCATGGAGAACTGCCTGGCGGCCGATCCGGACGACGAGTTCCGAGGCCACGACGGCCCCCTCGTCCTCGAGCGCGGCCCGGCGACCAACCCCCTCTTCGGCGCCTTCCTCAAAGCCACCCAGGAGGCGGGGTACGCGCCCACTGACGACGTCAACGGCTATCGACAGGAAGGTTTCGCCGAGTTCGACCGAAATGTCCACCGCGGACGTCGGCTCTCGGCCTCCAAGGCCTACCTCAAGCCCGCGACGAAGCGGCCGAACCTCACCGTCAAGACCCGCGCCCTCGTCACGCGCGTCCTCTTCGAGGGCAAGCGCGCCGTCGGCGTCGAGTTCCAGCGCGGCCGGGGCGCACTCCAGCAGGTCCGTGCCAGGGAGGTCATCCTCTGCGGCGGCGCCATCAACTCCCCGCAGCTGCTCCAGCTCTCCGGCGTCGGCAACGCCGAGGAACTGCGCGCCCTCGGCATCGACGTCGTCCACGACCTGCCGGGCGTCGGCGAGAACATGCAGGACCACTTGGAGGTCTACGTCCAGTACGCCTGCAAGCAGCCCGTCTCCATGCAGCCGTACATGGCGAAGTGGCGCGCCCCCTTCATCGGACTGCAGTGGCTCTTCCGCAAGGGTCCGGCCGCCACCAACCACTTCGAGGCCGGCGGCTTCGCCCGCAGCAACGAGGACGTCGACTACCCCAACCTGATGTTCCATTTCCTGCCGGTCGCGGTCCGCTACGACGGCTCCTCGCCCGCCGGTGACCACGGCTACCAGGTGCACGTGGGGCCCATGTACTCGGACGCCGTCGGCTCGGTGAAGATCAAGAGCAAGGACCCGCGCGAACACCCGGCGCTGCGCTTCAACTACCTCTCCACCGAGCAGGACCGCCGTGAGTGGGTCGAGGCGATCCGGGTGGCCCGCAAGCTCCTCAACCAGCCCGCGCTCGCCCCCTACAACGGCGGTGAGGTCTCGCCCGGCCCGAAGGTGGAGACGGACGAGGAGATCCTCGCCTGGGTCGCCAAGGAGGGCGAGACCGCCCTGCACCCGTCCTGCACCTGCAAGATGGGCACCGACGAGATGGCCGTCGTCGACCCCGCCGGCATGCGGGTGCACGGCGTGGAGGGCCTGCGTGTGGTGGACGCGTCGGTGATGCCGTACGTCACCAACGGCAACATCTACGCCCCGGTCATGATGATCGCCGAGAAGGCCGCCGACCTGATCCTCGGCAAGGAGCCGCTCGCGCCGTCGAAGGCCGCGTACTACCGCCACCGTGACGTCCAGAAGCAGGCGGAGTAGGAGTTGGCGGCCACCGGGCTCCGCGCACTGCTGAACAGCGTCCGCTACGAGGTGCTGCCCGCGAAGGCGACCGAGGACAAGGTCCTCGCCCACGTCCCGCGCGACGTCGTCGTCACCGTGACGGCGTCGCCGGTCAAGGGCCTGGAACCGACCCTCGACCTCGCCGGCCGGCTCGCGGCGCACGGCTACCGGGTCGCCCCGCATGTGCCTGCACGGCTGCTGCGGGACGACCTGCACCTCAAAGAGGTCACGGGCCGGCTGTGCGAGGCGGGCGTGGACGACGTCTTCGTCCCGGCCGGCGACGCCGACCCGCCCGCCGGGGTCTACGACGGGGCACTGCCGGTGCTGCGCAGGCTGAGCGAGCTGGGCAGCCCCTTCGCCCGCGTCGGCGTCACCGGCTATCCCGAGAGTCATCCGCTCATCCACGACGACGTCACCATCCAGGCGATGTGGGACAAGCGCGAGCACGCCACGTACATCGTGAGCAACCTGTGCTTCGATCCGAGGGTGCTGCGGGAGTGGATCGTGCGTGTACGGCGCCGGGACGTCACGCTGCCTTTGTACGTGGGTGTCGCCGGGCCCGTACAGCGGGCGAAGCTGCTGGCGATGGCCACGAAGATCGGCGTGGGGGAGTCGACGCGCTTCCTGACGAAGCACGCCTCATGGTTCGCGCGTTTCGCGGCCCCCGGCGGGTATGCCCCCGAGAGGCTGCTGACCCGCACCGAGGAGGCTCTCACCGCACCCTCGGCGGGGGTGGCCGGCCTGCACCTGTTCACGTTCAACCAGATCGCCGAGACGGAGCGGTGGCGCCGCGCGCTGCTGGACCGGGTGGGCGGCTGAACCGGGAGAAGGATGGCAACGGACATCGATTGGAAGCTGACCCGAACCTTCAGCAGTTCATCAGGTGACGTCCGTTGGGACCGGCTGGGACAGCCCGGCCGGCCCCCGGTCGTCCTGCTGCACGGCACCCCCTTCTCGTCGTACGTCTGGCGTGCCGTGGCCCGCTCGCTCACCCGCCACCATCAGGTGTTCGTCTGGGACATGCCCGGCTACGGAGCCTCCGAGAAGGCCGCGGGGCATGATGTGTCGCTGGCGGCCCAGGGCCGCGTCCTCACCGAACTCCTGGGCCACTGGGGCCTTGCGGAACCGCTCATGGTGGCCCACGACTTCGGCGGCGCCGTCGCCCTGAGGGCGCACCTGCTGCACGGTGCCCGTTACCGGGCCCTCGCCGTGGTGGATCCGGTCGCGCTGGCACCGTGGGGTTCGCCGTTCTTCCGGTTGGTCGGCGAGCACGCCGACGTCTTCGAGCAGTTGCCGTCGGCGCTCCACGCCGCCCTGGTGCGTGAGTACGTCACTTCCGCCAGCAGTCCTGGTCTGCACCCCGCGGTCCTCGACCGGCTCGTCGAACCCTGGCTGGACGGGCCGGGCCAGGCGGCCTTCTACCGGCAGATCGCCCAGGCCGACCAGCGCTACACCGATGAGATCCAGGGCCGGTACGGCGAAATCGGCATCCCCGCGCTCGTCTGCTGGGGCGAGGACGACACCTGGATCCCGGTCGCGAAGGGGCGGGAGCTCGCCGCTCTGATTCCCGGCGCGCGGTTCGAACAGATCGCCGGCGCCGGCCACCTCGTCCAGGAGGACGCCCCCGCGGAGCTCACGGCCGCGCTCATCGCCTTCCTCCAGCAGGAGTCGTGACCGGGGGACGGCGCGCCCGGGACCGTATACGACAGGGGCGGGACCGGAATCCGGTCCCGCCCCTGTGCGTACGGCTCAGCGGAAGACCACCGTGCGGTTGCCGTCCACCATGACGCGGCTCTCGCTGTGCCACTTCACCGCGTGCGCGAGCACCTGTGCTTCCACGTCGCGCCCGACCGTGACCAGCTCGCCCGGGTCGAGCGAGTGGTCCACCCGGACCACGTCCTGCTCGATGATCTGGCCCTCGTCCAGGTCCGACGTCACGTAGTGAGCCGTCGCGCCGACGAGCTTCACTCCGCGCTGATAGGCCTGGTCGTAGGGGCGGGCGCCCTTGAAGCTGGGGAGGAAGGAGTGGTGGATGTTGATGGCGCGGCCCTCCAGTTGCTTGCACAGGTCGTCGGAGAGGATCTGCATGTAGCGGGCCAGCACCACCAGGTCGATGTCCAGCTCGCGCACCAGCTCCATCAGCCGTGCCTCAGCCTCGGGCTTGGTGTCCTTGGCCACCGGGATGTGGTGGAAGGGGACGCCGTAGGTTTCCGCGAGCCCCTCGAAGTCCCGGTGGTTGGAGACGATCGCGGGGATCTCGATGTTGAGGGCGCCGGTGCGCCTGCGGAAGAGCAGGTCGTTCAGGCAGTGGCCGAACTTGGACACCATGATCAGCGTCCGGGTCGGCGTGGCCGCTTCACTCAGGGTCCACGAGATGCCGTAGGCCTGGGCCACGGGACCGAACCGGTAACGCAGATTTTCCAGTTCGACGTTCGGATCGGAAACGTCGAAGTGCACCCGCATGAAGAAGCGACCTTGAAGTCGGTCGTCGAACTGCTGGCTTTCCAAAATGTTTCCGGAGTTCCTGACGAGAAAGCCGCTCACAGCGTGAACCAGTCCCGCGCTGTCGGGACAGGAGAGGGTCAGGACGTACTCACGGCCAGGGCGGGGTCGGGGGGACATGGGCGGCCTCCGTCGGTGCGCATTGCACAACATGGTGAGCGATACGCAACATGGTCGGCTCGGTGCCGCTTGCGGTCAAGGGCGGGTGGGTAAAGGCGCGCATGGTGAAATCGTCATCCGCCAACCTCTTGACGACGGACCGTCCATTCGACACTGTGTTCCACCACAAGCAATCGGGTGCACGATGCGCAACGAATTTCCACTGAAAGGTGCTCGTCGCGTGGCAGACCTGTATGTGGATGGCGAATGGCGGGATCCGGTCGCCGGTGGGCACCGGGACATCCGCTGTCCCGCCGACGGCACGCTCGCGGCGACCGTCTCGGAAGGGACGCGTCCGGACGCCGTGGCGGCGATCGCCGCGGCCCGCCGCGCCTTCGACGAGGGGCCCTGGTCGCGCACCCCTGAGCGGGAGCGTGGCGCGCTGCTGCTGCGCACCGCCGACATCCTCGAGCGCGACGCCAGGGACTTCGCCCGAGCCGAGTCGCTGGACACCGGAAAGCGGCTGGTGGAGAGCGAGTACGACATCGCCGATGTCGTTTCCTGTTTCCGTTACTACGGCGGGCTCGCGGGCGCCGACGCCGGCCGCGTGATCGACACCGGCCGCGACGACGCCGTCAGCCGGGTCGGCTACGAGCCGGTCGGTGTGTGCGGGCTCATCACCCCCTGGAACTACCCGCTGCTGCAAGCCAGTTGGAAGGTCGCCCCGGCGCTCCTGGCCGGCAACACCATCGTCCTCAAGCCCAGCGAGCTCACCCCCTCCACCTCCATCCTGCTGATGAAGGCGCTGGAGGAGGCAGGGCTCCCGGCCGGCGTCGCGAACCTCGTTCTGGGCGCCGGGCCCGAGGCGGGCGCACCACTGTCCGAGGACCCGGCCGTGGACATGGTCTCCTTCACCGGAGGCCTGGAGACCGGCAAGCGGATCATGGCCACCGCCGCCGCGACCGTGAAGAAGGTCGCGCTGGAGCTGGGCGGGAAGAACCCCAACGTCGTCTTCGCCGACGCCGACTTCGAGACGGCCGTCGACTTCGCCCTCACGGCCGTCTTCCTGCATTCGGGGCAGGTCTGCTCGGCCGGGGCCCGGCTGATCGTCGAGGACTCCCTGCACGACCGCTTCGTCGATGAGGTCGTCCGCCGCGCCCGGCGGATCCGCCTTGGCGGCCCCTTCGACCCCGAGGCCGAGACCGGGGCGCTGATCTCCGCACAGCACCGGGACAAGGTCGAGGCGTACGTCGCCTCCGGCCTGGCCGAGGGTGCCGTACTGCGCTGCGGCGGTGCCCGGCCCGACGACCCCGCGCTGGCGAACGGCCACTACTACCTGCCCACCGTGCTCGACGAGTGCCGACAGGACATGCGCGTGGTGCACGAGGAGTCCTTCGGGCCCGTGCTCACCGTGGAGCGCTTCACCGACGAGGACGACGCCGTACGCATCGCCAACGACACCGAGTACGGGCTCGCCGGCGCCGTCTGGACGCAGGACTCCGGCACAGCACAGCGGGTCGCCCGGCGGCTGCGTCACGGCACGGTGTGGATCAACGACTACCACCCCTATGTGCCGCAAGCGGAATGGGGTGGCTTCGGGCATTCGGGCGTGGGCCGGGAACTGGGACCGACCGGCCTGAACGAGTACCGAGAGCCCAAGCACATCTGGCAGAACATCCAACCCCGGCCGCAGTACTGGTTCCGCGGCTGAACGCCGAAAGAAGGTCGAACGTGACCACACAGACCGAGGTGCCGCAGCGGCGCGGCACGCCCCAGGACTCGGGCTCCACACCGGTCATCTCCGTGCGCAGGCTGTGGAAGGTGTTCGGACCGAAAGCCGAACTGGTGCCGGACTCCGAGGAACTGCGCGGGCTCACTCGCCGTGAGCTCATGGACCGCACCGGATGCACCGCCGCCGTACGCGACGTCCACTTCGACGTCTCGCCCGGCGAGGTCTTCGTCGTCATGGGCCTGTCCGGTTCGGGCAAGTCGACGCTGGTGCGATGTCTGACCCGGCTGATCGAACCCACCGCTGGTGAGGTCGTCTTCGAGGGCGAGGACATCCGCCAGGCCGACGACAGGCGACTGCGCGAGCTGCGCCGCCGCAAGTTCTCCATGGTCTTCCAGCACTTCGGTCTGCTGCCACACCGCCGCGTCGTCGACAACGTTGCGTTCGGGCTGGAGATCCGGGGCATGGGCAGGGCCGAGCGCGTCAGGCGGGCTCAGGAGGTTGTCGAGCTGGTCGGCCTCGAGGGGTACGAGAACTCCTACCCCGACCAGTTGTCCGGCGGTATGCAGCAGCGTGTGGGCCTCGCCCGGGCGCTGGCCGGCGATCCGGACGTGCTCTTCTTCGACGAGCCGTTCTCGGCGCTCGACCCGCTGATCCGCCGCGACATGCAGAACGAGGTCATCCGGCTGCACCACGAGGTCGGCAAGACGATGGTGTTCATCACCCACGACCTCTCCGAGGCACTCAAGCTGGGCGACCGCATCCTGATCATGCGCGACGGCAAGATGGTCCAGTGCGGCACCGGCGACGAACTCGTAGGAGCCCCGGCGGACGACTACGTCCGCGAGTTCGTGAAGGACGTACCGCGCGGCGATGTGCTCACCCTGCGCTGGATCATGCGCCCGGTGGAGGACGGCGACGCCCTGGACGGACCCGAGCTGGGCCCGGACGTCGTGGTGAAGGAGGCCACCCGGGCGGTGCTCGCGGCCGACAAGCCGGTCAAGGTCGTCGAGGACGGCAAGCTGCTCGGCATCGTCGGCGACGAGGAGATCCTCGCGGTGGTAGCCGGGCAGGAAGGCGGCGCGTGATGACCGTCGCCGTGGAGAAACCCGAGAAGACGCGGGAAGCCGGACCGGCGGCGCCCGTCAAAGAGGAACGCAAGGTCAGCCGGTCCATGGTGGTCGGCGCCGTCCTGGTCGTCTGGCTGGTGCTGTTCCTGGTCCTGCGTGGCAAGCAGACCCTCGCCCTGGCGGCGGCCGATCTCACCGATCTGCACCGATGGTTCAACGACGTCAACGACTCGATCGGCGCGAACCGCAACTCCAACCCGCTCTTCCTCTACTTCTTCAACGAGATCCGCCTGGTCATCGACACCCTGGTGACCTTCGTGCAGGAGCTGATCTCACAGCCGTCCGCCGACCGGCCCGTCCCGCAGATCGGCTGGCTCGGTGTCGTCGGCGTCGCGGGCTTCGTCTCCTGGGCGGTGGGCAACTGGCGGGTAGCGCTGCTGGCGGTGGCCGGCTTCATCTTCCTGGGCCTGCAGGGACTGTGGCAGGAGAGCATGGACACCCTGGCGCTCACCGTCTCGGCAGTCTTCGTGGCGCTGCTGTTCGCGATCCCGCTGGGCGTGTGGGCAGGGCTGTCCGACCGGTTCAACCGGATCATCACGCCCTTCCTGGACTTCATGCAGACGATGCCGACCTTCGTCTATCTGGCCCCGCTGACGCTTTTCTTCCTCATCGGCCCGGCCTCGGCCACCATCGCCACCGTGATCTACGCGGCACCGCCCGCGATACGCATCACCGCGCACGCGATCCGTTCCGTGCCGGCGACCACGGTGGAGGCTGCCGACTCGCTGGGTGCGACGCGAAGGCAGGCCCTGCTGAAGGTCCTTCTGCCGATGTCCAAGCGGACCGTGGTGATGGGCGTCAACCAGACCATCATGGCCGCCCTGGCCATGGTGACCATCGCCGCCCTGATCGACGCGCCCGGCCTCGGCAAGACCGTCATGCAGGCACTCGAGTCGCTCGATGTCGGCACGGCCTTCAACGCGGGTCTTGCCATCGTCGTCCTGGCCATCGTGCTGGACCGGGTCACCACCGCGGCGAGCGCACGCGAGGAGGCCGCCCGGCGTTCGAAGAACCGCTTCCTGACCTGGCGGCGCCCGCTGCTGGGCGCGGGTGCGGCGGTCACCGCCGTCCTGATCTACCTTTCGCACACCTACATATGGGCGGCGGAGTTCCCCGGCGAGGGAGGCACAGGCAGTGCCATCTCCAGCGGGGCGGACACCGTGACCACCTGGGCGCAGGACAACCTGTCGGGCATCACCAATGCCTTCCGCGACGCCATCACCAACGGCCTGCTCAACCCGTTCCAGACACTGCTCACCGACTCCCCTTGGTGGCTCGTCGGCGCGGCTCTGATCGCGCTCGGCATCGTCTTCGGCGGCTGGCGCGCCGGCATCACCACGGCCGTGTGCGTGGGCCTGCTGGTCGCCACCGGGGTGTGGTCGGACAGCATGACGACGCTGGCGTCGACCGTCGTCGCCACGGTGCTCGTGATGCTGCTCGGCGTCGTCTTCGGCGTATGGATGGGGCGCAGCGCGCTGGTGGACCGGATGCTGCGACCCACCCTGGACGCGGCACAGGTCATGCCGCCGTTCGTCTATCTCGTGCCGTTCCTCGCGCTGTTCGGCGCGACGCGCTTCACGGCGATCGTCGCCGCCGTCGTCTACGCGGCTCCCGTCGCCATGAAGATCATCGCGGACGGGGTGCGGAACGTGCCCGCGACCACCGTGGAGGCGGCCACCTCCGCCGGGTGCAACACCTGGCAGATCATCACCAAGGTCCAACTGCCGATGGCACGCGGCGCCCTGACCCTCGCGACCAACCAGGGCCTGATCTATGTGCTGTCGATGGTTGTGGTGGGCGGCCTGGTGGGAGCGGGCGCCCTCGGCTACGACGTCGTGGCCGGCTTCTCGCAGGGGCAGTTGTTCGGGAAGGGGCTCGCCGCAGGGCTCGCCATCGTCCTTCTCGGAGTCATGTTCGACCGGATCACTCAGGCAGCGGCGCGGCGTACCAGCGCGTAAGGAGCAACTGACCATGGCAAGGCAAGCAAGACAATGGAGAGTCGGCGCGGCCGGCATAGCGGTCCTCGGTCTCACCCTCACCGCCTGCGGCGGTGCGAAGGTCGGTGACAGCTCCTCGGAGGCCGGCGGCTCGGGCAGCTCCGGCACGTGCGGTAGCTTCAACCTCGCGGTCAACCCGTGGGTGGGCTACGAGGCCAACGCGGCCGTCATCGCGTACGTCGCGGAGCAGGATCTGGGCTGCAAGGTCACCAAGAAGGACCTGAAGGAAGAGATCGCCTGGCAGGGCTTCGGGACGGGCGAGGTCGACGCCGTCGTCGAGAACTGGGGTCACGACGACCTGAAGAAGAAGTACATCTCCGACCAGAAGACCGCCGTCGACGCCGGCCCGACCGGCAACGAGGGCCTCATCGGCTGGTACGTGCCGCCGTGGCTGGCCAAGGAGCACCCGGACATCCTCGACTGGAACAACCTCAACAAGTACGCGGCCGAGTTCAAGACATCCGAGTCCGGCGGCAAGGGCCAGCTCCTCGACGGCGACCCGTCGTTCGTCACCAACGACGAGGCGCTGGTGAAGAACCTGAAGCTGGATTACAAGGTCGTGTACGCGGGCAGTGAGACCGCCCTCATCCAGGCCTTCCGCAAGGCGGAGAAGGACAAGGAATGGGTGATCGGCTACTTCTACGAGCCGCAGTGGTTCATGTCCGAGGTGCCGCTGAAGAAGGTCAAGCTGCCCGAGTACGAGACGGGCTGCGACGCCGACGCCGAGAAGGTCGACTGCGACTACCCCGTGTACAAGCTCGACAAGATCGTCAGCAAGAAGTTCGCCGAGTCGGGCAGCCCGGCCTATGACCTGGTGAAGAACTTCACCTGGACCAACGACGACCAGAACGTCGTGGCCAAGTACATCGCGGTGGACAAGATGACCCCCGAGGCGGCGGCGAAGAAGTGGGTCGAGGCCAACCGCGACAAGGTGGACGCCTGGATCAAGTAAGCCGTTCACGGAATGCCCGGTGGGCGGTGCGCGCCAGTGCGCACCGCCCACCGGGCATCTCTGTTTTCCAGGCCGTTTTCCGACGTCACCGGACCTCTTGACACCCACCTGCACGGCAGGCACATTGAGTTGCGCAACCTGAATCACGTTGCGCAGAAAGCAACTCAACCGGAGGTGCGGCGATGGCGGGACCCCGAGTGGTCATCATCGGAGCGGGAGTCGTGGGAGCGGCTCTCGCGGACGAGGTCTCCGCGCGAGGCTGGACCGAGGTGACCGTGGTCGACCAGGGGCCGCTCCCGGCCACCGGGGGTTCGACCTCGCACGCCCCCGGCCTGGTCTTCCAGACCAACTCCTCGAAGACCATGACCGAGCTGGCCCGCTACACCGTCGAGAAGTTCTGCTCCCTCGACGTCGACGGCAAGCCCTGCTTCCTCCAGGTCGGCGGGCTGGAAGTGGCGACCACGCCGGAGCGCCTCGCGGAACTGCACCGCCGCCACGGCTGGATCACCGCTTGGGGCATCGAGGCCCGTTTCCTGACTCCCGACGAGTGCGTCGCGCAGCACCCGCTGGTCAACCGCGACAGGGTTCTCGGCGGCCTTCTCGTCCCGACGGACGGCCTCGCCAAGGCGGTCCTCGCCGTCGAGGCACAGATCCGCAGGGCGACGGAACGCGGCGTGGCCTTCCTCGCCCGCCACGAGGTCCTGGACATCCTCCAGGCCGACGGCGAGGTCACCGGCGTCCGCACCGACCAGGGCGATCTGGAAGCCGACATCGTCGTGTGCTGCGCCGGCATCTGGGGCCCGAAGATCGCCCGCATGGCCGGCATGAACCTGCCGCTGACCCCGCTCGCCCACCAGCTCGCCTGGACCGGCCCCGTTCCGGCCCTCGCCGGCCAGACCGAGGAGGCGGTCCGCCCGATCCTGCGCCATCAGGACGCCGACCTCTACTACCGCGACCGCTTCGACGGCATCGGCATCGGCTACTACGGCCACCGCCCGATGCCGATCTCCGCCGACGACATCCTCTCCGTGGACGAGGCCGACGAGATGCCGTCGGTTCTGAAGTTCACCGAGGAGGACTTCGAGGACGCCTGGACGGAGACCCAGTCCCTCCTCCCCGCCACCAGGGAGGCGAAGGTCGAGGAGGGCATCAACGGCCTGTTCTCCTTCACCACCGACAACTTCCCCCTCCTCGGCGAGTCCCCGGACGTCAAGGGCTTCTGGGTCGCCGAGGCCGTCTGGGTCACCCACTCCGCGGGCGTCGGCCGGGCCATGGCCGAGTGGCTGGTCGACGGCCACTGCTCGTCCTTCGACCTGCACGAGTGCGACGTCAACCGCTTCGAGCCGCACCAGCTGTCCCCGGAGTACGTCCTGGCCCGCGACTGCCAGAACTTCGTCGAGGTCTACGACATCCTCCACCCCCTCCAGCCGTCCGGCGACCCGCGCCCGATCCGCACCAGCCCCTTCCACACCCGCCAGCAGGAGCACGGCGCCTTTTTCCTGGAGGCGAACGGCTGGGAGCGCCCGCAGTGGTACGAGGCCAACGCGAAGCTGGTCGAGGGCCGTTCCATCCCCACCCCCAACGACTGGGCCGCGCAGTTCTGGTCGCCCATCGTGGGCGCCGAGGCACAGGCCACCCGCGAGACCGTCGCGATGTACGACATGACGGCCCTCAAGCGCCTGGAGGTGAGCGGCCCCGGCTCCGCCGAGTTCCTGGAGCGCCTGTGCACCGGCAAGGTCGCCAAGTCCGTCGGCTCGGTCACGTACACCCTGCTCCTCGACCACGACGGCGGCATCCGCAGCGACATCACCGTCGCACGCCTGGCCCGCGACCTTTTCCAGGTCGGCGCCAACGGCAACCTCGACCTCGACTGGTTCAGCCGCCACCTCCCCGCCGACGGCACGGTCCAGGTCCGCGACATCACCCCAGGCACCTGCTGCGTCGGCCTGTGGGGCCCGCTGGCCCGCAAGGTCCTCCAGCCCCTGACGGACGAGGACTTCTCCAACGAGGGCCTCAAGTACTTCCGTGCCAAGCGCGCCTACATCGGCAGCGTCCCGGTGACGGCGATGCGGCTGTCCTACGTCGGCGAACTCGGCTGGGAGCTGTACACCACCGCCGACCAGGGCCGCAAGCTGTGGGACACCCTGTGGCAGGCGGCCAAGCCCCTCGGTGGCGTCATCGCCGGCCGCGGTGCCTTCAACAGCCTCCGCCTGGAGAAGGGTTACCGCTCCTTCGGCACCGACATGACCTACGAGCACGACCCCTATGAGGCCGGCGTCGGCTTCGCCGTCAAACTCGACAAGGGCGACTTCGTCGGTAAGGCGGCGCTGGAGCGCCGTAAGTCCGATGTCCGGCGGAAGCTGACCTGCCTCACCATCGACGACCCGCACTCGGTCGTCCTCGGCAAGGAGCCGGTGTACGACGGCGACCGGGCGGTCGGCTACGTCACCAGCGCCGCCTACGGCTACACCATCGGCAAGGGCATCGCCTACGCCTGGCTCCCGGCCGAACTGGCCACCCCCGGCACACCCGTACAGATCGGCTACTTCGACCAGCGCGTCGAGGCGGTCGTCGCCGAGGAGCCCCTGTTCGACCCCACCATGTCCCGCCTCCGTGGCTGACACCCTGCGTCGACCCCGATGGAAGGAAACACCGCCGGTGAACGCACAGCTGCTCGACGGCAAGGCCACCGCCGCCGACATCCGCCGCGAACTCGCCGAGCGCGTGGCCAAGTTGACGGCCACGGACGGCCGCCCGCCGGGCCTGGGCACGGTCCTGGTCGGCGACGACCCGGGCAGCCATGCCTACGTCGCCGGCAAGCACCGCGACTGCGCCCAGGTCGGCATCGCCTCCATCCGCCGGGACCTGCCCGCCGACGCCTCCCAGCAGCAGGTCGAGGAGACGATCGACGAGCTCAACGCCGACCCGGCCTGCACCGGCTACATCGTCCAGCTCCCGCTCCCGCGCCACCTGGACGCGGGCGCCGTACTGGAACGCATGGACCCGGCCAAGGACGCCGACGGCCTGCACCCCGTCAACCTCGGCCGGCTCACCCTGGGCGTCGAAGCCCCGCTGCCGTGCACCCCGCGCGGCATCGTCGAGCTGCTCCGCCGCCACGAGGTACCGCTCGCCGGAGCGCGCGTCTGCGTGATCGGCCGGGGCATCACGGTGGGGCGCCCGATCGGCCTCCTCCTCACCCGCCGCTCCGAGAACGCCACGGTCACCCTGTGCCACACCGGTACCAAGGGCCTGGCCTGGCACGTCCGCGAGGCGGACATCGTCATCGCCGCCGCCGGCTCGCCCGCGCTGGTCACCAAGGACATGCTGCGTCCCGGCGCCGCGGTCCTGGACGTCGGCATCACCCGCACCGACCAGGGCCTGGTCGGCGACATCCACCCGGACGCCGCCCAGACGGCCGGCTGGATCGCGCCCATGCCCGGCGGTGTGGGCCCCATGACCCGCGCGATGTTGCTGGCCAACGTCGTCGAGGCCGCCGAGAGGAACGCGAACACCGTATGAACGTGCTGAAGGGAGAACTCCGATGAGCCCCCGCCCCCCGGCGCCGAACTCCCCGACCACCCCGACTTCCTGTGGCGCAATCCCGAGCCCAAGCGGTCGTACGACGTAGTGATCGTCGGAGGCGGCGGACACGGCCTGGCCACCGCCCACTACCTGGCCAGGAACCACGGCATCACCAATGTCGCGGTGCTGGAGAAGGGCTGGCTCGCAGGCGGCAACATGGCCCGCAACACCACGATCATCCGCTCCAACTACCTGTGGGACGAGAGCGCCGGCATCTACGAGCACGCGCTCAAGCTCTGGGAGGGACTGGCGGAGGAGCTCGACTACCCGATCCTCTTCTCCCAGCGCGGTGTGCTGAACCTGGCCCACAGCCTCCAGGACGTCCGCGACAGTGTGCGCCGCGTCGAGGCCAACCGCCTCAACGGCGTGGACGCGGAGTGGCTCGACGCGGACGGCGTCATGGAAGTCTGCCCGATCGTCAACATCTCGCAGGACGTGCGCTACCCCGTCCTGGGCGCCACGTACCAGCCGCGCGCGGGCATCGCCAAGCACGACTACGTCGCCTGGGGCCTGGCCCGTTCGGCGGACGCCGCGGGCATCGACATCATCCAGAACTGCGAGGTCACCGGCCTGGACGTGGTCGGCAACCGCGTCGTCGGCGTCCAGACCGACCTCGGCCCCATCGCGGCCGGCAAGGTGGCACTCTGCTCGGCGGGCCACACGTCTGTCCTGGCCGCCATGGCCGGCATCGAACTCCCCGTCCAGAGCCACCCGTTGCAGGCTCTGGTCTCGGAGCTGCTGGAGCCCGTGCACCCGACCGTCGTCATGTCCAACGCCGTCCACGTGTACGTCAGCCAGGCCCACAAGGGCGAGCTGGTGATGGGCGCGGGCATCGACGCGTACAACTCGTACACCCAGCGAGGGGCCTTCCACATCATCGAAGAGCAGATGTCGGCGGCCCTGGAGCTCTTCCCGGTCTTCGCCCGCGCCCACGTCCTGCGCACCTGGGGCGGCATCGTCGACGTCAGCCCCGACGCCTCACCGATCATCGGGCTCAGCCCCGTCGACAACCTCTACCTCAACTGCGGCTGGGGAACCGGCGGTTTCAAGGCCACCCCGGGCGTCGGCTGGGTCTACGCCCACACCATCGCCAACGACACCCCGCACGCCCTCAACGCCCCCTTCTCGCTCGACCGTTTCACCACCGGCGCGCTCGTCGACGAGCACGGCGCGGCCGCGGTGGCCCACTAGGGATCCTCAAGGGAGCCGAACGACATGCTGCTCATCCCCTGCCCATGGTGCGGGCCCCGCGACGAGGCCGAGTTCCACTACGGCGGCCAGGCCCATGTGCCGTACCCGGAGAACCCGGCGTCCCTCTCCGACGAGGAGTGGGCCCGCTACCTGTTCTTCCGCGACAACCCGAAGGGCCCCTTCGCCGAGCGCTGGAGCCACGCGGCGGGCTGCCGCCGCTGGTTCAACGCGGTACGGGACACATCGACGAACGAGGTTCTGGCGGTGTACAGGACGGGCGAGGAACGCCCGGAGGCGTTGGTGCCGCGCCCGGTCACCTCTCAGCCCAGTTCAGCACCACCAGCCCGTCCGGCGTTCGAGGGCGAGGCCCTTTCGGGGCCGACGGGGGTCCAGGCGGCGGAGCCCCCCGGCGGGGTGGAAGGGGCGCAGCCCCTCCAGGATGGGACGGGTAGGGACGGCGGGGGCGGGACTCAGCCCTTCCGCCATGGAACCCGCGGCCGAGTCGACCGCGACACCCCCCTCACCTTCACCTTCGACGGCACCGAATACCAAGGCTTCCGAGGCGACACCCTCGCCTCCGCCCTCCTCGCCAACGGCGTCGTCCAGGCCGGCACCAGCATCAAGCTCGGCCGCCCGCGCGGCATCTTCTCGGCCGGCGTCGAAGAGCCCAACGCGGTCGTCCAGATCGAGGAACCCTTCCCCGAGCCCATGCTGCCCGCCACGACCGTCGAGCTCTACGACGGCCTGGTCGCAAGCAGTCTCCCCGGCCAGGGCCGCCTCGCCACCGACCCCGACCCCGCCCGCTACGACGCCGTACACGCCCACTGCGACCTGCTGATCGTCGGCGCGGGCCCGGCCGGCCTCGCGGCAGCGGCGGCGGCAGCGAGGAGCGGCGCCCGCGTCATCCTCGCCGACGACCAGCCGGAACCCGGCGGGAGCCTCCTCGGCACGGGCGAACACCTCGACTGGGTGCGGGAGGTGACCGAGCAGTTCGACGCCGCCCCCGAGGTCCGCGTCCTGCCCCGTACCACCGTCTTCGGCTACTACGACGACAATCACCTCCTCGCCGTCGAACGCCGCACCAACCACCTCGGCGCCGACGCCCCCGACAACGTCTCCCGCGAACGCGTCTGGCGCATCCGCGCCCGCCGGGTCGTCCTCGCCACCGGCGCCCACGAGCGCTCGCTGGCGTTCGCGGACAACGACCGCCCCGGAGTGATGCTGGCCTCCTCGGCCCGCGCGCACGTCAACCGTCACGGCGTCCTGCCCGGCCGCCACGCGGTCGTCTTCACCACCAACGACAGCGCGTACGCGGCGGCGTTGGACCTGGCCCCGGCAGGCCTGGCGATCTCGGCGATCGTCGACACCCGCCCCGAGCCGGGGGAGTGGGCCGAGCGCGCGAGGGCGGCCGGCATCGACGTGCTGGCCGGGCACGCCGTCACCGGCACGGACGGCGAGGCACGCCTCACCGCCGTGACCGTCGCGCCGTACGGAGAGTCCGCGGGACAGCGGCAGTTCGCCGCCGACCTGCTGCTGGTCTCCGGCGGCTGGAACCCGGTGGCGCACCTGTTCAGCCAGTCCGGCGGCAAGCTCCGCTACGACGAGACGCTGGGCTCCTTCGTTCCCGACAGCTGCCGCCAGGCGGTCGAGGTCGTGGGCAGCGCGAGCGGCGTCCTCGACCCGGCCACGGTCCTGGCACAGGGCGCGGCAGCCGGTGCCCGCGCAGTCGAGGCCGAGGGGTACACGTCCGAGACGCCCCGCCTCCCGGACGTGCCCGCACAGCCACGGCAGACGGCGCCGATGCACGTGTACGTCGTGCCGGGCGGCAACGACGCCCCCCGTTTCGTCGACCTCCAACGCGACGTGACCGTCGACGACCTGGCCCGCGCGACCGGCGCCGGTCTGCGCTCGGTCGAGCACACCAAGCGCTACACCACCGCCGGCACCGCCAACGACCAGGGCAAGACCTCCGGCGTCCTGGCCGGCGGCGTCGTGGCCGAGCTGCTCGGCGTGGACATCTCGGCGCTCGGCACGACCACGTTCCGCCCGCCCTACACCCCGGTGTCCTTCGCCGCCCTCGCGGGCCGCGACCGGGGTACGCTGAGCGACCCGGTCCGCACGACCGCCATCCACGAGTGGCATGTCGCGCACGGCGCCCTGTTCGAGAACGTCGGCCAGTGGAAGCGCCCCTGGTACTACCCGCAGGACGGCGAGGACATGGAAGCCGCCGTACTGCGCGAATGCCGGGCGACCCGCGAGAGCGTCGGCTTCATGGACGCCTCCACCCTCGGCAAGATCGACGTCCAGGGCCCGGACGCCGGTGTCTTCCTCGACCGGCTCTACACCAACATGATGAGCACCCTGAAGGTCGGCATGATCCGCTACGGCGTCATGTGCCGCCCGGACGGCATGGTCTTCGACGACGGCACGGTCATCCGCGTCGCCCAGGACCGCTTCCTGGTCACCACGACGACGGGCAACGCGGCCGTCGTCCTGGACTGGATGGAGGAGTGGCTCCAGACCGAGTGGCCCGAGCTGAAGGTCCACTGCACGTCCGTGACCGAGCAGTGGGCCACGGTCGCCCTGGTCGGCCCGAAGTCCCGCGAGGTACTCGGCTCGCTGGCACCCCAACTCGCCGTGGCCAACGACGACTTCCCGTTCATGGCCTGGCGCGGGACGACCGTCGCCGGCATCGCGGCCCGAGTCTGCCGGATCAGCTTCTCCGGCGAACTCGCCTACGAGATCAACGTGTCACCGTGGCAGGCCCTCGCCCTGTGGGAGGCCGTGTACGAGGCCGGCGCCCCGTACGGCATCACCCCGTACGGCACGGAGACCATGCACGTCCTGCGGGCCGAGAAGGGCTACCCGATCATCGGCCAGGACACCGACGGCACCGTCACTCCCCAGGACCTCGGCATGAGCTGGGTGGTGTCCAAGAAGAAGCCGGACTTCATCGGCAAGCGGTCCTACGCCCGCGCGGACACGTCCCGCCCCGACCGCAAGCACCTGGTGGGCCTGCTCCCCGAGGACCCGGGCACCCTCCTCCCGGAGGGCACCCACCTCGTCGCCGACGGTGTGCTGCCGACGCCGCCCGTCCCGATGCTCGGCCATGTCACCTCCAGCTATCGCAGTGCCGCCCTCGGACGGACGTTCGCGCTCGCCCTGATCAAGGGCGGCCGGGACCGCATCGGCGAGCGGCTGTACGCCCCCGTCGGCGACCAACTGGTGCCGGTGACCGTCGCCGGCCCTGTCCTCTACGACCCCGAGGGAGCCCGCCGCGATGGCTGAGACCGTCCTTACCGCCCCGCTCCGCAGCCCGCTGTCGCAGGTCGCGGAGCGACTGGCCGCCGCGACACGCACGTCCGGGGGTGCGATCAGGCTGGCCGAACTCCCCTTCCTGGCCCAGCTCAACGTGCGCCTCGACGCCAAGGGAGCCGCGGCGGAAGCCGTCGGGCTCGCACTGGACCTGCAACTGCCCCTCCAGCCGAACACGGTCGTCCGCGCGGGGGAGTTGACCGCGCTGTGGCTCGGCCCGGACGAGTGGCTGCTGGTGGCACCGCCGGGAAGTGAGCGCGACCTGGAGAGCCGGATCAGAGAAGCCGCGGGAGACGAGCCGGTCTCCGTCACCGACGTCTCCGCGCAGCGCACCACGCTCCTCGTCACGGGCCCGCGCGCCCATGACCTGCTGGCCCACGGCTGCCCGCTGGACCTGCATCCACGGGCCTTCGGCTCCGGACGCTGCGCCCAGACGACACTGGGCCGCACGCAGGTAGTCCTGGTCGCCCGGAACGAACCCAGGGCCGGATTCTGGGTTCTGGTCCGCTCGTCGTTCGCCGGCTATCTGGCGGACTGGTTGCTCGACGCGGCGACGGAATACGTCTGAGCGACACGGACGGGATCGCCCCGCCACCCCTGTGGGAGCTCCGTCGAGGGGCTCCCACAGGGCTTTGTGCACCGAGTTTCGCCATACCCATCGAAGCCTGTGCCCTGTGATCGTCACGGCTGACGCCACCACCCCTCCGCACCCGGGACGTCCGAACTCCGCCCGCACGGGCTCCCGCGGCCCGGCCGGACGCTGGTCATGGGCGTCGTGAACGTCACCCCGGACTCGTTCTCCGACGGCGGGCTGTCGTTCGCCGCGGACGCGGCCGTCGCGCACGGGCTCGCGCTGCTGGAGCAGGGAGCGGACATCGTGGACGTGGGCGGTGAGCCGACCCTCCCCCAGACTCCGTCCGGAGGGACCCCTGTCTCGCTTCGTTCGGCGCGACACGCCCGCCGGTCGAGTAGGAGCTGCGCCGCGTCCTGCCCGTCGTCCGGGAACTTGCCGCCACGGGGGCGATCGTGAGTGTCGACACCATGCGGGCCGAGGTCGCCGCCCGCGCGCGCCGGACGCGGTGCCCGGCTGGTCAAGACGTCTCAGGGGGTTTCGCCGACCCCGCCATGCTGCCACTGATGGCGCGCGGGGGGACGCCGTACGTGCTGACGCACTGGCGTGGGCACTCCGCCGGGATGCGGCGAACGCCGTCTACGACGACGTCGTCACCGATGTGCTCGACGAGCTGCGGCTGAGGATCGAGGTCGCGCTGGAGGCAGGGATGCCGCCCGGCTGCCTGGTCGTGGACCCCGGGCTGGGCTTCGCCGGGACGCCTGACCACAACTGGGAGTTGCTGGGCCGCCTCGGGGACGTCGTGGCCCTGGGCCATCCCGTCCTCGTGGGCGCGTCCCGCAAGTCGTTCCTGGGCCGTCTGCCGGCGGACCGGACGACGGGACAACCGTGCCCAGCACGGCTGCGGGATGCGGCGACGACTGCGGTGTCCGTGCTCGCCGCCGCACAGGGCGTCTGGTGCCTGCGCGTGCACGATGTCGCTTCGACGGCCGGCGCGGTACGGGTGACGGCCCGCTGGGCGTCGGGGCGGGAGCGTCGGAGCGGTCGCTGCTGGGCTGAGCGCCCCTGCGGAGCCTCAGCCCAGACAGCCCATCCGGCGGCTGATCTCCTCCGCGCCCCTGATCAGCACGGGTGCGAGCTCGTGCATGCGTTCCTCGGTGAAGCGGTACGTGGGGCCGGAGGCGCTAAGGGCGGCGATCACCTCGCCGTCGCGGGAGCGGATCGGGGCGGCCACGGCGTGCAGCCCGACCTCGAGTTCCTCCAGCGCCACCACGTACCCGCGCTCGCGCGCCTCGGCGAGATTCTTCTCCAGCTCGGTCCTGGAGGTCAGGGTGTGTGGCGTCAGCTTCTGCGTCCCCGACTCCGCGAGCACGGCGGCCCGCTCCTTCTCCGGCAGATGGGCCAGTAGGATCTTGCCGCTCGACGTGGCGTACACCGGGGTGAGCTGTCCGACCCAGTTGTGCGTGCCGACCGCGCCCGGGCCGCGTACCTGGTACAGGTTGACCGCGTGGTGCTCCTGCAGGACCGCGATGTTGACGGTCTCGCCGATTTCCCCGCTGAGGCGCTCGCACACCGGCCGGCCCTGCTGGGTGATGTCGAGGCGGCCCGTGACCGCGCCGGCGAGGCGTACGATCCCGAAACCCAGCCGGTACTTTCCCCGCTCGGCCGTCTGCTCGACCAGGCCGCGCGCCTCCAGCGCCCCGAGCAGCCGGAACGCGGTCGATTTGTGGACGTCCATCTCGGCGGCCACCTCGCTGACGCCCGCCTCGCCACGTTGGGCGAGGATCTCCAAAACGCTGACGGCGCGGTCGACGGACTGCACCCCGTTCACCGCGGGAGCCGCTGTTTCGCTATCTGCGGGATAGTTGCCCATTGCGCAACTATACGCATGGGTCTCCGTGGGGCTCCATGAGGTCCCGCAGGGGCCGTGGAAGACGGTGGGAACGACCGGATCCGGCCGTCCGCATGGTCGCACGGCCCGCCCCGTCAGCGGAAGACCACTGTGCAGTTCCCGTTCACCAGCACCCGGCTCTCACTGTGCCACTCGACGGCGCGGGCGAGTCCCTGTGCCTCGACGTCACGGCCGATAATGACCGGCTCGTCGGCGGCCCTGCACGAGCGTGGGCTTCACTGAATCTCGTGACCCTCCTGGCGGCGGTCCCATCCGGGCCTGGAGCTGCGGCACTTGGTCCACGAGGACCTGCTGACCAGGGCCGGGCACGACGGTCCCGAGTCGGTCGCGGACGACGTACGAGCCGTACTCGATCAGGCCGTGGCCCACGGCGCCCAAGCCGTGCTGTGCACCTGTTCGAGCATCGGCGGCGTCGCGGAGGCGGCCGCCGCCGGAGCCAGGGTGCCGGTGCTGCGTGTCGACCGCCCGATGGCGGCCGCCGCCGTGGCGGCCGGACCGCGGATCGTCGTCCTTGCCACGGTGGCGAGCACCTTCGCACCCACGGTGTCGCTCGTCGAGGAGGAGGCCCGACGGGCCGGCCGCCCCGTCTCGGTGCGCACCCTGCTCGTCGAGAACGCCTGGATCCACCGCACGGCGGGCGACACACGCGAGTACGACCGCCGGATCGCCACCCTGGGCGAGGACGATCACCGACGCCGACGCGATCGTCCTCGCCCAGGCCTCCATGACACCGGCCCAGCGGCTGACCACGACCACCGTTCCGGTCCTGTCCAGCCCCCGGCCGGGCTTGGCGGCGGCCGCCGGCACGGCCATCGATCCGGCCGAGCGACAGCCCACCTGGGCCACGGAGTGACTCCGGCGGGTGACTGACGGCGCAGGGCGCCGGGTACGCGGGGAGTAGTCCAGAGCCGACGTTCACCGACTGGCCGGAGGACACCATGACCGAGCCGCACCCCGAACCGGTTCCACCTCCCCCGGGTCCGCAGCCCCACCCCGTGCCGCCCCCGAACCACCCCCGGCACCCACGCCTCCCCCGTCCCCGATCCCGGAACCGCCACCGGGCCCCCGCCCGGTCCCGGAACCGAACCCGTCCCCGATCCCCCCGGGCCCGGAGCCGGTCCCAAACCCGGAACCCGGACCACCACTGACCTGAGGGCGTGGCGGTGGGCGTCTGCGAACGCCGCCCACCGCCACGCCCTCAGGGGTGCGGGGAACTGCGCGACCAGCCCTCACCTACCCGCACCCGCAGTACGACCGAACCCGCCACGGTCCTAGGCGGACACCTCCGACCGATCCCCACCCCACAGGGTGTGGAACGCCCCATCCCGATCCACCCGCCGATACGTGTGCGCCCCGAAGAAGTCCCGCTGCCCCTGCGTAAGCGCCGCAGGCAACCGCTCCGCCCGCAACCCGTCGTAGTACGCCAGCGCCGCCGCGAACCCCGGCGTCGGCACCCCCTCCCGCGTCGCCGCGATCAGCACCTCACGCCAGTCGTCCTGGGCGTCGGCGATCTCCCGCGCGAACGTCTCGTCGGACAGCAGGCTCGGCAGGTCCGACCGGGCGTCGTACGCGGCACGGATCCGGTCCAGGAACGCCGCGCGAATGATGCAGCCACCGCGCCAGATCGAGGCGACCTGCCCCGGGTCGATCCCCCAGTCGTACTCCTCGCTCCCCGCGGCGATCTCGTGGAAGCCCTGCGTGTACGACACGATCTTCGACGCGTACAGCGCCTGCTCGACGCGGTCGGCGAAGGCCCCCGCCTCGGACGAGCTCAGCGGCGACGCCTTCGGCCCCGCCAGCCCCCGCGAGGCGTCCCGCAGCGCCGCATGACCGGACAGTGAGCGCGCGAAGACCGCCTCCGCGATCCCGGAGACCGGAACCCCCAGGTCCAGCGCGATCTGGACCGTCCAGCGACCGGTGCCCTTCTGCTCCGCCTGGTCCACCACCACGTCCACGAACGGCTTGCCGGTCGCCGCGTCCACGTGGGACAGCACCTCGGCCGTGATCTCGATCAGGTAGGAGTCCAGACGGCCGGTGTTCCACGTCCGGAAGATCTCCGCGATCTGCGCCGGCTCGTACCCTGCGACATCGCGCAGCAGCTGGTACGCCTCGCCGATCAGCTGCATGTCGGCGTACTCGATGCCGTTGTGCACCATCTTCACGAAGTGCCCGGCGCCGTCCGGACCCACATGCGTCACACAGGGCGCCCCGTCGGACGCCTTCGCGGAGATCTTCTCCAGCATCGGGCCCAGCGACTGGTACGACTCCTTCGAGCCGCCCGGCATGATGCTCGGCCCGTGCAGTGCGCCCTCCTCGCCGCCGGAGATGCCGGTGCCGACGAAGTGGATGCCCTGCTCACGCAGCTCGCGCTCGCGGCGCCGGGTGTCCGCGAAGTGCGCGTTGCCACCGTCGATGATCATGTCGCCGGGCTCCAGGAGCGGGGCGAACTCCTGGATCACCGCGTCGGTCGGCTCACCCGCCTTGACCATGATCACCAGGCGGCGGGGCCGTTCCAGGGCCGCGACGAAGTCCTTGGCGGTCTCGGCCGCGACGAAGTCGCCCTCGCTCCCGAACTCCTCCACCAGCGCATGCGTCCGTGACACCGTCCGGTTGTGCACCGCGACCGTGTAGCCGTTGCGCGCGAAATTGCGGGCGAGGTTGCGGCCCATGACCGCGAGACCCGTGACGCCGATCTGGGCTGAAGTGCTCATCGGTGACTCCTAGTGACCTGGTTATCGGTGCTGCCGGTCGTGCCCGCCAGTATGGCCACCACCATCCTGACGTGCCGGTCCGCCGTCCGCACGGGCGGGTCGGGCGACGCCGCGCAGGCACATACGCACGAAGGCCCCCACCACACTCAGCCGACGCACACCCGCATGCGCCGCACACGCGGCCGCGCGTGGTGCGCGTGCGCCGCACGGGTCGCACAACAACGGTTCGATCCCGGCCACTTGGACCGCCCAGGCGGCCGATTGCCTTCTTGTCATGGCCTGTTCGCGGCGCATACTTTTGGCCTCCTGACGCTTGTCGAGGGGGCTCTTCCATGGCCGTACGCGGCCGGCACCGCCGGTATCAGCCGAACAGGATCAACCGCGCCTCACTCACCGTCACGGCGGGCGGCGCCGGCATGGCCCTCCCGTTCGTCGGCACCGGTGCCGCGCACGCGGCCGACGAGGCCACCTGGGACAAGGTCGCCGCCTGCGAGTCGACCAACGACTGGAACATCAACACCGGCAACGGGTACTACGGCGGACTGCAGTTCAGCCAGTCCACCTGGGAGGCCTACGGCGGCACCGCGTACGCGGCCCGCGCGGATCTGGCCACCAAGGACCAGCAGATCGCCGTCGCGGAGAAGGTGCTCGACGGACAGGGGCCCGGCGCCTGGCCGGTGTGCTCGCAGCGCGCCGGGCTGACCCGGGGCGGTGAGAGCCCGGACATCAGACCGGCCGGCACCTCGACGCGGACCGCGAAGTCCACGGTGGCGAACGTGCAGCCGCAGACCACACCCCAGTCGCGCGCCGGAACCGCCGAGATGTACACCGTCGTCCGCGGCGACACACTCTCCACCATCGCCGACGAGCGTGACGTCCAGGGCGGCTGGCAGCGCCTGTACGCCGCCAACCGCACGACGATCGGGGCGGACCCCGACCTGATCCTGCCGGGCCAGCGGCTGAATCTGCGCGCCAAGGCCCCGGCCACCAGGACCGCCCCGGCCAAGCCGAGCAGGTCGAGCAGGACCCAGCAGGCTCCCAAGGCGCCGCCGAAGACGTCCCCTTCGGACAACGACAACAGCAGTGACCAGCGCGGGGGCTCCCTCGTCGCCCCGGTCAGCAGCCCCATGGGCACCGCCTACCGAGCCACCGGCTCCAACTGGTCCCAGGGCTACCACACCGGCGTCGACTTCCCCGCGGCCACCGGCACCTCCGTGAAGGCGGTCGGGCCGGGCCGGGTCGTCGACGCCGGGTGGGGCGGCTCCTTCGGCTACCAGGTCGTCATCCGGCACACCGACGGCCGCTACACCCAGTACGCGCATCTGTCGGCGATCTCGGTGAAGGCCGGGCAGTCGGTGGGCGCCGGGCAGCGCATCGGACGGGTCGGCTCCACCGGCAACAGCACGGGCCCGCATCTGCACTTCGAGGTGCGGACCGGGCCCGGTTTCGGCACGGACGTCGACCCGCTCGCGTATCTGCGGGCCGGCGGGGTCAGGATCTGACCCGGACGCGGCTGCTGTTCAGGGGCGGGAAGGGGATGTACGGCGTGCCGGGCAGGGCGCGGTACGGCGGTATGGCCTCCGCAGGAGCGGCGGGCACGGCGTTGTCGTACACCCCGTCGTCATACACGCCCTTCGTGAGCGGGCTCGGCAGGAAGACGCCGTCCCGCAGCGGCACGTCCGTCGGCCCGTCGGCGGGGGCGAGGTCGGGTGCGGGCAGCGCAGTGTCGTCGTGGGTGCGCTCGACGCGGTCCGCCGTCAGCAGGATCAGCCCGCCCGCCGCCACCACGGCGCAGCTCAGGGCGAGCACCGTGCCCGTGGTGCCGTAACGGAAGGTCTCGCCGAACATCGTGATGCCCACCGCGGCGGCCACGACCGGGTTCACGACCGTCAGCGTGGCCAGCGGGGCCGCGAGTCCGGCGCCCCGGTAGGCGGCCTGGGACAGCAGCAGACCGGCGACGGCGAACACACCTATCGCTGCCAGGGACGCCGCCACCGCCGACGTCAGCCCGCCGGTCCAGTCGACCGCGACGGTCTTCGTGAAGACGGAGGACATGCCGAACGCTATGCCGGACGCGGTGGCCAGCACCATCGCGCGCACCGTCGGACGGCGGCGCGCCGCACGGCCCGCCAGCATCAGCGTGACGACCACGCCGGCCGTCACCAGGAACACGCCCACCTGCTGAGCCCCGTCCAGCGACCGCGAGTCGGAGGTGCCGACCAGGGACAGCAGACCGGCGAGGCCGACGGTCGCCATGACGGCGCCCCGCCAGGCCGTCGACCCGGCCCGGCGGCCCACGAACAGCGCGGCCATGGGCAGCGCGAACACTATGGTCAGTGCCCCCAGCGGCTGCACCACGCTCAGCGGGCCGTAGGCCAGGGCCGCCACGTGCAGCAGGCCGCCGAGACCGTTCAACGCCACCGCGGCCCACCAGCTCGGCCGGCGCAGGGGTGCGTACTGCCCGTCCGACTCCGCCACGCGCTCCTGCACGATCGCCCCGCCGGCGTAGGCCACGGCGGAGACGAGCGACAGCAGCACGGACAGCGCGAGGGCGCTCATGGCCTGCTCCTCTGCGGGTGGCGGGGGCCGTGGGCCCGGCGCGGCGAACGGTCGGCTTTCATGACCAACACGATGCCTTGTCGCGCTGTTCCCGTCGTCGTACCTGAGCACGCAATAGGCCCTACTGCCGATGGAGTACGTCCGTACCCCTGTCATCCCCAAGGTGGGCTACCAGGGAGTGACACCCGCAGGCCCACGCTCCGGGGGAACTTGGTACTACTGCTCCTCGTGGACCTCGACCCCGACCTCACCGCCCTACGGTCGCTCGGCGGCTTCTTCGTCCTGCGCACGGTCGCAGGCACGGCACACGCCCCGGCGGAGTCGCTGCCGACCCTCGCACAGACATACGCGGGCGCGGCATCGGATGTTCACGGAGATCCCATAACTTTCCGTGTCCGGAAGGTGGCGACGGCCTTGCGGGCCCCGGAAGTCCGGATCGCCGCATCGGTGGCCCACCTGGGCCTCACGGCCCGGCTCTGGTCGGCGGCACTCGGCTGCGCCGCCCTGTACGGCCGGACCCCCGACCTCGACCCACGCCTGCTGCGGTGGGACGCCGACGCCGCCGCCCCCGACGACCTGTGGCTCACCGAAGTGCGCCCGCTGCCGGGCGACGCCACCACCCTCGCCGACATCGTGCTGCACGGTCACCTCGAACCCCTGGCGGCCACCCTGCGCGACCGCTACCGGCTCGCGCAGGGCCTGCTGTGGGGCAACGCCGGTTCCGCGCTGGCGGGTGCCGCCCGTGAACTGGACCGCTGGGCGCGGGCCAACGACCGTACGGACACCGCCGCCCGGGCCCGCACACTGACCGCCGAGCTCTTCACACACCCGCTCCTGCGCGAAACCGGCACGCTCACCGGCACCGCGTTCCGGCGCCGCAGCTGCTGTCTGTACTACCGCGTGCCCGGCGGAGGCGTCTGCGGCGACTGCTGTTTCCCCCGGCCGCCCGCGGCTTAACTCGGCGGCCATCCGGTGGTCTTCCGCCCGCGCCGTATCTGGGTGACCATGAAGGGACCAGCCGCTGAGACAGGGGGTTCCGGGTGCGAGTGGGACTGCTGACCCGGGAGTACCCGCCGGACGTGTACGGCGGCGCGGGCGTCCATGTCGAGTTCCTCGCACGGGAGTTGCGCTCCCTGGTCGATCTCGAGGTGCACTGCTGGGGCGAGGGCCGCAGCGAGGGCGTGGTCCGCCACCGGCCCTGGCCCACTCTCGACGGCGCCAACGACGCCCTGCGCACCTTCTCCGTGGACCTCTCCGTCGCCGCCGCGCTGCAGGGCCGCGAACTCGTCCACTCCCACACCTGGTACGCCAACCTCGCCGGCCACCTCGCCAAACTCCTGTACGGCATCCCGCATGTGATGACCGCCCACTCCCTGGAGCCGCTGCGCCCCTGGAAGGCCGAGCAACTCGGCGGCGGATACGCCCTGTCGAGCTGGGCCGAGCGCACCGCGATCGAGGCCGCCGACGCGGTGATCGCCGTATCGGGCGCGATGCGCGAGGACATCCTCACCTGCTATCCGGCGCTGGACCCCGCCCGCGTGCACGTCGTGCACAACGGCATCGACACCGAGCTCTACCGGCCCGACCCGGGCACCGACGTCCTGCACCGCCTCGGCGTCGACCCGGCCCGCCCGTACGTGCTGTTCGTCGGCCGCATCACCCGGCAGAAGGGCGTCCCCCAACTGCTGCGCGCGGTGCGCCACATCGACCCGTCGGCGCAGGTCGTGCTGTGTGCGGGCGCGCCCGACACGCCCGAGATCGACCGCGAGTTCCGTGATCTGTACGAGGAGCTGAGCGGGGTCCGCGACGGCGTGCACTGGATCCGCCGGATGCTGCCCCGCCCGGAGGTGATCCAACTCCTCACGCACGCGGCGGTGTTCGTCTGCCCTTCGGTGTACGAGCCCCTCGGCATCGTCAACCTGGAGGCCATGGCCTGCGGCACCGCCGTCGTGGCCTCCCAGGTCGGCGGCATCCCCGAGGTCGTCGCCGACGGCAAGACCGGCCTGCTGGTGCCCGTGGACGACGACTTCGAGACCGGCCTCGCCCGCGCCCTGGACGCGTTGCTCGCCGACGCGGAGGGTGCCCGGCGGATGGGTGAGGCGGGGCGGGAGCGGGCGGTGGGGGAGTTCGGCTGGGACACGGTCGCCCGGCGCACGGCCCGCCTGTACGCGGACGTCCTCAATCCGGGGTAGCGGGGTAGTGACAGAGCAGAGCACGGCGGCACAACGGGCGTAGAGGGGCGGCGGGATGCGGCGCGGTGGACCTTCGGTGCTGGGAATCGTTTTGGCGGGCGGAGAAGGCAAACGCCTGATGCCCCTGACCGCGGACCGGGCGAAACCCGCGGTGACCTTCGGCGGCACGTACCGCCTCGTCGACTTCGTCCTGTCCAACCTCGTCAACGGCGACATCCTGCGGATCTGCGTCCTCACGCAGTACAAGTCGCACTCGCTGGACCGGCACATCACCACCACCTGGCGGATGTCCAGCCTGCTCGGCAACTACGTCACCCCGGTCCCGGCCCAGCAGCGGCTCGGCCCGCGCTGGTACCTGGGCAGCGCGGACGCGATCCTGCAGTCCCTGAACCTGATCTACGACGAACGGCCCGAGTACGTCGCGGTGTTCGGCGCCGACCACGTCTACCGCATGGACCCGCGCCAGATGCTCGCCCAGCACATCGAGTCCGGCGCGGGCGTGACCGTGGCCGGCATCCGGGTGCCGCGCTCCGAGTCGTCCTCCTTCGGGGTGATCACTCCGGGCTCGGACGGCAGCACCGTCGAGCGGTTCCTGGAGAAGCCCGCGGACCCGCCGGGCCTGCCGGACGACCCCGACTGCGTCCTCGCCTCGATGGGCAACTACATCTTCACCACCAAGGCCCTCATCGAGGCCCTCCAGCGGGACGCCGAGGACGTGAACTCGGTCCACGACATGGGCGGTTCGATCCTGCCCCAGCTCACCGGCCGCGGGGAGGCCCACCTGTACGACTTCAGCGACAACCACGTGCCCGGCGAGACCAGTCGCGATCAGGGCTACTGGCGGGACGTCGGGACGCTCGACGCGTACTACGACGCCCACATGGACCTCATCGCCGAGCGCCCCGCGTTCAACCTGTACAACCGCAGCTGGCCCATCTACACCCACTCCAACCAGCTTTCCCCGGCACGCTTCAACGCGGGCGGCATCGCGGGGGAGTCGATCATCAGCGCCGGCTGTCTGATCCGGGGGCAGGTCACCCGGTCCGTGCTGTCGCCGGGTGTGGTGGTCGACCCGGGAGCGGTCGTCCAGGGCTCGGTGCTGCACGACAACGTGCACATAGGGCGGGGTGCGGTGGTGCGGGGCGCCGTCCTGGACAAGAACGTCGAGGTGCCCCCGGGCGCGACGATCGGCGTCAACCCGGAGCGGGACGCGGAGCTGTACACGGTGTCCAAGGGCGGGGTGATCGCACTGGGGAAGGGGCAGCGGGTGCCGTGAGGGGGGAGGGTCGACTACTCGTTCGACCCAATCTCGTGCGCCGTACGGGAGGGCCTCCGAGCGGCCCCCCGCCCTTTCGGCGCGCGCCCGGAGGCTGGGTGAGGTCCACCGACCCGGTAGCGCAGCGCCGGCCACTGCGTGTGGCGTCTTGCGGCCTCCGTGACGCATGTGGAGCGTCTTGTGTAGCGCCCAGAGGCGCGAGTGCGGCGCCGGAGGTTCGCCCTGTGGCGGCGGGACGCTGAGCGGCGGGCGTTTCCGTGTGCCGCCCGGAGACGTCGGGTGGCGGCGGCGGAGGTTCGCCGGTGTCGGCGGGACGGTGCGCGTCGCGCGTTTCCCTGTGCTGCCCAGAGACGTCGGGTGCGGCGTCCGGCGGTTCCCGTGTCGCGTCCGGACTCCGCGCGTGTCGCGCGGCGGGCGTTCTGTGTGCTGCCCTCGCGAGACGCCTGGGGCGACGCCGGGCGGTTCGCCGTTTCGCGCCGGACGCCGGGCGTGGCGCCCGGAAGGTCCCCCACTGTCGCGCTGGCACAGCGCGCGCGGTTTCCGGAGGTCGCCGCGTCGTGGTCGGGGTGACGTGTGTGGTGTGGGGGGGGTCTCCGCGTCGTGGTCGGGACGCCGCGTGTGGTGTGGGGAGGTCTCCGCGTCGTGGTCGGGACGCCGCGTGTGGTGTGGGGAGGTCTCCGCGTCGTGGTCGGGACGCCGCGTGTGGTGTGGGGAGGTCTCCGCGTCGTGGTCGGGACGCCGCGTGTGGTGTGGGGAGGTCTCCGCGTCGTGGTCGGGACGCCGCGTGTGGTGTGGGGAGGTCTCCGCGTCGTGGTCGGGACGCCGCGTGTGGTGTGGGGAGGTCTCCGCGTCGAGGCCGGGACGCCGCGCGTGGTGTGGGGAGGTCTCCGCGTCGTGGTCAGGGGTGACGCGTGTGGTTGTCGGGAGGTCTCCGCGTCGAGGCCGGGAACCGCGCGCGGGGCCCGGGAGTCTCCGTGGCAGGTCCGGACGTCCCGTGTGGCGCTCGGCGCGTGCTCGTGTGACGCTCCTTACGTCTCCGTGCCGTCCCTGCCCCTGGTTCGCGACCACTTATGTCACATGAGTCCCCGTGAGTCCCACCGCTTTCCGACGCGTCGGGACTTAATCTGCTGTTAACTGTGCGTAGCCTGATCGTACTTGACCGTAATCGCGCGTGGGCGATTGACTGCTGGCCCACCCGTCGTCGACGCGAGGCAAGCCATTGACTTCTGACGACCTGCTCGCTCCCCTCGACCTGGCGTTCTGGAACATCGAGTCCGACCGGCACCCCATGCACCTGGGGGCGCTCGGCGTGTTCACGTCCCACTCGCCCGCCGCGGGCGCCCACGCCGCCGACCTGCTCGCCGCGCGTGCCGCCGCCGTGCCCGGGCTCCGGATGCGGATCCGGAACGTATGGCGGCCCCGGGACCTGCGGCAGCCCCTGGCCTTCGGCGGCGCGGCCCGCGAGCCGGCCCCGGACTTCGACCCGCTCGACCACGTCCGGCTGCACGCCCCGACGGCCGATTTCCAGGCGGCGGCGGGCCGGCTGATGGAGCGTCCGCTGGAGCGCGACCGGCCGCCGTGGGAAGCGCATGTGCTGCCCGGGGAGGACGGCGTGTCGTTCGCCGTGCTCTTCAAGTTCCACCACGCCCTCGCCGACGGCCTGCGCGCCCTGACCCTGGCGGCGGCGGTCCTGGACCCCACGGACCTGCCCCCGTCCCGCCCCCGCCCGACGGAGCCGCCCCGCCGCCCGCTGCCCGACGTGCGCAAACTGCCCGGCCTGGTGCGCGGCGCCCTGTCCGACGTGGGCCGCGCCCTCGACATCGGCGCATCGGTCGCCCTGTCCACTCTGGGAGTGCGCTCCTCGCCGGCGCTGACCTCCGAACCCTCCGGAACCCGCCGTACCGCCGGAGTGGTCCTTGACCTCGACGACGTCCACCGCATCCGCAAGGCCGTCGGCGGCACCGTCAACGACGTCCTGATCGCCGTCGTCGCCGGCGCCCTGCGCGTCTGGCTCGACGAACGCGGCGACGGCAGCGACGGCGTCGCCCCCCGCGCCCTGATCCCGGTCTCCAAGCGCCGCCCGCGCACCGCGCACCCACAGGGCAACCGGCTGTCGGGCTACTTGATACGGCTTCCGGTCGACGACCCCGACCCGCTCGCCCGCCTCGACGCGGTCCGCACGGCCATGGACCGCAACAAGGACGCCGGGCCCAACCGGGGCGCGGGTGCCGTCGCGCTGCTCGCCGATCACGTCCCGGCGCTCGGTCACCGGCTCGGCGGGCCGCTGGTCAGCCAGGCCGCGCGGCTGTGGTTCGACATCCTGGTCACCAGCGTGCCGCTGCCCGGCCTCGGCCTGAAGCTGGGCGGCAACCCGCTCACGGAGGTGTTCCCCTTCGCGCCGCTGGCCGCCGGCCAGTCCCTCGCCGTCGCCGTCTCGACGTACCGGGGGCAGGTCCACTACGGGCTCGTCGCCGACGCGGCGGCCGTACCGGACCTGGACCGGTTCGCCCAGGCGGTGGCGGACGAGCTGGAGACGCTGATCAAGGCCTGTGCGCCCTGATCATGACGGGTTTGGCGGTGTGGCCCGGCGCTCCGTAAAATCTGCCGTTCGAATGCGGGCGCGACCGGAGCGCCGCGACGGCAGATCCAGGGAACGGCAGCGGCGATGACGGTGACAGAGGACGGCTCGGCGATCACGGACGAGGTCGTGTACGGGCCCGGCATCGACCCGGAGCGGCTCGCCGTCTGCCTGAGCGTGCTGGAGGAGCTCGACAAGCTGGAGGTCGACCACCCCGACGCGATCGCCGTGCGCCGGGCCACCGCCGGCATCTACCGCACCGTGAAGCAGCGCCGCCGCCAGGAGCGCCGGGCCGCCAAGACCGCCCACGACAAGGCGGTCACGGAGGCCACGGCGACCGGCTCCGCGCAGCGCATCGACGACGAGACCGAGGGCCTGCTGCCGTCGTCGCGCACGGAGGAGGGCACGATCGCGGGAATACTCCAGCGCCCGCGCTCCTGCTACACCTGCAAGACCCGGTACGTCGAGGTCGACTACTTCTACCACCAGCTCTGTCCCGACTGCGCCGCCCTGAACCGCGCCAAGCGGGACGCCCGCGCCGATCTCACCGGCAAGCGCGCCCTGCTCACCGGCGGTCGCGCCAAGATCGGCATGTACATCGCGCTGCGGCTGCTGCGCGACGGCGCGCACACGACGATCACCACGCGCTTCCCGAAGGACGCCATCCGCCGCTTCAAGGCCATGGACGACTCGGCGGACTGGATGCACCGCCTGGAGGTCGTCGGCATCGACCTGCGCGACCCGGCCCAGGCCGTGGCCCTCGCCGACCAGGTCGCCGAGGCGGGCCCCCTCGACATCCTCGTCAACAACGCGACGCAGACCGTGCGCCGCCTGCCCTCCGCCTACGCCGCCCTGGTCGACGGCGAGAGCGCCCCGCTGCCCGCCGGTGAGCTCCCCGCCCACCACGTCATCGGCGCCTTCAACTCCGGCGCGGTCGACGGCCTCGCCGCGCTGCCCCTCGGCACCAGCGACCTCGACGCCCAGAAGGTCGCCGACCTCGCGCTGGTCGCGGGCAACGCCAGCGTCGCCCGGCACCTCGACGGCACCGCGATCGACGCGGGCGGCCTGGTCCCGGACGTCGTCGAGACCAACACCTGGGTGCAGACCATCGACCAGATCTCCCCGGTGGAACTGCTGGAGACCCAGCTCTGCAACTACACGTCGCCGTTCATCCTGATCAGCAAGCTCCGGCCGGCCATGGCCGACGCCGCTCGGAAGGCGGAGAGCGGACGCGCCTACGTCGTCAACGTCTCGGCGATGGAGGGGGTCTTCGGCCGCGGCTACAAGGGCGCGGGACACCCGAACACCAACGCCGCCAAGGCCGCGATGAACATGGTCACGCGCACCAGCGCCCAGGAGATGTTCCAGACCGACGGCATCCTGATGACCTCCGTCGACACCGGCTGGATCACCGACGAACGCCCTCACTACGACAAGCTGCGCCTCGCCGAGGAGGGCTTCCACGCCCCGCTCGACCTGGTCGACGGCGCGGCCCGCGTCTACGACCCGGTCGTGCGCGGCGAGGCGGGCGAGGATCTTTATGGCGTCTTCCTGAAGGACTACGCGCCCGGCAAGTGGTGAGCCGCGCTCACCAGCTCTGGCGGGCGTTGTCGACGAGGTCCATCCAGGAGATGCCGATCAGCAGCGCGGCCACGCCGACCAGCAGGGCGCTCACGGCCAGCGCGAAGAACAGGACGGTGCGGGACAGGCCTCCGACATCGAGGGTGCGCCGGGGGCGCGCGGGCGGCGTGGTGTCGCTCATGTGTGCCACCTTCTTCACGGCGGCCTGCCGGAGCGTCCCGACCCGGCTGCCGAGGCGTGCGGGCCGACAGGCGCGCCAGCTCCATGATCCCACCGGCCCACCGCCCGCGCCTGTCCACCACCGCCGCCGCCGACGGCGCTGATCCTGGCGCGGACGGTCCGACCAGCCGAAGCCACGGAGCCGACCGCCACCGGCCGCGGTCAGCCCGAGCCGCCCGGTCATCCGCCGGTGGCTACGGTCATTCGAAGCCGCCGAGTCGGCCCCCGGCGTTTTCGACCGTCAACGGTCTGAGCCTGATGCCTGTGGTCGCGGTCGGCCGCCGGTGGCTACGGTCGCTCGAAGGCGTCGAGCCAGCCGTCGGCGGTCGCGGACAGCCGAATGGGCCGAGCCCGATCTGCGGTCGCGGTCGGCCCGAGTCGCCCAGTCCAGCCTCCGGTCGCCAGGTCATTCCACGGTGCCGAGCCCGCGCTGCGCCTGAGCCCGGTGGTGTCCGTCCGTGGGGATCAGTCGACGGCTCCGAGCCGGGAGTTCCGCGCCGCGACCAGTTCCAGGACCGTGCGCCAGTCCTCCAGCACCCCGGCGTCGAGTCCGACGACCTTGCCCGCGTCGTCGGCCTGCCGCAGGGTCACGGCGTCCTCGGCCAGTGGGTCCCGGGCGAACGCGGCCGCCTCGGCCGGGCTCATCGCCCCGCCCTGCCGGGTCAGGGTCAGGGCGCTCTGCGGGGACAGGCCGCGTTCCGGAGAGACGGCGGCCAGATAGCGCTTGGCCGGCACATGCAGTCGTACGAGACGGGCGACCCGTTCGCCCAGCAGGGACCGTACCGCGTCCGCGGCGTGGTCCGCGTGCCCCGCGTCGTCGCCGGGCCGCAGCAGATGTCCGATGTCATGCACCAGGCCCGCGACCTGGAGTTCCTTGTCGGCGGGGCGACTTCGGCGCAGCAGTGCGGCCGTCTGCAGCGCGTGGTCGTGCAGGTCGACCGGGTCGCCGCTGCGGTCCGGGGTGTCCCAGGCGCCACGGCAGGCGTACAGCAGATCCATCAGCTCTTCGACACTGCGCAGCTCCATGCGTCAGTCCTCCCGCCGGACAAGCCGTTGCCGAACGTCAGCAGATCATGGCCGCCTTGCGAATCGGCCAACGGGACTTGAACTGCGCGACGCCACGACGACCGTCGGTCGCCGTCCTGTTCGCCCGGGTAGGCCGGTCGGGTGAGTCACTATGGGTCCATTTCGTTACAAATAGCCGCAAAATTAGCCCAGTCGTACACGCGATGACTCGTGATCGTTACCCGCAGTTTTCAGCCCTATCGAGCGGACCCCCGCTCATTTGGTTAATCTGGTCCCGACGGACAGCAGCAACGGGTCCCTACCCACACCCATCGTCCGTCCCGGGACAAGCCGGTGCACAACGGCCTGCTCTCACGCGAGTTACCGACGCCACCGCGTCCAACAGCACATGGCAGACCCGAACGGGCGTCGGCGAGCGGACCGCAGGCCGCCGGCGCGCCCCGAGGGTGACCCGACACATAAGGAGTGCGCGGTGACACCGGAGAAGACGAATCGCGAACAGCGCCCCAAGGAACGCACGGAGCGCGCGGGCCGCCGGCCCGGCGAGATCGGCAGCCTCGACGTGTGGGCCCGATCCGCCCCGATCCGCCTGGCGGGCTACGAGGACGACCTTGCCGAGCCGCACATCCTGCCCAGCGTGGACTGACCGGCAGGAGCCCTTCGCGATCGCCGACAGCATGGGCGTGCGAGACTCACGCCCATGCTGATCAGGGAAGCGACGGCCGACGACTGGCCGCACATCTGGCCGTTCTGGCACCGCATCGTCGCCGCCGCCGAGACGTACACCTGGGACCCGGACACCACCGAGGAAGCGGCCCGCGCCCTGTGGATGAGCCCGGCCAAGCGCGTGTACGTCGCCCAGGACGACGACGGAGCCGTCATCGGCTCCGCCTACCTCACCCCCAACTACGGCGGCCCCGCCGCCCGGATCGCCAACGCCGGCTTCATGGTCGATCCCGACCAGGCCGGCCGCGGCATCGGACGCGCCCTCGCCGAGCACATCCTGACCGAGGCCAAGGCCCACGGCTACCGGGCCATGGTGTTCAACGCGGTCGTCGAGACCAACCCGGCCGTCCAGCTGTGGACGTCCCTCGGCTTCACGATCCTGGGCACGGTGCCGGACGCGTACGACCACCCAAAGCACGGCAGGGTGAGCCTGCGCATCATGCACAAGACCCTCTAGTCGAGCGGCGCCGTCCGCTGCCACGGGCGAGCGGCCTCCAACTGTCCCGCCACCTCCAGCAGTTCCGCCTCCGACCCGGGCCGCCCCACGAGCTGTACGGCGCAGGGTGCGCCCGACGGCAGACTGCCGAACGGCACGGCCATCGCGGGCCAGCCGGTCAGGTTCCACGGGGGAGTCATCGGCGAGTAGTTGGTGTTGGCGGCCACGTTGCGCAGCCAGCCCCGCTCGTGCCAGGGCCCGGCCTTGGGTGAGCGGCGCGCCAGCGCGGGCGTGAGCAGCACGTCGTACTCGCTGAAGAACGGCTCCAGGCGCCGGCGCAGTTCCTCCCGGCCGGTGCCGACGCGCACGGTTCGGACGAACCGTCGCCCGACGGCCGCGTGGACGCGCGTGCGCCGGGCCAGCAGCCGCACGTCCAGCCCCTGGGAGTCGACGCAGGTGCCCGCCGTCCAGTGGGCGAACGACGTGAAGCTCAGCGTCGCCGGATACCGCGGGTCGGCACGCCGCACCTGGTGACCGGCCTTGACGAGCACCCCGCCGGCCTCCCGGGCGGCGTCCGTGTACGGCTTGCCCATGGTGACGCCGGCGAGGGGGCTGCGCAGGGAGACGGCGACTCTTCGGGTGGCGCCCGCGTCCTGCCGTACGACGTCGGTACCGGCCAGGACGGACAGCATCAGCCGGGCGTCCTCGACGGTCGTGGCCAGCGGACCGTTCTCCGACATGCCGAACCAGTCGCCGTCGCTGATGCCGGCCGGGACCACCCCGCGCCCCGGCTTGATGGTGACGACACCGCAGTTGGCCGCCGGTATGCGCAGCGAGCCCATCCCGTCGTTGCCGAGGGCGATCGGCACCATGCCCGCCGCGACCGCCGCCGCGCTGCCGCCGGACGAACCGCCCGCCGTACGCGTCGTGTCCCACGGGTTCCGGGCGATCCCGTGCACCCCCTCGGTCGTACCGAACACACACAACTCCGGCACATTGGTCAGCCCCACCACGACCGCACCGGCGGCGCGCAGCCGGGCGACGGTGACATGGTCCTGCTCGGCGGGCACGTCCGGCGTCGCGGCCGAGCCGATCCGCGTGCTCTCGCCCCGGACGGCCAGATTGTCCTTGACGGCCACGGGCACGCCCGCGAGCGGCAGTTCGGCCAAGTCGGCCCGCGCGCCCACCTCGTCCGCCTCGGCGAGCGCCCGCTCGGCCCGGACGGCACGGAACGCCCCGATCCGTCCGTCCAGGCGCTCGATCCGCGCCAGATGCCCGGCCACCACCTCCCGCGGCGTGACCCGCTTCTCCTGCACGGCGGCGGCGATCTCGACGGCGGTCCGTCCGACCCAATTGGTCACGGGCGCTCCTCGGTATGGGGGCTACTGGCGAGTACGTGGGGAGAACTCTGCCCGGACATCAGCTGTCACGTCGAGAGGTCGGCGCGGGGACGGTTCGAACCGCGTGCCGCAGGAAAGCTGTACCTCTCGTCGGATCCCGACGACCCACGGAGCGCCCCGCATGCATGACGACCGCAGCCTCGTCGAGGCCCGCCTCAGGCGAGTCCTCGAAGAACGCGTCCGCCCCGCCGTGTACCCCGAGTCCGTACCGCTGGACGTGGCGGTGTGGCACGCCCCCGACGAGCCGGTGCCGGTCGCCGAGGGCCTTGCGGCCGAGCCGCGGCCCGTCGAGGTGGGCGCCCGGTGGGGTGCCCCCTGGGGTACCAGCTGGTTCCGCGTCACCGGCACCGTCCCCGAGGCGTGGGCCGGAAAGACCGTCGAGGCGCTGCTCGACCTGGGGTTCGACGAGAACATGCCCGGCTTCCAGTGCGAGGGCCTGGTCTACCGGCCCGACGGCACGCCGGTGAAGGGCCTGAACCCACGCAACCAGTGGGTGCGCATCGGCGCGCCCGTCGAGGGCGGTGAGGAGGTGCGGCTGCACATCGAGGCCGCCTCCAACCCGGTCATCCTCGGCCACCACCCCTTCCGGCCGACCGAACTGGGCGACAAGGAGACCGCGGGCAGCGCCCCGCAGTACACCCTCACCCGCATGGACCTGGCCGTCTTCGACGAGACGGTGTGGCAGCTGGTGACCGACCTGGAGGTGCTCGGCGAGCTGATGGCCGAGCTGCCCGCCGACTCGGCCCGCCGCTGGGAGATCCTGCGGGCGGTGGAGGGGGCGCTGGACGCGATCGACCTCCAGGACGTCAACGGGACGGCGGCGCGGGCCCGTTCCCGCCTCACCGACGTCCTGTCCAGCCCCGCCTCACCCTCCGCGCACCGGATCAGCGCCGTCGGCCACGCCCATATCGACTCGGCGTGGCTGTGGCCGCTGCGCGAGACCGTCCGCAAGGTGGCCCGTACCACCGCCAACATGACCGCACTGCTGGACGACGAGCCGGACTTCGTGTTCGCCATGTCCCAGGCACAGCAGTGGGCGTGGGTGAAGGAGCACCGGCCCGAGGTGTGGGCGCGGGTGAAGAAGGCGGTGGCGGACGGACGGTTCGTACCCGCCGGTGGGATGTGGGTGGAGTCGGACACCAACCTGCCCGGCTCGGAGGCGATGGCCCGGCAGTTCGTGCACGGCAAGCGGTTCTTCCTCGACGAGTTCGGCATCGACAACGAGGAGGCCTGGCTGCCCGACACCTTCGGCTTCGCCGCCGGGCTGCCGCAGATCATCAAGGCGGCGGGCTCCAAGTACCTGCTGACGCAGAAGATCTCCTGGTCCCGCACCAACAAGTTCCCGCACCACACCTTCGCCTGGGAAGGCATCGACGGCACCCGGATCTTCACCCACTTCCCGCCCGTCGACACCTACAACTGCTCCATGAAGGGCAGCGAACTCGCCCACGCCGCCCGCAACTTCAGGGACAAGGGCAACGCCCGCCACTCCCTCGCCCCCTCAGGCTGGGGCGACGGAGGTGGTGGCACCACCCGCGAGATGGTCGCCCGGGCGGCCCGGCTGCGCGACCTCGAAGGCTCCCCGACCGTCACCTGGGAGACCCCGGCGGCCTTCTTCGCCAAGGCCGAGGCCGAGTACCCCCATCCGCCCGTCTGGGTCGGCGAGCTCTACCTCGAACTCCACCGCGCCACCCTCACCAGCCAGGCCAAGACCAAGCAGGGCAACCGGCGCAGCGAACACCTGCTGCGGGAGGCCGAACTGTGGGCCGCGACCGCCGCCGTCCGCACGGGATTCCCCTATCCGTACGACGAGCTGGACCGCGTCTGGAAGACGGTGCTGCTGCACCAGTTCCACGACATCCTGCCCGGCTCGTCCATCGCCTGGGTGCACCGCGAGGCGCGCGCGACCTATGAGCGGATCGCCGGCGAGCTGAACGCGATCATCGACGCGGCCCAGCGGGCGCTGGCGGGGGAGGGGCAGCGAGAGCTGGTCTTCAACGCCGCGCCGCACAGCAGGCGGGGCATCCCCGCGGGCGGTGCCGGTGTTCGGGTCGCGGAAGGGGCGACGTCGGTGAGCCCTCGCGAGGAGGGCGGGTACGTCCTGGACAACGGCCTGCTGCGGATCGGGATCGACGACCGGGGCCTTGTCGTCTCCGTGTACGACATCGAGGCCGACCGCGAGACCGTCGCCCCGGGCCGGGTCGCGGGCCTTCTCCAGCTCCACCCCGACTTCCCGAACATGTGGGACGCCTGGGACGTCGACGAGTTCTACCGCAACACCGTCACCGACCTGACCGGTCTCGACGAGATCACCCCGGGTGAGGACGGCGCGTCGGTGCGGATCGTACGGTCCTTCGGCGCGTCGCGTGTCACGCAGGTGCTGTCGCTGCCGCCGGGGGAGCGGCGGCTGGTGCTGGACACGGAGGTCGACTGGCACGAGACGGAGAAGTTCCTCAAGCTCGCCTTCCCGCTCGACGTGCACGCCGAACGGTACGCCTCCGAGACGCAGTTCGGGCACTTCCACCGGCCCACGCACACCAACACCTCATGGGAGGCCGCCAAGTTCGAGGCCTGCAACCACCGCTTCGTCCACCTGGAGGAACCCGGCTGGGGCGTCGCCGTCGTCAACGACTCCACGTACGGGCACGACGTGACCCGCGCCGTCCGCACCGACGGCGACGGCGGTACGACCACCACGGTCCGGGTCTCCCTGCTGCGCGCCCCGCGCTTCCCGGACCCCGAGACGGACCAGGGCGTGCACCGTTTCCGGCACGCCCTCGTGCCCGGCGCGGGCATCGGCGACGCGGTGCGGGAGGGGTGGCGGATCAACCTGCCCGAGCGCGTGACGACCGGCGCTCAGGACGTCGCGCCGCTCGTCACGGTCGACCAGGACGCCGTTGTGATCACGGCCGTCAAGCTGGCCGACGACGGCAGCGGTGACGTGGTGGTCCGCTTCCACGAGGCTCACGGCGGCCGGGCCCGGGCCACGCTCACCGCCGGCTTCGAGGTCACCGGCGTCACGGTCACCGACCTGCTGGAACGCCCGCTGCCGGAGGCCGCCGCGCCCGTGGTCGACGGCGAGCGGATGACCGTACGCCTGCGTCCCTTCGAGCTGGTCACCCTCCGGCTGCGGCGAGGTCAGGCGTAGAACGGCCCCGGCGTGCTCCAGGTCGTGTGGCCGAAGACGTTGTCGTCGGCGATGGTGACCTGGACGTTGGTGACCTTCAGTCCGTACTGCGTCGGGGTCGTGCCCTCGGGGCAGCTCACCTCGACGGCCGGGAAGTTCATGTAGAAGTGCGGGCCGAAGTCCTGGTCGGGGTACTCGCGGTGCTGGTGGATGATCCAGTTCGCGTCCGTGTAGTAGTACGTCGGCAGCAGGGCCTGCCGCTCGGTGCGGACCACGAAGCCCGTGGCGTGGTCGAACGTGCCGTCGGGGCGCAGACAGCCGAAGGTGCGCGCGGTGTCGGCGTAGGCCTGGAAACCGTAGACGGAGCTGCGCAGCCCGGCGAGGTATCCGGGCTGGTTGCGGACGTTGTGCAGCCGGACGTCCAGTTTGAAGCCGCCGCAGCCGGGGGTCGGGTTGTAGTCGTGGTAGGTGTTCAGGCACTTGCGGTCCCCGAAGGGTGCCGTGGGGTCCGGGTTGTAGTGGCGTGGGACGACCGCGCCGTAGAACTTCACGGTCGCCGAGATGCCGTCGGCGGTGGCCGCCGGGATCTCGACCGTGGTCGTGGCCCGGGCGGCGCCCGGGCCGGCGAGGACGAGACCGGCCCCGGCGAGTAACGCGATCGTCAGTCGCGCCAGTGCTCTGCGCATGCTCCGCATGTGATGACAACCCCCCTTGTGCACTGGGTGCACTCTCACACAAACAGTGGCATGCGCACGCTAGCCCGGCACCGGTCCCTGGTCCGGTGAACAGGTCAACCCTCACAAACGGAGGGCACGTACTAGTCGCCGACCTGCGCGCGCAGCCACTCCTCCACCTCGCCCACGTGCGTGGCCGCCGCCGCCCGCGCCGCCTCCGGGTCGCGGGCGGCGAGGGCGCGGTGGATCGCGGTGTGTTCGCGGCGGGTGCGGGCGATGGCGGCCTCCTCCTGGTAGCCGCGCCGGACGCGGGCCCGGAAGGTGCGCGAGGACAGGCCCTCCAGGATGGCCGCCATGGTCTCGTTGCCGGCGGCGGCCGCGATCGCGCGGTGGAAGGCGAGGTCGTGGGCGAGGACCTCCTCCGGGTCGTCGGTGGCGTCCATCGCCACCAGATGCCTTTCGACCTCGGCGAGCTGTTCGGGCGTGATGCGGGCGGCGGCCAGCGCGGTCGCCGTCGACTCCAGGATGCGGCGGACCTCCAGCAGTTCGACCAGACGCGGGCCCCGCGACAGGTCGGCCACCACACCGAAGGTCTCCAGCAGGTCGCCGGCCTGGAGCTGGGTGACGTAGATGCCGGAGCCGTGCCGGGCCTCCAGGACGCCCATCACCGTGAGCGCGCGGATCGCCTCCCGCATCGAGCTGCGGGAGATGCCCAGTTGGGCCGCCAGTTCGCGCTCGGTGGGCAGCCGCGCGCCGGGTTCGAGGACCCCCTCGCCGATCAGCGTCTTGATCCGCTCGATGGCGCGCTGGGGCACCGTGCCCTTCTGCGGGGCCGGCACTGTCTCCGTCTCGTTCACGCCTTCTCCTGTCGCCGGTCCGCCGCAGTCTAACCAGCGAGGTGGTCCGACCACTATCGCGTGAGAGGCGAAGAAAGATCGTCAGGAGGGTATCGGAGGGTCCAAGTGGTCTGATAAATAAGCGGGACGTCGATGCCTCGGACCGAAAGGCGTTCTGTGCCCTCCACCCCCGCCCGCATCACCGCCGTCGACACCCACGACATCCGCTTCCCCACTTCCCGCGAACTCGACGGCTCCGACGCGATGAACCCGGACCCCGACTACTCGGCGGCCTACGTCGTCCTGCGCACCGACGCGGCCGACGGCCACGAGGGGCACGGCTTCACCTTCACCATCGGGCGCGGCAACGAGGTCCAGGTCGCCGCGATCGAGGCGCTGCGCGGGCATGTGATCGGGCGCTCGGTCGACGAGCTGTGCGCGGACCCCGGCAGCCTCAACCGCGCCCTGATCGGCGACAGCCAACTGCGCTGGCTCGGGCCCGAGAAGGGCGTGCTGCACATGGCGATCGGCGCGGTCGTCAACGCCGTCTGGGACCTGGCCGCCAAGCGGGCCGGCCGACCGCTGTGGCAGCTGCTCGCCGACGCCGAGCCCGAGTGGCTGGTGAGCCAGATCGACTTCCGCTACCTCACGGACGCCCTCACCCCCGAGGATGCGCTGACCATCCTGCGGCGCGGGCGCGAGGGGGCCCAGGAACGCCGGGCCCGGCTGCTGGAGCGCGGCTACCCCGCCTACACCACCTCACCGGGCTGGCTCGGCTACGACGACGCCAAGCTCAGCCGGCTCGCCACCCAGGCGGTCGCCGACGGCTTCCGGCAGATCAAGCTCAAGGTGGGCGCCGACCTGGACGACGACATCCGGCGCTGCCGCGTCGCCCGTGCCGTGGTCGGCCCCGACGTCCGCGTGGCGATCGACGCGAACCAGCGCTGGGACGTCGACGAGGCGATCCGCTGGACGCGGGCCCTCGCCGAGTTCGACCCGTACTGGATCGAGGAGCCCACCAGCCCCGACGACATCCTCGGCCACGCGGCGATCCGCCGGGCCGTCGCCCCGGTCAGGGTCGCCACCGGCGAGCACGCCCACAACCGGATCGTCTTCAAGCAGTTCCTCCAGGCCGGCGCCATCGACGTCCTCCAGCTCGACGCGGCCCGCGTCGGCGGCGTCAACGAGAACCTCGCCATCCTGCTGCTCGCCGCCAGGTTCGGCGTCCCGGTGTGCCCGCACGCCGGCGGGGTCGGCCTGTGCGAACTCGTCCAGCACCTGGCCATGTTCGACTACCTCGCGGTCTCCGGCACCACCGACGACCGGGTCGTCGAGTACGTCGACCATCTCCACGACCACTTCCTCGACCCGGTCCGCATCCGGGACGGCCACTACCTCGCACCCACCGCGCCCGGCTTCTCGGCCACCATGCGCCCGGAGTCCATCGCGCGCCACAGCTTCCCCGACGGCACCGTCTGGGCCGTCGACCGCGACGACACGAACGAGAAGGGGCAATCGGCATGACCGACTTCGAGGGCATCAGGGCCCTGGTGACCGGCGGCGCCTCCGGCATCGGGCGCGCCACGGCCGAACTCCTGGCGGAGCGGGGAGCGCGCGTCGCCGTCCTCGACCTCGACCCGTCGACGGTCGACAAGCCCCTCCTCGCCCACCGGGCCGACGTCACCGACGACGCCTCCGTACGACAGGCGGTGACGGACGCGGTCGCCGACCTCGGTGGGCTCGACGTCCTGGTCAACAACGCCGGCATCGGCGCCCAGGGCACCGTCGAGGACAACGACGACGCCGCATGGCACCGGGTCCTGGACGTCAACGTCGTCGGCATGGTCCGCACGACCCGCGCCTGCCTGCCGCACCTGCGCGAGTCCGCCCACGCGGCGATCGTGAACACCTGCTCCATCGCCGCCACCGCGGGCCTGCCGCAACGCGCCCTGTACAGCGCGACCAAGGGCGCCGTGTACTCCCTCACCCTCGCCATGGCCGCCGACCACGTCCGCGAGGGCATCCGCGTCAACTGCGTCAACCCCGGCACCGTGGACACCCCGTGGATCGGCCGCCTGCTCGACGCCGCCGACGACCCGGCCGCCGAGCGCGCGGCGCTGGAGGCCCGCCAGCCCGCCGGCCGCCTCGTCACGGCGGCCGAAGTCGCGGGCGCCATCGCCTACCTGGCAGGCCCACTGTCCGGCGCGACGACCGGTACGGCACTGGCGGTCGACGGCGGCATGCAGGGGCTGCGCCTGCGTCCGGCGGCCCAGCGATGAGCGGCGCCGAGCTCGCCTTCGGCGCCGCCGGAATCGGCAACCTCCACACCGAGCTCACCGACGAGCAGGCGTACGACGCCGTGACCGCCGCCTGGCGTCAGGGCATCCGCCACTTCGACACCGCCCCGCACTACGGCCTCGGCCTGTCCGAACGCCGCCTCGGCGCCGCACTGCGCGAGCACCCCCGCTCGGCGTACACGATCTCCACCAAGGTCGGCCGCCGTCTGGAACCCGCCGACGGCACCGGCGACGACCTGGCTCACGGCTTCGCGGTCCCCGCCACCCACCGCCGCGTCTGGGACTTCACCGCCGACGGCATCCGCCGCACCCTGGACGCGTCCCTGGAACGCCTCGGCCTCGACCGCGTCGACACCGTCTACCTCCACGACCCCGACAACGACGCCGAACGGGCCTTCCGCGAGGGCTACCCGGCCCTGGAGAGGCTGCGCTCGCAGGGCGTGGTCGGCGCGATCGGCGCGGGCATGAACCAGAGCGCGATGCTCACCCGCTTCGTCCGCGACACCGACGTCGACGTGGTGCTGTGCGCCGGCCGTTACACGCTCCTCGACCAGAGCGCCCTCACCGACCTGCTGCCCAGCGCACAGGAACGCGGGACGGCGGTGGTGATCGGGGGCGCCTTCAACTCCGGTCTGCTGGCGGATCCGCGACCAGGAGCGACGTACGACTACACCGCGGCGCCACCGGAGTTGCTCGACCGTGCGCTGCGCCTGAAGTCGATCGCCGACCGCCACGGCACGACCCTGCGCGCCGCCGCCCTCGCCTTCTGCGCCGCCCACCCGGCGGTCGTCGACGTCCTCGTGGGCGCCCGCACGGCCGCCGAGGTCGACGACTGCGCCGAGCAGTTCCGTACGCCCGTGCCCGCCGCGTTCTGGCAGGAGCTGCGGGAGACGGGGCTCCTGCCGTCCGAGGCTCCCGTCCCGAAGGAGGAACTGCCGTGACCGTCGACGCGCACCACCACGTCTGGGACCTGTCGGTCCGCGACCAGGAGTGGATAGCCGGTCCCGAACTCCAGCCGCTCCGGCGGAACTTCACCCTCACCGACCTCGCACCCGAGGCCCGCGCGGCCGGCGTCGACCGCACGGTCCTCGTCCAGACGGTGACGGTGCCCGAGGAGACCCCGGAGTTCCTGGCCCTGGCCGCCGCGCACGAGCTGGTCGCGGGCGTCGTCGGCTGGACCGACCTCACCCGTCCGGACGTCGCGGACGAACTCGCCCGGCTGCGGGAACTCCCCGGCGGGCGGTACCTCAAGGGCATCCGCCACCAGGTCCAGGGCGAGCCGGACCCCGAGTGGCTGCTGCGTCCGGACGTACGCCGAGGTCTCGCCGCCGTGGCCGAGGCGGGCCTCGTCTACGACCTGATCGTGCTGCCGCATCAGCTGTCCGCGTGCGTGCGGGCGGCGGCCTCGCTGCCCGGCCTGACCTTCGTCCTCGATCATCTGGGCAAGCCGCCCGTCGCTTCCGGCGCGCCGGAAGCGTGGGCCTGTGACATCAGGGCGCTGGGCGAGCTGCCCAACACGGTGTGCAAGGTGTCGGGCCTGGTGACGGAGATGGACCCGGCCCTGTGGGGCGGGACCACCTGGCCCCTCGCACCCCTGCGCCCGTACTGGGACACCGCGCTGGAGGCCTTCGGACCCGGCCGCCTGATGTTCGGCTCGGACTGGCCGGTGTGCACGGTGGCGGCGACGTACGCGCAGGTGTCGTCCCTCGTGGGCGGTCTGGCGAGCGACCTGAGCCGGGACGAACGCGCCCAGCTCTTCGAGACCACCGCCACCCGCGTCTACGACCTCTGAGCTGCCTCCGCCAGCCGCGTCGGCGGCAGATACTCCCGCACATACGTCCGGTCCCAGCACGCGCCCGTCTCCCGCAGCTCCCGCCAGGTCGTGTACCGGTAGCGGAAGAGGCGGGCGCGGATGAAGCGCGGGGGCTCGTCGGGCGGGAAGGGGGAGCGGCGCAGCAGCCTCAGGGTGTCGCGGTCGTTCTCCAGCAGGCGTTCGACCAGGGCGCCGAACCACGAGCCCGCGTAGGCCGGGGAGAGCGCCGCGAACCACATCAGCCAGTCCAGCCGCAGATGGTACGGCGCGAACTGGCGCGGCCAGTGCCGTGGATCGCCGGGTTTGCCCTTGAACTCGTACTCCCGCCAGTCGGAGTCCTCGTGCGGTACGGCGTCGGCGGTGCCCTCGATGACCACCTCGTAGCGGACCCGGCTGACGCTGCCGAAGGCGCCGTAGGTGTTGACCAGGTGGAGCGGGTCGAAGGAGCGGTTCATGACCTGGCGGCGGGAGATCATGTTGGTGACGGGGCGGTAGCTGAGGAACGCGATCAGCGCGGCCACGGCCAGGACCACGACCGCGTACCAGAGCGGAGCGCCGGGCACGGACGGCGGGTCGGTGGGGAACTGGATCGCCGCCAGGGCGAGCACGATGGTGATCCAGTTCAGCCAGGAGAAGTTGCCGGACAGGACCAGCCACAGCTGGGTGACGACCATCAGCGCGGCGGCGGCCGTGGCGATCGGCTGCGGGGTGAACAGCAGGACCGGCACGACGAGTTGGGTGAAGTGGTTGGCGGCCACCTCGACGCGGTGCAGCGGCCGGGGGAGATGGTGGAAGAACCAGCTCAGCGGGCCCGGCATCGGCTGGGTCTCGTGGTGGTAGTCCAGGCAGGTCAGCTTGCGCCAGCAGGCGTCGCCGCGCAGCTTGATCAGGCCCGCGCCGAACTCCACCCGGAACAGGATCCAGCGCAGCAGGAACAGCACCACGATCGGCGGTGCCACCTCGTCGTTGCCGAGGAAGACCGCGAGGAAGCCGACCTCCAGGAGCAGGGACTCCCAGCCGAACGAGTACCAGGTCTGGCCGACGTTGACGATCGACAGGTACAGCAGCCAGGGCAGCACCCACAGCAGCATCCCGGCCCACAGCGGCACCATCGAGTCCACGCCCGCCAGCAGCGCCGCCGACACCGCGCAGCCCGCCCAGGCACACACCGCGAAGAAGCGGTCGGAGTAGTGGAGCTGGAAGAGGCTGGGCGCCCGCTTGAACGGTACGTACTCGGTATAGCGCGGGACCGGGAGCATGCCGCGAGCCCCGATCAGCGCCCGGAACTGCAGGGCCGCCGTCAGGAACGCGACCAGATAGACGGCCGCCAGGGCCCGCTGGAAGACCAGCCGGGTCAGCCAGTAGTCGGGTGCGGTGAACCACTCCACGGTCGTGCGCTCCTCTCCTTCATTCTGGCGCCCTCCCCCCGGGCTCCGGCCGTGATGTCACTTTCCGTGGTCGAGCTCTGCGTTTGCGTGACCCAGGAGAGTGAAGCAGACAATAGTGGCGAAATGCCCAGGACGAGGCGGGAGAACGTGGTGCGCACACCCACCGGAACCTTGGTCGCGGCCTGCGCGCTCTCGGCGGCCCTGCTCACCGCCGGCTGCGGCACCGAGGGCGGCGAGGTCGCGACAGCGGGCGGGGAGCTCTTGCTCCAGCCGGTCAGGGACCAGGGCCCGGACCCCTTCACGGACTCCACGGCCACCTCCTCGGCTACCCCGGCGCCCGTCACCCGAACGCCGCAGTCTGCCCCGGCGGCCGGGTCGGGCCCCGACCTCACCGCCCCGGCGACCCTCACCGGCGTGCGCTCCTACTCCGGCCTGACCCCCGGCCTCTACGGCGGCCGGGCCCGGGCCGGCAGCTGCGACGTCGAACGCCAGATCCGCCTGCTCACCGCCGACCGGGGCAGGGCCCAGGCCTTCGCCCGCGCCGCAGGTGTCTCCGAGGCGTCGATCCCGGGCTATCTGCGCGGGCTCACCTCCGCCGAACTGCGCGCCGACACCCGGGTCACCAATCACGGGTACCGCGACGGCCGCGCCACAGCCCGCCAGGCCGTCCTCCAGGCGGGCACCGCAGTCCTCGTGGACAACCGGGGCGTACCCCGCGTCCGCTGCGCCTGCGGCAACCCGCTCGGCGCGCCCGTCGCCATGCGGGGCACGCCGGGCAGCGGCGGCCGGGCGTGGGCCGGGTACCGGCCCACCGAGGTGATCAGGGTGACCCCGGCGTCCCAGGTCATCACCGACATCACCCTCGACAACGTCGTCGACGACACCTGGATCGAGCGGCGGATCGGGCAGGACGTCCGGCACGACAGGGTCGTACCGAGGCCGGAGTTGCGGCCGGACCGGCCGAGCCCGTCGCGTCCGCGACCGCAGGGGAGCGCGCCGAGCGACGGGGCCTCCTCGGCGGAGGGCGGCGAGGAGGCGGCCCCGGTGCCGGCGGAGCCCGCGACCGGCGCGGCCACGCCGACGCCCGAGGAGCCCGTGACCGGCGCGGCCACGCCCACGCCGGAGGGCGACGCCCCGCTCCTGCCTCCGGAGGGCGACGCCCCGCTCCTGCCTCCGGAGAGCGGCGCCCCGCTCCTGCCCCCGGAGGACAGCGGGACGGCCCCCTCGCTGCCCGCCGAGCCGACCCTTCAGGAGCCCGTCGAGCCCAGGGCCCCCGCGGACGAGATCGGCCCCGAGACCGTCCCGGAGACCCCCGACCTGCCCGACGGCGGCGGACTCGTCCCGGACGACCCGGACGTGAGCGACGACGTGGGTGACACGGACGCCCCGGAGACCACCGACAGCATCCTCGGCAGCATGACGGACCTCTTCGCGAGCTGAAGTGATCGAACGTGAACCGTTCGAGAACCGCTCAAGAGCCGCATCGAAAAGGTTCGGCCAAAGAACCTGACCTGATCCGGTCGAAGAATTGGTCGAACCCTGGCAAGGTGGGCCCATGGTTGATCGGGGAGCGAGCGCCCTGTCACTCCCGGACGACTGGCCCGCCCACCCGGACCCGATCCTGGCGCTCAACCAGATGGGCAGCTTCGACTGGGACCTGGACAACGGTCTGTTCCACATGGACGCCCAGGCCCACGAGGTCTTCGACCTGCGCCCCGACGAGTACGACGGCCGCCCCGAGTCCCTGACCGTGCGCGTGCCCCCGGCCGAGGGGCGGCGGCTGGACAGCCTGGTGGCCCAGGCCATCAAGGACGGCAGCGAGAACTACGGCGCGTACTTCCGTATCCGCCGCCGCGACGGCACCCTGCGCTGGACCCACACCCAGGGCTACATCCGCCGCGACGACACGGGCCGGCCGCGCCGGATCATCGGCATCCTCCGGGACGCCACCCGCGAGCTCAACGAGTACGCGGCGCGCCGCGACCAGACCGCCTGGAACCTGGCCGGCCGCCGGGACCAGAGCAACGTCGTGCAGCTCATCACGGCCGCCCTCGCCAACGCCCGCACCGTCCAGGACGTCATCGACGTCCTCAAGGACACCCAGGGTGTCACCCACCTGGGCGCGACCAGCCTGGTCATGGGCCTGCTGGAGGCCGGGCGGATCCGGCTGGTCGCCGAGGGCCCCGAGGGCAGCTTCGTACCCGGCACCCTGATCACCCGGATCGACGAGCCCTACCCGATGAGCGAGGTGGTGCGCACGCTCAGCCCGCGGTTCATCGAGTCCCCGCAGGAGTTCGCCGACGGCTACCCGATCCTGTGGCCGCACATCACCGACCTCGACATCACCTCGGCCGCCTACCTGCCGCTCATCGTCCAGGCGCGCCCCATCGGCGCGATGGGCCTGCTCTACAACGACCGCCACGGCTTCACGACCGACGAACGCAACATCCTCGTCGCCCTCGGCAGCAGCATCGCGCAGAGCCTGCAGCGCGCGATGTTCTACGAGCAGGAGAAGGACCTCGCCGGCGGTCTCCAGCAGGCCATGCTGCCGCGCACCATCCCCAGTGTGCGGGGCGCCGACGTCGCCGTCCGCTACCGCTCGGCCTCCCTCGGCCGGGACATCGGCGGCGACTGGTACGACCTGATCCCGCTGCCGGGTGGCCGGGTCGGCGCGGTCATCGGCGACGTCCAGGGCCACGACACGCACGCCGCCGCCGTGATGGGCCAGCTGCGCATCGTCCTGCGCGCGTACGCCGCCGAGGGCCACACACCGGCCACGGTGATGGCCCGGGCCTCCGTCTTCCTGCACGAACTGGACACCGACCGCTTCGCGACCTGCCTGTACGCCGAGGCCGACCTCGCCACCGGAGTCGTCCAGGTCGTCCGGGCCGGCCACATCGACCCCCTGATCCGGGCCCCGGACGGCAGCTGCCGCCGCGCCCCCGTCCAGGGCGGCCTGCCGCTCGGCCTGTCCGCCGAGTTCGGGCGCCTGGCGTATCCCGTCGGCACCATCGAGCTCGACCCCGGGCACACGCTGATCCTGTGCACCGACGGCCTGGTCGAACAGCCCGGCGCCGACCTCGACGACGGTATGCAGGTCCTCACCGCGCTCGTCGCCTCCGGCCCGCAGGACGTGTGGAAACTCGCCGACTCGCTCATCGACGTGGCCGAGGAGCGCGGCGGCGACGACGACGTGGCGCTGCTCCTGCTGCGCCGCCGCGGCGCGGACGCCCCGCAGAGCGGCGGCCGCCTCCAGCAGCACGTCGCGCCCGGCGACCCCGACGCCCTCCGGCAGGCCCGGCACATGATCCGCGCCGCCGTGCGCGCCTGGGGCGCCGCCGACCGCTGCGACGAGGTCGAACTCGTCGCCGACGAGCTGATCACCAACGCCCTGATGCACACCGAGGGCGCCGCGATCGTCACCCTGCGGGTCCTGACCGACACCGACCGGCGGCTGCGTGTCGAGGTCGAGGACTCCTCCAGCGCCCTGCCCCGCCGCCGCGAGGCCGGCGCCTCCGGCGTCTCCGGCCGCGGTCTGCTGCTCGTCGACACGCTCACGGACGTGTGGGGCGTGGAGGCGCGGGGCGGCGGCAAGTGCGTGTGGTGCGAGTTCGTGGTGCCGCAACGGGACTGAGCGGACCCGTTCGAAACACGCCCGGCACTGTCGGTCCCGGATGGCACTCTGGACGTATGCCGGAACTGCCCGAGGTCGAAGCGCTCAAGGACTTCCTGACCGACCACCTCGTCGGCCACGAGATCGTGCGCGTGCTGCCCGTCGCGATCAGTGTGCTGAAGACGTACGACCCACCCCTGTCGGCCGTCGAGGGCCACCAGGTCGTGGCCGTGCACCGGTACGGCAAGTTCCTGGACCTTCAGACGGACGGCGGCCCGCATCTGGTGACCCACCTGGCCCGCGCCGGCTGGCTCCAGTGGAAGGACCGCCTCCCCGACGGCCCGCCCCGTCCCGGCAAGGGTCCGCTGGCGCTGCGCGTGGCCCTGGAGACCGGCGCGGGCTTCGACCTCACCGAGGCCGGCACGCAGAAGCGGCTCGCGGTGTACCTCGTGGCGGATCCGCAGCAGGTGCCCGGCGTCGCCCGGCTCGGCCCCGACCCACTCGCCGACGACTTCGACGAGGCCCGCTTCACCGCCCTGCTCCAGGACGAGCGCCGCCAACTCAAGGGCGCCCTGCGCGACCAGAGCCTCATCGCCGGCGTCGGCAACGCCTACAGCGACGAGATCCTGCACGCGGCGAAGATGTCCCCGTTCAAACTGGCCGCGTCCCTCACCCCCGAGGAGACCCGAAGACTGTACGAGGCCCTGCGCACGACGCTCACGGAAGCCGTCGAGCGCTCGCGCGGCCTGGCGGCCGGACGGCTCAAGGCCGAGAAGAAGAGCGGCCTGCGCGTGCACGGCCGCACCGGCGAGCCCTGTCCGGTGTGCGGCGACACCATCCGCGAGGTCTCCTTCAGCGACTCCTCGCTGCAGTACTGTCCGACCTGCCAGACCGGTGGCAGGCCGCTCGCCGACCGCAGGCTGTCCCGGCTGCTCAAGTGACCGTTCAGCGGGTCGGCGGCCACCACTCGACCAGCAGGATCGTCGCGTCGTCGCGGAGCCGGCCCGGCTGTGCGTCGAGGATCGAGTGGATCAGCTTGCGCAGGGTCTCCGGCGCCAGCTCGCCCGCGGCGGTGGCCCGGATGACGTAGTCGGCGAACCGCTCCAGACCGAACATGTCGCCGTCCCGGATCCGCGCCTCGGTGACCCCGTCGGTGTACAGCAACACCCGGTCACCGGGCTGGAGCGCGACCTCGTGCACCTTCCGCGACCGGTCGGCCAGCACCGACGGCAGCCCCATCGGCGGATCAGCATCGCGCTCCAGCGCGTCGACGAGCAGCCGCTGGTCCCGGATCAGCAGGGGTGCCGGGTGCCCGCAGTTGGTCCAGCGCAGCACGCCGCTCGCCAGGTCCAGCTGCATGAGCACGCCGGTGCAGAACTGCTCCGGCAGCCACCGGGCCAGCGCGTCGTCCACGCTCTGCACCAGCTCCGGCAGGTCGGCGCCGGTGCGCCGGGCGTTGCGGCAGGCGGCCAGCGACACGGCAGTGGTGAGCCCCGACGCCAGGTTGTGGCCCATGGCGTCGAGGACCGCGGCGTGCAGCGTGGTCTCGGTGAGGGCGTGGTCGAAGGCGTCGCCGCCGAGCTCGTAGGCGGGCTCCAGTACGGCCGTGGAGATGACGTGCCCGGTGCCGATCGTGCGGGGCGGCAGAAAGGCGCGCAGCATCTCGGCGGGCAGCTGCATCGGTTCGGTGCGGGTCCGTCGAACGAAGGACTCCTTGTACGCCCGCGCGGACGTGATCATCATGGCCAGCAGTGCGGCCAGGGCCCGGCTGCGGCGCAGTGCGACGGGGCTGAGCACCGGGCAGTGCACCGCGAGCACGCCGAGCCGCTCCGCCCCGTCCAGCAGCGGGAGCCATGCCGTCATGCCGCCGGTCTCGGACTCCTCCACCCGCAGGGACTGGGTGCGGTACGTCCAGCCCGCGAGGGAGTCGTCGACGGGCAGTGCGGAGGCGACGTCGGTCAGCGGGACCAGCCGGCGCTGCTGGAGGTCGGCGAGGTAGACCACGGAGTGCTGCAGGCCGAGCGCCTTGGAGCAGCGGGCCACGGCGGTGGACAGGTCGAGCGCCACGTTGTCCGGATTGGCGAGGAACTCCTCCAGTCGGCCCTCGCCGGGGTCCGCCGTCGTCACCTCGTCTCCCCTCGTCGGGACCGCGCCGCGGTCGGATCACGTCGTTCAGCAGTCTCACACCGCGGCCCGGGGCCTGCCCGGCGACCGGGGCGAAAAGAGGTTTTTGGTAAAAAGGGGCGAAAGTGATGAATAGGGGCAAGGGGGTACTGGGCAAGGACGGTCCGTAGGAACAACCGCCACAGCCGACCGAAAGGCTTCGAGGACCACACGATGACGACCGTCGTCACCACAGCCCCGACCGAGACCGTCACCCGCCCGGCCCGCGACGCCCCCGACACCGCCGCCGCCTTCCGCCGTCTGGCCGCGCTGCCGGACGGACCGGAGAAGGACCGGGTGCAGGAGGAGCTGCTGCGGGCGTGGCTGCCGATGGCCCACCGGATCGCCTGGCGCTTCCGGGACAAGGGGGAGACCACCGACGACCTGCGGCAGGTCGCCGCGCTCGGACTGCTGAAGGCGATACGCCGGTTCGATCCGGGCCGGGGCGCCTTCGAACCGTTCGCGATACCGACGATCAGGGGTGAGCTGCGCCGCCACTTCCGTGACCGGATGTGGGACGTGCGCGTGCCCCGCCGCGTCCAGGACCTGCGCAACACGGTCCGGGCCGCCTGCGTCGAACTGGCCCACACCCCCGGCAGCCCGCACCCCACCGTCGCCCAGCTCGTCCACCGCACCGGCCTGTGCGAGGCGGAGGTCCGCGAAGGCATGGCGGCCCTGGAGAGCTACAGCGCGCTGTCCCTGGACGCGGCGAACGGCGACGGCGACGCCGACGGCCCGAGCCTCGCGGACCTCTTGGGCGAACCCGACGACGGATTCCAGCTCGTCGTCGACCGCGAGAGCGTCAAGGACGCCGTACGGCGGCTGCCCCAGCGCGAACGCGCCATCCTCTACCTGCGCTTCTTCGAGGACTGGACCCAGAGCCGGATCGCCGAGCGGATGGGCCTCTCCCAGATGCACGTCTCCCGGCTGCTCACCCAGACCTGCGCCCGGATCCGCGACGAGACACTCCGCCCGACCGAATCCCGTGGGCGCTAGTCGGACCCCGGCTCCCGTCGCTATTTGGGGTCCAGCGTCACCAGCCGCTCCCCGGTCGACGTCCGCACCTCGTAGCGGTCGATCTGGTCGGGGTGCAGGGCGGTGGCGCCCTGCATGGTGTTGGGGCGGGCGTCGTGCCGGGGGACGGTCCAGTTGGTCGCCGTCTCCTCCGAGCCGTCGCCGCCGATCACGATCAGTTGGCAGGCCCGGGGGCCGGCCGCGTCCTTGACCTCCAGCACCACCTTGCTGCCCCAGGGCGCGTCCTCGGTCGTGACCTGCGCCCACACACCGGAGCGCTCGTCGGTGGCCTCGAGGCGTACCGCCTGGTCCCCGCGCTCGGCCACGATCGCGATCGCGGGTCCGGCCACGGCGCACACCACCGCGGCGGCCACGGCGAACAGCCGCATCCGCCGCCCGGCCCGACGCCGTGCCGCGACCTCGCCCAGCAGCCGGTCCAGCAGTCGCGGCCCGGGCCCGGCCATGG